>NBLY01000023.1 GCA_002084665.1 Desulfobacteraceae bacterium 4572_35.2 | reverse complement strand
AAAAAAAGTAGTTTATTAAAAAAGCCGCTATACGATTTATCGTATAGCGGCTTTTTACGTTTAGAACTAATCTTCTATTGGTTTATCTTAAATCTCTGGCGAAGTTTTTTCCCTTGGTTTTATTTCTTCGTTCGTGGTTGGTTCTTCTTTGGCTGTCGCCTTCCTGGGTGTTCTCCGTCTTACTGGTTTTTTTACCCCAGTCTCTTTTTCGCCCGTTGTCTCTGCAGTCGTTGTTGCAGTTTTTGCAACTGTAGCACGTCGGCGAACTGGACGTTTTGGTTTTTCAGTTTCAACTGTTTCAACTGTTCTGGCAACAACTTGAGTTGCCTCAGCAGTTGCAGATGTTTCTTTAGCGGCAGTTGGAGTGGCTTTTTTTCGAGGTGCCCGACGTTTGGGTTTTACCTCTTCCCCTGTTGGGGTGTTTACTGATTCTGCCGTTGCTATTTCTGTTGCTTCGACAGTTTTTGTGGTCGTCCTACGCCGGCGTACTGGTTTCTTTTCAGGCTCAACTTTCGGTTCCTCTTGTGTCTTTGTGATGCTAGTTGAAGGTTGATCGGCGCTTTCTTCATTGTTTTCTATCTCAGCAACTTTAGGTGTTGCCTTACGTCGAGGTGCCCGACGTTTTGGTTTTTCTGGCGCTGGTTCCGCTTTCTCGCCATCGTCCTTGATAGGGGCATCAGTAGTTGCCTCAGATTTTGGTGTTGATTTTTTTGTTGGGGTCCGACGGCGTCTTGCAGGTTTCTTGACAGGCACTTCCTGAACAATATCTGCCGCTTTTTTGTTAGCTTCAGGCGTAGCAGTAACAGATGTAACTGAGGTGTTTTCCTCTGTGGTGGTTACTGATGTTTCAGTCGCTGCGGTGCTGTTGTTTGTTGAGCGAACTAAATTATTCTCAGTTTCAGCCTCAGGTGATTGCACGGTTAGCTCATCGATAGTGTCGCTATTCTTTGCCTCTGGTTTGTTATTTTCAGTTTCAGATGTTTCCTCTATAGCTGGTTGCGGCATCGATTCATTGGTTGAAGACGTTTCGCTCTTTTCGCCACTACTGTCGTCTGAACTGGTATCGTCGGTTCTTTTTTGGTCTGGACGACGTCTGTTTGAACGCCTCCGCCGACGTGGTTTTTTTCGTTCTGTTGTTTCCTGATTATCTGTTGATGGCTCGCTGGTCTCTTCCGTTGGCGTAGCGTCAGTTTCGCTGCTAACAGGTTTTTCTAGGCTCGCATCTGTATTTGAATTTGATTGGCCACGCAATGAAACATCCATGTCGACAAGGGGGCCTTGTTCGACGTTGTTTCGGTTTTCTTTTTTCTCTTGTGATTGTTTGATAACCTCAAGTTCTATCTGCTCTGGTAGAAAGAAAGTATCGGCAGTGATAGAGATTGTTAGGTTGTAGCGTTGCTCAAGGTCATGTAGTTCGCGTCGTTTATTGTTGTGGAGATAGTTTGCAACATCGACTGCCGCTTTGCACGATACCTTGCTTACGTTACCCTTAGCTGTGCTAGCTTGGATTTGACGCAGCAATGAAACAGAACGAGATTCTTCACTCTGGATGCGTCCCTTGCCCTGACAGTGCGAACATACGCGATACGCACCTTCGCCCAGATTTGCTTTAATACGTTGGCGACTCATCTCTAGTAGGCCGAATTGATGGCTGATGCGACCAACTGTCACCCGCGCTTTATCAATTTTTAACGACGTTTTGAGTGCTTTTTCGACTTCACGGGCATTTTTGCGTTGGCGCATATCGATAAAGTCGATGACGATCAATCCGCCCATATCGCGTAGGCGTAATTGTCGCGCAACTTCAACTGCTGCTTCAAGGTTGACACGGTGAGCCGTTGCTTCAACATCTTGCTCACTCGACATTTTACCTGAGTTGACATCTATGGCCACGAGCGCTTCAGTTTGATCGAGGACAATGGAGCCGCCTGATGGTAAGTTTACGGTGTTGCTAGAAAGTTGAGATATTTGCTCTTCGATTTGATAGCGAGCAAAAATTGGCCGTCGCTCCTGATGCAATTTAACCAGAGAGGCATATTCAGGCATTACAGCTTTAAAAAAATCACGCGCCTCTTGAAAAACCGTACGGTCATCAATGAGAACTTCATCGATGTCAGTGCTGAAATAATCACGAATAGAACGGATAACCAAGTTTGATTCTTGATAGATTAAGGCTGGAGCTTTAGCTGTTTCATTATGACTAATAATACTATTGTAGGTGTTTAGTAGGTAGTCGAAGTCACGTTTCAACTCTTCTGCTGGCTGGTCAATGGCTGCGGTACGAATGATATAACCCATGTTTTCTGGCAGTTCAAGCCCTGCCATGGTTTGTTTAATCCCTTTGCGCACCGAGTCATTGTCAATTTTACGTGAAATTCCGCGCGAACTGCTCTCAGGCATAAGCACCATATAGCGACCCGGTAACGAGATCTCAGTGGTGAGTGCTGCGCCCTTGTTGCCGCGCTCCTCTTTAACCACTTGGACAAGGATTTGTTGGCCCCGTTTTAGAATATCGGTTATTGCTGGGCGGCGAGGGTGGTGGGTGTCGTCATCACGTTTAGGGTAGAGAGAGGGGTGGATCTCACCAATTTGAAGAAATCCCGGTCGTTGAGCGCCGTAGTCAACAAAGGCTGCTTGTAGCCCCTGTTCGACACGTACGACTTCACCTTTGTAGATATTGCTTTTTGTTTGTTGGCGATCGGCTATTTCGATATCTAGCTCAGTCAGTATTCCATCTTCAACAATGGCGACCCGATCTTCTTCTGGAAGGGTCGCGTTGATCAACATTTTTTTGCTCATGTATAACCTTTTGTGACGTTGTCTTTGACAACGTGAGATACGAGAACTGTTGCGTCGTATCTGTCATTAATTAGGTGGTTTAAGGTGCTAACGAAAGAGGTTAGTGCCTTAAGCCGCTTCCTGACTTAACATGTAAAGTGTTCACGTTAAGTGGGGCGATAAATTGTGATTGCAGTGAATAGCGGTCATTGTGCGACATGATGTTACCGTGTTGTGTCTCTACTGCAATCATTTGAGAGTGAATAGATCGAGTCTATTCCTCATCGTAACTGGTTCCAAACATAGTTCATTGAACCGTAGGATCTGCATCACGTGATGTGCACCGAACTGTCACCAGGTATGGTGAGTTGCCTAGAGATTCAAGCGCTATCTGTTTGCTGCGAGAACAGCTAGTAACTGGCGATTGAATATTGGCTACAGTTTTGTGTCTTAGCGATCAGGGCCACTCTCTGCGTGGAATGAAAGTCTGAATTAGAGGCATGAGAATTTCTATTTGAAAATCAAATGTTCTAACCACTGCTGACTATACCAGATGTGGCTGGTTGTGCTTAGATTAAGAGGGTGGTAGTCCTCGCGAGATAACGTTGAACGTGTGCTTTTCAGATAGCCCTAAAATTGCGACTGTTCGGTGATGCTTCTTAAGGCTGAATAAAATCTTTTTAGGCTTGATGAATTTTGGCTTTATGTTTATAGTCACGCTATCTTTTTAGCTATCTCGTTTATTGGTGGTGAAAAAGATGGTTAAGTGTTGCTAAGCCATGGCAGTTTACTGCCAGCAACATAAGAAAAGAAGCCCTCCATCCCCTTGGAGAGCAAGCCCTGTTCCATACCTCCTCCGGAACAGGGTGTTTTTCTGCCAATCCAGATCTTATTTTTCGTTGTTCATTTAATTGCCTACAAACTCCTCCTGAATATCTATTTTATCCACTAGCGCACCCTGTTTAAATTCACGAAGGCTCGCTACTCTTTAGTTGGCCAGCATGTTATGTCGAATGCAGCAACATAGTTGGTGTGTTTTGATGAAAGTGATGGCGAGTTCTGTTCTCTTGGGAGTAGATAATATGTTATGCTTCTAAGTTGGTAACTGTTCAGCACAATTGTAGCTAAACTGGTACCGACCGTGGAAAAGGTATTTGTTGCCATGGACGGCCACATTTACAGACAATCGGCGTCCCTTGGAATAAACGTTGCCAGTTTGTTAGCTAGTTACCCAAATTGTACATTAAATAATGGGAATTGAGATCATAGGAGTCTTTATGTTGGGTTTGTTATCTGGTGTTCGTTACAGAATGTGGTTATTTGTTTGCTGCTATATTTTTTGTGCCACGATTGTAAGTGCTCAAGCTGCTGAATTGCTTGAGCAGAAGGTGCAATCATTTAAGCTTGAAAATGGTTTAACTGTTTTAATTGTTGAGCGCCATGACACACCAACTTTTACCGCGTATATGACGGTAGGCGTTGGCTCTGCTGATGAGGATGGTGCAAATAGGGGGGTGGCTCATCTTCTCGAACATATGCGTTTTAAGGGTACTCAAACGATTGGTACGTGCGATTATGCTGCTGAAAAGCCGTTGATTGAGGCGATTGATCGTGCAGCGTTGCAACTAGAGCAGATGCAGCGCTGCCAGCCAGAAGCGAGTATAGAAATCGCAGAACTCAAAAAGCAAATGAATACCTTACAGCAACAACAGCGTCAGTTGGTGGTCAAGGATGAGTTCTCGCAGATCTATGCGCGGCATGGTGGTGTTGGTTTTAATGCCTTTACCGGTAAGGATTTAACCAGCTACCTGATCTCATTACCAGCCAATAAATTAGAGCTTTGGGTCTCCTTAGAGGCTGATCGCATGCAAAATGCTGTATTGCGTGAATTTTATACCGAGCGTGATGTTGTTCTCGAAGAGCGACGGCGTTCGTATGAAAGTAAGCCCTCGGGGATGATGTATGAGGCGTTAATATCGACAGCCTTTCGCGTCCATCCCTATCGCCATCCGGTGATCGGCTGGAACAGCGATATTACTAATTTGAGTAAGAAAGAGACCGCTGATTTCTTACATCGCTACTATGCTCCAATAAATACTGTGATTGCTTTGGTTGGTGATGTTGATATTGTCAAAGCCAAAAAATTGGTGCAACAGTATTTTGCTGCGATTCCCGCTGGTGTTAGGGTTCCAGCCGTTACGGCAATTGAACCTGAACAAAAGGGCGAGCGACGCACCGAAGTTCGTTTTGATGCAGAGCCTCAATTGTTGATTGCCTTCCATAAACCAACTTTGCCTTCGCGCGATGATTATGCTTTTGATCTACTCGGTCAATGGTTAACTGAAGGTCCCACTTCATTGTTGTATAAATCTCTGGTGTTAGAGCAACAAATTGCTACTTCAGTGTCGAGCTATGGTGCTCCTGGCGGCCGTTACGATAACCTCTATGTGTTAAGTGCAACACCACGACACCCTCATACAACAATAGAACTTGAGCAAGCGATTTATGCTCAGCTGGAAAAATTGAAAAAGGAACGAATTGGCGATGAAGAGTTAAATCGTATCAGAAAGCGGTTGCGAGCAGATCGGTTGCGTTATTTACGCACCAATAATGGATTGGCGAACATGTTGACTCGTTATCATGTTATTGCGGGAAGTTGGCGCTATCTGGTTGAGTATGAAGATAATGTTGCTAAGCTCACGTCTGATGATTTAAGGGCCGCTGCTAAGCGTTGGCTTACCCGTGATAATCGGACGGTTATTACTCTTGTTCAGGAGAAAAATTGATGCAACGTTTTACCGTGCTATTTATGCTGTTTGTTCTTTTTTCTGTACCTGTATTTTCTGCCGAACAACGCCCAGATCAGGTTGAGTTAAGTGAGTTAGAATTTACGATAGAGTATCCTGAGCAATTCCAATTAACCAATGGAATAGATGTTTTTTTTAAACAGGATTCTGAGCTACCCTTGATTGATGTCTCAATCATTGTTGATGCGGGAAAAATCGGCGTGCCGAACAAAATGGCAGGATTAGAGAAGCTGGTTGCGGCGCTATTACGCAATGGTGGTGCAGGTCGGTGGAGTGCCGAACAGTTGGATCAGCAGTTGGAGCAATTAGCGGCACAGGTTCAGGTGAAAGCTAGTACCTATACCACCAATTTTGACATGTCGGTTTTACGTGAGGATGCGCAGCTAGGCGTTGAAATATTGGCGGCCATGGTGCAGGAACCAAGTTTTGACTCGCAACGTTTTGATATAAATCAACAGCAACTGCTAGAATCAATCCGTCGCCGCGGTGATCATGCGGCAAGGTTGGCGCAACAAGTGCTCTTTGCCAAGCTTTATGCTGGCCACCCTTTGGCCAACTCATCTCGTTATGATACGGTTGCCCCGTTGACGGTAGAAGATGTAAAGCACTACTATTACCATCACTTTTCTCCGCAGCATACACGTATTGTTATATCTGGTGACTTAACTGTTGCTGAGGCAAAACAGTGGCTTGATCACTCTTTTGCTGCTTGGCAACACCTTGGCGAGGACAACTTTCTGCCTAGTTTTAAGGATTCAAACCCATCAGGTTTAGTGTTTATTCATCGACCGATACCACAAACAACAATACTGTTGGGTGAGATTGGTATTGAGAAAAACAATCCCGACCTCCATGCTGTTCAGGTGATGAATTATATTTTAGGTGGCGGTGGCTTTGGTTCAAGGTTGATGCGCGAAATTCGTTCCAATAGAGGATTAGCTTACTCTGTCTATTCCTACTTTTCGGTTGGTCGTCGCCTGCTCGGTTCTTTTATTGCCGGATGTGAAACGAAAAACGAATCAGTTGCCGAGGTGGTTAATTTATTACGGGGTGAGATGGAGATCATTCGCCAGCAGCCGATTACAGCACAGGAGTTAAATCAGGCTAAAGATAGCCTTATTAATTCGTTTGTGTTCACATTTGAAAATACCCATGCTCTAGCTAAGCGAATCATGTCACAACAGATGTATGGTTATCCCGAAAATTATCTTGAAGAGTATCGTCAACGTATTGCGGCGGTAACCATTGATGATGTTCAGAGGGTTGCTTTGAAATATCTCCATCCAGATCAACAATTGTTGATTCTCGTTGGTGATCGCGAGGCGCTACAACCGTCACTTAAGCAACTTGCACAACCGGTTGAGGAGATTCAGTTGAACGATTTGCTTTAATCGTTGGCTGAATCTGGTTGATAGACTTCGAGACGGAACTGGCCATTCTCGTGGACAGCGTAATGGCATGTTTGTCCCCAGTTACCAACGACAATGACAGGGTGCTGGGCTAGTTGTTGCTGGTAAGCTTGATGGAAGTGGCCACACAGGAATGCTTCACACCCATCTTTAAAGTGTTGTGAGGCGTGTTGTTTGATGAGTGCTTCAGGTAGGGTGTGTTGTCGTTTTGGTTGCGAGGCGCGTCGCTTACGACTGGCATTGCCTAGTATTTCAGAGATACCCCAGGTTGTATCGGCGGGTAGGATGCGGATCAATGTTTTGGCAAATGAACTACGAAAAAAGCGGCGTAAGCGTAAGTAGTTTGGTGTTGCAGCGATGGTGTCACCGTGGCAGAGGTAAACATTGAGATCATCAAGCTTTATAGTGCCACCATCTGGGAAAATGGTGCTTTTGAGCGATTCGCTAAAAAAAGGTCCCATGTGAAAATCGTGATTACCTTCGACCGTCACAATTTGAGTGCCATTGGCCTGAAGTTGTTGCAGCACTTGCAATAAGGGCAGGTAGGCGCTAAAGACGCAATGGCGATAACCAACCCAAAATTCAAAAATATCGCCGAGCAGAACTAAGTGACGTATCTGGCCGCATTGGGTGGTTAAAAAGTCGACCAAATGGCGATATGAAGCATCGTTTGGGTCTGTTAAATGGGCGTCGGCAATGAATATGTCTTTCATGGCGCGTACTATAACAGCAGAGTAGTGCTCTATCAATACTAAATCTTCGGGTCTGGCTTCGCCTCGCGCCGTTTCTGCTAGGTTGCGGGTAACTTCAGCAAAAGAGCTTGAGACACCCATTCCAAGGGACGCCGATTGTTTGTAAGTGTGGCCATCCATGGGGCTTGACTGTCGCCATCCGGGCGACAGACACCCTTTCCATGGGCGACTCAAGCCCTTATGGATGAGTGCTGAGTTACGGTTGCGGCAACTGATCTCTTTTATTCTGAGATCGTCAAATATAATTAACAGAAAAGGGCGTGTATGACGCAAAATTATCCAACACAACACAGTATCGATGAGGTTATGGTTACACAAAAACCACGTCTATTACTTCATGCTTGCTGCGCACCGTGTAGCAGTTCAGTTGTCGAACGATTGCAACAGGAATTTGAGCTGACGTTATTTTATTACAATCCGAATATTTATCCGCAAAGTGAGTATCAAATACGCTGCGATGAGATTATCCATTGGTGCGAGAGAATTGAGTTGCCCCTTGTTGTCAGTGAGTACGACCCTCAGGTGTGGCATCAATATGTGAGGGGTTACGAACAGGAGCCAGAGCGCGGTGAACGCTGCACCTTATGTTATCGCTTGCGGCTAGCACAAACCGCTCATAGGGCTAAGCAGGATGGTTATGATCTGTTCACCACCGTGCTGTCAATTTCACCACATAAGGATACTGACCGTATTAATAAATTAGGTGACGAGTTAGCGGATGAGGTCGGTGTTGATTTTTATCAAGCCAATTTTAAGAAACAAGGTGGTTTTCAGCGCAGCCTCGAAATTTCAAAAGAGCAGGGTTTTTATCGGCAAAATTATTGCGGTTGTCAATATTCACTCGCAGAAAGTGAACGCCGCAAACGGCAACGTTCTGCACCGCCGTGTCAGGACAACGATTAGGTGGGGGGATTACGAAATCAATGGTAAAGCCAAGCACTGATTTCACTCGACAAGCTAGTGGACGTAAAGTGATTATGCTATTGCTGGTTGCCGTGGTGATCGGTTTGGTTACTGGAACGCTGGCTGTTTTTTTTCGGTTTTTACTTAAAGAGGTGACCACCTTTTTTTGGTCGCAACCTTATGATCTCGTCGCGGCGACATCGTCCATGCCTTGGTATCAAATCATGCTAATTCCAATCGTGGGGGGGTTGATATTGGGGCCGATTGTCGAGCGTTTTGCTCCCGAAACACGTGGTGCTGGTGTTCCTGAGGTGATTGAGTCCGTTGTCGTGCATGAGGGTAATATCCGTCACCGAACCACATTGCTAAAAATGTTTTCGACACTGCTATCGTTAGGGTGCGGTGCCTCTGTTGGTCGTGAAGGTCCTGTTGTCCATATTGGTTCATCAGTTGGCTCGTCATTAGCGCAACTATTGCGAATGTCACCTGAGTGGAAGCGGGTCTTTTTAGCCTGTGGCGCTTCAGCGGGAATTGCGGCGACGTTCAATGCTCCGATGGCTGGCATGTTGTTTGCCGCTGAAATTATATTGGTCGATTTTCAAGTAAACTACTTGAGTCAAATTGCTGTTTCAGCGGTCACCGCTACGGTCGTTTCCCATCATTTTCTCGGCTCTTTCCCCGTATTTAATATCCCGCAATTTCAACTGGTCAGTTATTGGGAGATCCCCTTTTATCTTGTCTTGGGGCTGTTAGCGGGTGTTTTGTCGATTTTGTTTATCCGCGCCATTTCAAAGATTGAAGATCTGTTTGATGCGGCAACCATACCGCGTTGGCTTCGGCCTGCGGTCGGTGGTGTCGTTATTGGTGGGCTTGCTCTGCTTTGCCCTTATGTATTGGGAGTTGGCTATCCAGCGATGAACGAGATGCTAGATGGCCAACTGTTACCAGTGTTGATGGTTACTATTTTATTGGCAAAGTTTATTGCCACATCATGCTCTGTTGGGGCTGGATTTTCAGGTGGAATTTTCGCTCCATCTTTAGTGATGGGTGGTCTTCTTGGTGGTGTCTTTGGCAGTATTTTACACACTTTTGCACCCGAATTAGTTGCAAACTTCCCTGTATATGGTTTGGTTGGTATGGCAGCAATGGTCAAGATTATTTTACCGTTAATGACCAGCTGTATTGCCAGTTTGGTCGTTGTGCAAACGTTCTATGGTTTATCAATATATGAAACACGCTTGATTCGTAAAGGGGTGAAAATTGTCCGAGGTCGCGATGTAACGTTACTGCGTTCACTGCAAGTAGTAGATTATATGGAAACCGATTTTGAGAAAATTTGTGAGGGGTTATCGTTGGGTAAGTTGGTGGAGATGGCACAGGAGAGTCATTATCCCCATTTTGTCGTGGTGAATCGTTACGATAAAATGGTGGGCATGGTGTCGATGCGCGATTTGAAAGCATGTTTAAATGAGATGGGTGAATTGTGTGAACTTGTTTTAGCTTCGGAAATTATGACACGCAATATATTGAGCATTACTCCTGAGCAAAACCTTGAAACGGCTTTCGAAATTTTTGAAGGAAAACATATTTCTACATTGCCCGTTGTTGATGTGAATGATTCGCAAAAGGTTGTTGGTATCTTGAAAAAGAGTACTCTTATACAAGCTTACAATCAAAATATTCTGAAGATTGGTGTTTAACTTTATCGAGAAAAAATTTGTCATGGTTCATAGTAATCTTCAGGTTGAGATCTATTAACGGGTTGTTTGAGTGACGATTAACGTCCCGCGCTATGGAAAGACAGTTAGCGGAAGTAGCTGAGCATTACGTGGGTGGTGAATTGGGAGATCTCCTCTTCAAAACCATGTTTACAATAGAGAGAGTTTGAACTTTCGATGCTGTTTTTTAACGCCCATTCCAGAGCGATGTCGAGTTGCCATTGGTGCCATGATAGCCCTGTGCCAATAGTGATGTGATCTTTGGCAATGGCGGGGAAATAGGGGAGGAGGTTGTCATCGGGGATGGGGTTATTACCGTGGTTATAGCCTAATCTAATTTTGCAGTAATCGGTGACACTGTATTCGGTTCCAATAGCAACAACCCATTGATCCTTCCAGTTCATAGGATAGTTAACAACTATTTGTGGAATTGCTTTGTTATTGTTTGGTTTGTTGAGGGTGAATTTAATGTTTTTCATCGATTTAGACCAGTCTATCCAGTCGACATCCAAAACAATTTTAAATTTTTGATTGATTTGATAGCTGAAACCTAAGCCAGCTTGTTGTGGCCAATCGAGTCCATCAAGCTCTGTATGGTATTGAACTGTGTCTAAGCCGATAGATGAATAATTGATCTGTGTTTTGCCGTGATCGAATGCTAGTTTTGTTCTACTGAGATACGCGCCACCAATGGTCAATTTACCGATTTGATATTGAAAGCCAAGGCGTAATGCTGAGGCAAAGGCTCTTGAGCCGGTCATCTCCATGCCAAAAAAAGCCATCTCGCCAGACTCGGAGATTTTGCCATCGTGATTATGATCAACAAAGAGACTGGTGTTTGGGAAGAGGCTCATTTCGGCGTTCACATAGCCTAAATTAAGACTCGCCCCGAGTTTCAACCGTTGGTCTTGACTATGCCAGGCAATGGTAGGGGTAATCTTTGCGTAACTAATGCAACTAGATAGTTCATCACTCTCTTGATTCATTGAAACGATATCGGCAAAAGGGGTGCGTAGGTTGCCATAATGAACGCCCATACCACCTTGACCAAAAAAGCCTAATCCTAGGATAAATGGGCTATTGTCGAGTGGTTGTGCCCAAGCTAAAAGGGGAAGATGGAATATTTTTTTATCGGCTTGAGTGTCGTTTCCGTGTTGATCTTGATGATGATTACGCGGTTGCATAATCGTGTCACCGATGCTGATTTGTGGGCCACAACAGCCTGCAAGACCTGCTGGATTAATGTTCATGGCCGTTACGTTATCGACAAGGGCTAAATCAGCACCGCCCATGCCACTGGATATAGCACCATAGCCGATCATGTTCATTCCATTGGTTGCCATGAGCGATTGTGGCAGTATTATAGTGCCAAGAAGTATTGCATAAAATAGATAAACGGTACCTTTAAGCATCGGCAACTTTCGTGTAACTATCTTTAATGGTTAAATAGGGGGCGATCCCTTTTTAACATTAACATTGATTTTAATGGATAGCAAATAACGCCTGATCTCTTATGCTGTGACCTGTTTAAGAATGTGGTGTGATTAAATTTTTCGTCAAGTCAGGAGGCTGTCGGTCTTGGCGAATTGTAGCGATCAGACGATTTTGCAGTAGGTTCTTGCTAGGCTCGACAGTCTCCTCGGGCATCATGTTATCTGGATGGCAATAGTTGGGAGGAAAGGGGAAATCTGTGATGGATTTAGCTAGATCGTTGGAACTGAGTCAGCAGATCATTGAAAAAGTTTGGGGGAAGCGTCATGTTTTAATTGTGACGCATGATAATCCTGATCCAGATTCATTGGCTGCCGCTCATGCGCTGAGTCATTTGTTGTTGATGAAGACAGGTGTGCAAGCTGTCATTGCAAGTGGTGGCGTGATAGGGCGGCGTGAAAATCGCACGATGGTCGAAAAACTAGAGATTGAGATAACGCCTATTGGCACGGTGGACTGTTGTCAGTATGATATCGTTTGTATGGTCGACAGCCAGCCTCGAACTGGAAATGGAAGTTTACTTGATGATTGTCAAATCGATATTATTATTGATCATCATCCGCTGCGGGTAAGCGACGATGGTGCAGCAATCATCGATGTTCGTGAGGAGTATGGAGCCTGTGCTACAATTCTATATGAGTATCTACTCGCACAAGAGGTTTATTTAGGCACACGCCTCGCAACAGCACTTTTTTACGCAATTCGTTCAGAAACTCAAGATTTAGGTCGTGAATGGTCACCACCTGATCGGCGGGCTTATCAAGATTTGTTGTCATTGAGTAATAATCGAATTTTATTTGAAATTGGTCATGCTAAGGTGCCCAGCCATTACTTTTTAAACTTTAATCAGGCTCTCGAGTCTGCACGAATTTTTCACGATATTATGGTGTTCAATCTATTTGAAGTGGAACATCCTGATATGGTGGCCGAATTAGCTGATTTTTTGCTGCGAATGGATGGCGTGTCAGTTGTTCTCGGCATGGGCTGCTGTAACGAAGAGGAGGTCTTATCGTTGCGAACCGATCGCGAGGACCTGTTCGCAGGAAAAATTATCCGCGATGTTGTCGAAGGCTTAGGAACGGCTGGTGGGCATGGGATGATTGCAGGTGGGCAGATTAAGCCGATGCTGGGCAATCACGCAGTGCAGCGAGAACTGGAGAATACGTTGTCAAAGCGTTTGATAAAAGTTTTGGGTTATGAGTCTGTTCGCGGCCGCCGCTTGCTTGCTGTTAAAATATGACACCTTAGGGTGGCGCGCAGTAGGTCCATGTGGTATCCGACAGTTTTCTGGTCGGCTGTCGATGAGATGAGAAGAGTTGTGACTTATAATGCTCAGGATAGTGCATAATGGTTTGCTCAGACAAAAGCGACGCGTTTAGTCGCAGCGTTTAAGGAGCGATGTTGAGCCCTCTTTTCTTCGGTGTCAGTGCTATCTTGTTCGCATTTCAGAATTTAATAAATTGAAATCTGGCTGAGAATTGTGCCTTTCGCATGACCCTACGTTAATTTTTTTTTGAAAGAGGTCACGGAGTATTCTCGTGGATTATGAAAAATTATTGGATGCGTTGCAGCAACGTATCGGTTATCAGTTTCAAGTAATTGAGCTATTAAACAATGCGTTAACACATAAATCGTTTGCAAATGAGCAATTGCGTGATCCTGCTGCGTGCAACGAACGCAAAGAATTTTTAGGTGATGCCGTTTTGGATTTAGTTATGGCCGATGTGCTGTACCATAATTATCCCGAGCTACCTGAGGGTGAGTTATCTCGCATTCGATCTGAGTTAGTCAGTGCTACTGCACTTGCGCGTGTTGCGCGGCAATTGAATTTGGGTAGCTGTTTGCGTTTGGGCCGAGGTGAATATAGAAGCGGTGGCCAAGATAAAGATAACTTGCTTGCGGATGCACTTGAGGCGGTTTTTGGTGCGATATTCCTCGATTCAGGATGGGGTTCAGCTCGTAGCGTCCTTGATGCACTGTTTCAAGGTGGTGTGGTGCAGGTCGCTGGGCGTAAATCGCAAGATTATAAAACTCGTTTTCAAGAGCTGGCACAGGCTCGTTATGCTCAAGCTCCCACTTATGACTTAGTTGAGGTCACGGGTCCAGATCATCAGCGTGAATATACAGTTGCTGTCGTGTGTGATGGACAACTTCTTGGACAAGGGAACGGTAGCAGTAAAAAGGCTGCTCAGCAGCAAGCCGCACGTGTGGCACTCATGACGCTAGAGGTCGAAATGCCCTCAAACGAAATGTCGTAAATATTAATAGATGAAGATCATCATGCATGATCAGCGGAGAACAAGTAGCGTGGATGTAACGAAAGAATTTAAATCAGGTTTTGTATCGATCATTGGCCGTCCTAATGTAGGCAAGTCGACGTTACTTAATCAGATTCTTGGACAAAAAATTGCTATAACAGCGAACAAGCCCCAAACAACGCGAAATCGTATTCTTGGTATCCATACCACCAACGATGCTCAAGTGTTGTTTCTTGATACACCCGGTATCCATAAAGCAACTGGCAAACTTAATAAGTATATGGTTGATCAGGCCCTTTCTGCATGCCGTGGGGTTGATGCGGTTCTTTTTTTAGTTGAGGCAACAGATCGAGTTGGCGGTGGTGATGATTATATTCTAGACCTACTTGCTCAGAGCGAATTGCCGATTTTTTTGGTGATAAATAAGGTTGATTTGGTGGCAAAGGATAAATTATTGCCATTGATACAGGCCTACTCCGAACGATTTAACTTTCAGGAGATCATTCCAGCGTCGGCAGCGACAGGGGAAGGCGTTGAGAGCATCACTTCGTTGGTGACTCAGTGCTTACCTAGTGGGCCTATGTATTATCCTGAAGATATGGTCACTGATATGCCCGAGCGCTTTATTGTCGCCGAGATGATTCGTGAGCAAATTTTACATCGGACTCACCAAGAGGTTCCTTATGGTGTTGCGGTACAGGTTGAAACGTTTGAAGAGCGGCCGGGGAAAAATCTCGTCGCAATTCAAGCAGTTATTCATGTCGGTCGCGATGCTCATAAGCGTATTTTGGTTGGCAAGGGTGGTAGTATGATTCGAACCCTTGGCCAAGAATCACGGCGTGAAATTGAAGCTTTTTTAGGAACACGTGTTTTTCTTGAACTGTTTATTAAGGTAAAGAAAAACTGGATGGATTCAGATCGTATGTTGCGCGAGTTTGGTTACGAGTAGGTCGATTGCACTCCACAAAATTAAGGAAAATGGTGAAATAAGATGTCCGTTGTTGCAATTGTAGGCCGGCCAAATGTCGGCAAATCGACCCTATTTAATCGAATTATTGGTAAGCGCAAAGCGATCGTAGAAGATGTCCCAGGTGTTACTCGTGACCGTAATTATGAAGAGGTAACGCGCTACGAAACACCTTTTACCCTGATCGATACGGGTGGGTTTGAACCGGTCAGTGAAGAGCATATGTTGATTCAGATGCGCGAGCAATCGCAATTGGCCATTGAAGAAGCTGATGTGATCTTGTTTGTTTTAGATGCGCGTGAAGGTTTGACACCGTCTGATCAAGAGGTTGCTGAACTGTTGCGCCGTATTGATAAGCCGATCTTTTTTGTTGTCAACAAGGTAGATGGTGATCGTCAAGAAGAGGAAGCTATTGAGTTCTACGGTTTGGGTATAGAGGAATATTTTCCTGTTTCGGCCGAACACGGCCGTGGAATTAGCGATCTGATGGATCAAGTTGTCGCTCTTCTTCCTCCAGCCTTTGTTGACGATCCAGCCGATGGTGAAGTTCGATTGGCGGTTATTGGTCGGCCTAATGTTGGCAAGTCCTCGATTGTTAATAAGATGCTTGGCTATGAGCGTGTTGTTGCTAACCCCACTGCTGGTACGACACGAGATAGTGTAGATACCCCATTTGTATATAATGCCAAGCCATATACCTTGATTGATACAGCTGGAATTCGCCGAAAGGGGCGTGTGAGTCAGAAGTTGGAAAAGTATTCAATCATTCAGGCTTTAAAAGGGATGGATCGTGCCCATGTTGTTCTGCTCGTTATTGATGCGGAAGAGGGGATCACCGAGCAAGATTTAACCATTGCAGGATATGCGTTTGATCGTGGCCGTGCTATTGTTCTGGTAGTCAACAAATGGGATACAGTGATTAAAGACAATCACACCTTGAAAAAATTTACTGAAGAAGTTCGGATGCAGTTTAAATTTCTCCCTTTTGCACCAGTGATGTTTGTTTCGGCTTTAACGGGTCAACGAGTTAATAAGATTATGGAAACCGTTGAAGATGTTGCCGAGCATTTCAACCGCAAGGTGAGCACGGCGCAATTGAATCAGGTGATGCAAGCGGCTGAGATGGGCCATCAACCTGCGCTTTATCACGGTAAGCGGGTTAAGTTTTTCTATATCACTCAAACGGCGGTGCGGCCACCGACTTTTACTATTTTTGTTAATAAGGAAAAAGGGGTTCACTTTTCATATCGTCGCTATATGGCCAATAAGATTCGTGAACCGTTTAAATTTACCGGTTGTCCGATACGGATTAATTACCGCGATCGCGAAAGAAGATGATTTAAGTTATAGCGTTGTTGTTTTGGGTTGTTGCCATCGAATTAGCTAGGAGCTACTATCATGAGTAAAAAGATTCTGATTGTTGAGGACGAGGAAAGTTTGTTGAAATTAGCGACGATCCTTATTACTTCACAGGGTCATGAAGTGATTGCAGTCTCTTCTGGAGCAAAGGCTCTTGATGCTCTAGCTGGGGAGCGTGTTGATCTTGTTCTATTGGATGTCATGTTGCCTGAACTCGATGGTTTTGAGGTGTGCCGGCGGATTAAGCAAGCACCAGAAACAAAATCGTTGCCCGTTATTATGCTCACGGCGAAGAAAAATCAAGTTGACCTTGATCTCGGTGATGAGGTTGGTGCTGATTGGTATATAACAAAACCTTTTAAATCAGCAAATGTTATTGAAACGGTTGAGCGGTTTCTTAATGTCAACAATTAGTATTTCGTGTTACTAATGTTGTGTTGCGTTGACAAAAGTTGTTGTTTGGTGGTATATCCCATGCGATGCGCGTTAAACTAGATAATGATCATGTCGTTCTCGCTCATATCTCTGGGAAAATGCGCAAGTCGCTACCATTTAAAGAATAAAAGATATTCTCCTTGTCGAGCCAATCAGTATTGATTGGCTCAACACGTTGTGTATATAAAAAAGGCAAACCGGCTGTTGGCCGGTTTTTTTATTTTGAGTGTTTGAAGCTCATGATAGTTTATACTGTATGGAGGCACCATGGAAGAACGTTATGACCCTATTGCCATTGAATTAGCGTGGCAAAAATCGTGGAATGATTCAAATAAATTCTCTGTTTCTGAGCAGTCTGAAAAAGAGAAATTCTACCTCCTCGAAATGTTTCCATACCCATCTGGGCGGATACATATGGGCCACGTTCGTAATTATTCTATCGGTGATGTGGTTGCCCGTTTTAAGCGCCTTCAAGGATTTAATGTTCTGCATCCAATGGGTTGGGATGCGTTTGGTATGCCTGCTGAGAATGCTGCGATTCAACATGGGATACATCCAGCTAAATGGACCGTAGATAATATTGCTAACATGCGTATTCAGTTGAAGCGGATGGGTTTATCCTACGATTGGGATCGTGAGTTTGCCACCTGCGATGTTGATTATTATAAATGGGAACAGCAGATCTTTTTAAAGATGTTTGAAAAAGGTTTGGCCTATAAAAAAAGCTCGACCGTTAACTGGTGCCCCGAGTGTCAAACTGTTTTAGCCAATGAGCAGGTTGAAGATGATGCTTGCTGGCGTTGTAGCACTCCAGTTATTGATAAAGAGTTAGATCAGTGGTTCTTTAAAATCACTGAATACGCCGAAGAGCTTCTCGATTATACCGATAAACTTCCCGGTTGGCCTGAATCAGTGCTAACCATGCAACGCAACTGGATTGGCCGTAGTATTGGCTGTGAAATCGAGTTTCCGTTAGAAAATACTCTTGAAAAAATCAAGGTGTTTACTACCCGTCAAGATACACTTTATGGCGCAACCTTTATGAGTTTAGCACCTGAGCATCCCAAAGCACTTGAGCTAACAACCGATGATTGTCGGGCTGATGTTGAGGCGTTTATTGCTAAGGTTCGTAGTCAGGATAAAAAGAAGCGCACCAGCGAAGATTATGAAAAAGAGGGTGTCTTTACTGGGGCATATTGTATTAACCCTGTGACACGGCGAAAGATGCCGATCTTCCTGGCAAACTTTGTCTTGATGGATTATGGCACTGGTGCGGTTATGGCGGTTCCGACTCACGATCAACGCGATTTTGAATTTGCCAACAAGTACGATCTGGATATGGTGGTTGTTATTCAACCTAAAGATCAACTGCTCGATCCCAAATCTATGACAGAAGCATGGACAGGTGGCGGTTTGATGATTAATTCTGATCGCTTTGATGGTCAGGAAAACGAAGCCGCTAAAGAGGGCATTGCCGATTATCTGGCTACTGAAGGGATCGGTGATAAAACCGTCAATTACCGTATCCGTGATTGGGGCGTTTCGCGTCAACGTTATTGGGGCAACCCGATACCTGTCATGTATTGTGATCAATGTGGCGTAGTTCCGGTGCCTGAAAAAGACCTTCCTGTTGTTTTGCCAACGGATGTTGAGTTTACTGGAGAGGGCGGTAGCCCCCTTGAAAAGCATAAAGAATTTTATTCCGTAACGTGCCCTCAGTGTGGTCAAGCCGCACGACGCGAGACCGATACTTTTGACACCTTTGTCGAAAGTTCTTGGTATTTTGCCCGTTATGCCTGTCCCGATTTTGCTTCTGGTCCTATTGATCGCGCAGCCGCAGAATATTGGCTGCCTGTTGATCAATATATCGGCGGTGTTGAGCACGCTGTCATGCATCTTCTCTATGCTCGCTTCTTTACTAAGGTGATGCGTGATCTCGGCTTGATGAACGTTGATGAGCCATTTACCAATCTATTAACTCAAGGGATGGTGTGTAAAGAGACGCAATCGTGTGCTGAGCATGGTTGGCTATATCCTGAAGAAGTGGTTGATGGTAAATGTGTTAAGTGCGATCAGCCGGCGACCATCGGTCGTACTGAAAAGATGAGTAAGTCGAAGATGAATGTGGTTGACCCCGATCATCTCATCGCTAAATACGGTGCTGATACCGCTCGCTTGTTCTCGTTATTTGCCGCACCGCCTGAAAAAGATCTTGAGTGGAATGAGCAAAGCGTTGAAGGTTGTTACCGTTTCTTAAATCGTGTATGGCGAGCGGTTTACGATAGTCATGCGTTGATTAGTAGCCATCCTGAGGTGGAGACCGAGGGCGAAGCACGTAAGTTACGCCGGATTACACATCGTACCATTAAAAAGGTTACTGAGGATATTGATGGTCGATTCCACTTCAATACCGCAATCTCAGCGGTTATGGAGTTAGTCAATGCGATTTATGTTTTTGAAGCCAAAGATAAATATCCGGGTGCATTGTGTGAAGCACTTGAGACGGTGGTAAAGCTGTTAGCTCCATTCGTACCGCATATCACCGAGGAGCTATGGCTCAGCATGGGCAACACTTCCGATCTTGAAACCGTTGGTTGGCCAACCTATGACGAAAAAGCACTTGTTGAAGATGAAAATTTAATCGTCATTCAAGTAAATGGCAAAGTTCGGGCTAAAATCATGGTGTCGGCAACTGCTGATAAGGCAACGGTTGAAGCTGCCGTTTTGGCTGATGAAATCATTGTGCGTCAGATCGCAGATAAAACGGTACGCAAGGTGATTGTTGTTCCCGGTAAACTTGTCAATGTGGTGGTGGGATGAAAAATTTAACGCTTGGTTTATGTTTAGTCGTTTTGACGTTATTGTCAGCCTGTGGTTATCATCTTCCCGGTCGTGGTGGAAACTTACCTGATGATATCCAAAGTATCGTCGTGGTGCCGTTTATTAATAAGACAACGGAACCGTTTATTGAAAATCAATTGACCAATGAGATTCGCGATCAATTTTCACGGCGACGGACCCTAGATGTTGTGGCGAGTGAAGATCTGGCTGATGCTATTATGTCTGGTGTGATAACGAGTTATCGTTCCAGTTCTGTCACTTATGATGAAGATGATGATATTACCGAATACCGGGTCACTATGACGGTGGATGCAAAGCTTGTGCGAACTAATGGTGAAGATGTGATTTGGCAGGGAGTTGTAAGCTGGCATGATGAGTTTTTTGCCAGTGATGATCGTGCTGAGCAGGATTATCGTGAATCGGAAGTTCAGGATGATGTGAGTCGTCGTTTAGCTCAAGAGGTCTATAACCGCCTGACAGATAACTTTTAGTTGCGGATATTATGACATCAATCGAACTTCATAAAGCGATTACAGCAAAAAAGCTTCCCTCCTTAATTTATTTATATGGTGAGGAAGCTTTTCTGTTGGATGAATGTCTCAATCGCTTAATTAAGGCTGTCGTTGATGACAGTGCGCGTGATTTCAACTTTCTGGTTGTTTCTGGTAAGGAAGTTGATCCAACTAGCTTAATGGACACAGCTCGCACTTTCCCTGTGTTTGCTTCGCAACGTATGATTGTTGTCAAGCAGGCTCAGCAACTCTCGGCGGCACAACTTGAAATATTGAGCCATTATGTTGCTGAGCCAGTACCAGAATGTTGCTTGGTGTTTTGTGCCGATAAAATTGATAAACGGAAAAAGTTTTTTCAGACATTCAAAAAAAAGGGCGAACTGGTTGAGTTTAAGCCCCTTTACGCAAATAAAATTCCAGCTTTTGTTCGCGATCGTGTTCGTCAGATGGATAAACAGTTCAGTGAGGATGGCCTTGAATTGTTTTGTAAGCGAGTTGGAACAAATTTAAGTGAAATTGTTACTGAGTTAAATAAGGTCTGTAGTTACTGTGGTGATGTTCGTTTGATCGATGCACCAGACGTTGCTGCTGTTGTTTCTGATGCCCGTATTGATAGTGTCTTCGATTTAACTGATGCCATAGGTGCAAAGGATTTATCACGTACCTTAGTGCTATTAGAGCGCCTCCAGGCAGATGGTGAGGCACCGTTGAAGATTCTTGCGATGATCACTCGCCATTTTCGTCAGTTATGGAAAACACGATCTCTGCTAGAGCAACACGCTTCGCAGCAAGATATTGCCCGAACTGTAAAAATTAATCCTTATTTTGTCCAGCAGATTATTAGTCAATCCAAAAAATTTAGTTTAACCCACTATCCGCGTGCCTTCGAGCTGTTTATCCGTCTCGATTTAGCTCTTAAATCAAGCGGAGCGCATCCGCAAGCATTGCTACAGCAGATGGCGATGGATCTGGTTCGGTTATGATTGAACAAAAAAAAGGAGCCAAAGGCTCCTTTTTTTATTTATATCAATTTGGTTGTTCGATTTAGCCGAGAGTGTTAACCAGCTTTGTCAAACGGCCAATTTTACGGCTTGCTGTAGATTTATGGATAACACCTTTTGTTGAAACTTTATCAATAAAAGGGACCGCTTTAGTTAGGGCAGTTGTTGCTGCTTCTTTGTTGCCTTCTGCTACCGCCAAACGAACTGCTTTAACGTGATTACGCATTGCGGTACGAATTTGAACATTGCGGGTATTGCGAATGATATTTTGCTTGTTACGTTTGATCGCTGATTTGTGATTAGCCATTGTTGTTCTCCAGTTTATGTTAAGTGTTTAGTGATCAGTTAGTTAACGTGAAACAGTTTATAGCATCGTCATCGTGATTAGTCAAACTTAGCTTTGGTTAATCGACGAATGTAACCAGCTGTATTGGCGAAACTTATTGTGAATTTGTAGTGTATTAAGATAAAATAATCCCCATTGGGGGTTCTTCGTGCGAGAAAAGAATGTCAGATCGTAAAAGAATAACAGCAGCAGCAGCAGTATTGAGTAGTGCAACCCTAATGAGTCGCTTTGCTGGATTGGCACGCGATATCGTCATTGCCTCTATTTTCGGTGCTGGATTTGGTAGTGATGCCTTTTTTATGGCCTTTACTATTCCGAACCTGTTGCGTCGTTTTTTTGCTGAAGGTTCGTTAACAGCGGCATTTGTTCCCACCTTTACCCAAGTCCGCGCTAAAAAAGGGGAGATAGAAGCACAGCGTATTGTCAGGATTTGCTGGAGTTTGCTGTTGGTGGTGATGATCGCCGTGACCGTGTGTGGGATGCTTGCTTCACCGTGGTTAGTTAAATTGATTGGTGGCGGATTTTCGAGCGTACCGGGTAAAATTGAATTAACCATTCACCTGACACGTTTGATGTTTCCCTATATCTTTTTTGTTAGTTTATTAGCCCTACTGACGGGGGTGTTAAATGTTTATGGTCATTATTTTATCCCTGCATTCTCACCGTTAGTTCTCAATCTTTCAATGATTTTTGGTGCAGTGGTATTGCATCAACAGTTAGCCATTCCGGTTGAAGCTCTGGCGTGGGGGGTTCTTGTCGGTGGTTTTTTGCAGTTGATGATGACGTTACCAGTTATGCCTCGTTACGGTTTTAGTCTTAAACTGTGTTTCGAATGGCGCGATGAGGTCGTGCAGCGAATCGCTCGACTGATGATTCCAGGCATCGTCGGGGTGGCGATATATCAAATTAATGTCGTGGTAACACGCTTATTGTCCTCTTTTCTCGAACAGGGCAGTGTTTCGTATCTTTACTATGGCCAGAGATTATTCGAATTCCCGCAAGGAATTTTCGTTATCTCACTCGCTCAAGCTGTTTTGCCAACCATGAGTCGTCAAGCCGCTCAGGGACAAATTGATGAAGTTAAGCAATCGTTACGCTATGCTCTAAGTTTAATCGTCTTGATTACGGTTCCTGCTGCGGCAGGGTTGGTGATTTGTGCGACACCGATCTACAGTCAGCTTTTTATGGGTGGGGCGTTTACTTTTAACGATGTAAACCAGACAGCATTGGCATTGGCTGCCTATGCGCCCGGGCTATTGTTTGTTGGCATTAGTCGGGTCGTTGTGCCGACCTTTTATGCGATGAATGATACCAAAACACCGGTATGGGTGTCGTTTTGGACTCTGTTTGTCAACGTTGCTTGTGGTTTGCTATTGATGCAGCACTATCAACACATTGGATTAGCGTTTGCTCTAACACTTTCATCAATTTTTAACGCCATTATTTTACTGTTGTTGTTGCAGCGTCGTCTTGGTGGCATGGCTCTTGGTGGTGTCGTCGTAATAAGTTTGAAGGTGTTTGCGGCAACGGCGGTTATGGCTAGCATTGTTCATAGTGTTTTAGCTTGGGGAGATTGGCAGCGTGGTTTGACCGCTGCCAATTTGTTGGTATTGGGTGGTGCAATCTGTTGTGGTCTAATCAGTTATGCCCTCTGTTGCTATCTTCTTAAAATAAAAGAGGTTCGTGACGTTGTTGCTTTAGTAAAAAAACGACTCAAGCGTTAAACTCTATGGTCTGTTGATTGATTATTCGCCATCAAGCGCGCCTATTTGACGTAACGCTTCATAGAGTACAATTCCCGCTGAGGTTGATAGGTTTAAACTGCGTACCGCTTCACCAGATAAGGGGATACGCAGGCAGAAATCAGGGTTATCGTTAAGTAATTGCTTTGGTAAACCCTTGGTCTCTTTACCGAAAACAATAAAATCATTGGTGGTAAAATTAGCCTGAGTATAGGATTTTTTTGCTGTCTTTGTTGTGTACCACCAACGACCATCTGGATAGGCTTGCTGTAGTTGATCTAAGCTGTCCCAGCGGTGGAGTGAAACGTGGGGCCAGTAGTCTAATCCAGCTCTTTTCAAATAGCGATCATCCAAAGAGAAGCCTAATTTGCCAACAAGGTGCAAGTGGGTTCCTGTTCCTGCACATAATCTGGCAATGTTGCCAGTGTTAGGGGGGATTTCTGGTTCGACAAGGACAATATTAAATGGGGGGGTAGAGATCATTTTTTTTCGGCCGATTTCCGCCAGCGGCGATGAACCCAAAACCATTGGGTTGGATGTTTACGAACAGCTGATTCGATGGTGTCGGTAAGTTGCTGGGTGCATTGTTGTATCGATTCAGGGGTTGATTTCTCAGTGAAAACTAGTGGTTCTTCGATTACGACTCGATAGCTAAAATCATCATTGCGATAAATGAAAATAGGCACAATTGGTGTTTTATTTTTAAGAGCAATTTGAGGAATAATCGGGGTTGCGTAAGCAGGTCGATTGAAGAAATCTACAATGACAGCATGTTTTTTTGATATGTGCTGATCAAGTAGCAGGCCGACAAAGCGCTTGTTGGCCAACGATTTAATGATCCGCCGTGCCCCTTTTTTACTATCGATGCAGAGAGCACCATTGGCTTGCCGTTGTTGTAGAAAAAATTGATCAACATAAGGGTTGCGAATTGTTTTAGCGACAAAATCACATGGAAAGCCAAGCTTTGGGATAACAAAAGATCCTATTTCCCAAAAGCCAATGTGTGCCGACAATAAGAACGCACCTGAGTTGTTCTCTTTTAGTTGGTCGAGGTGTTCTTGCCCTTCAATGGTAAAGTTTTCTTCGAGATCTTGTTGTGTGCTAAATTTGTCGAGACGCAGCATCTCCATGGCGCTGATGCCCAAGTGTTCAAAATTTAGGCGAATTTGTTGCTTGATCCATGCCTTGTCTTGATCAGGATAGGCGCGTTGTAGGTTGTCAAAAGCTGTTTTTACCCGCTTCGGCTGCACCCTTTGACTTAAGCGACCCAACATTCGGCCAAACTTCAGTGCTGGTATGCGCGGTAAGGTGCGAGCAATTGCCGCAAGAGCGAAGAAAGGCAGTGCCTCAAGAATATTGATTAGTTTTTGTTTTTGCATGATACCCTTAATTGGAAATTGAGTTGCGGGATACTAGCATGGTCAAATTGTTTCAAGCAAGAGTGCTAACGTGCTCTTTTAAGGAATGTTGTAATCGGTCTGAAATTAAACGTGTTTTTGGAGCATAAGTGATGGATTATCTTTTTTTACAGACCATTGTCGTTCAATTGCAGTCACAATTGCAGGGTTCACTGCTTAACAAAGTATATCAACCTGATCGTGATCTGTTAATTTTAAAATTATGGAATGGTCGTATTGAACAACGACTGCTTATCGGTGTTGGTGGTGTTGGGCCGAGAATCCATTTGACGACTGAAACTCATCGTAACCCCATGCGACCGCCGCGATTTTGTCAACTGCTTCGTGCAAGGCTAAAGCGACTTGTGCGGATAGATATAGATCCCGCCGATCGAATTGTGCGATTGCAATTTGCGGGATCTGAAGATGAGCGTTACACCTTGATTGCTGAACTGTTTGGGCGTGAAGGGAATGTCATTTTAATTGATGACAAACATGATGTGGTCGACAGTCTGTTTCGTACCAAGGTGGGCTGTAATCGCCACTTAATAGTTGGTCAGCCGTATATTTCACCTGAAATTCGTGATGGAATTCAATTTACTCGCTGTACTGAGTTCATCTCACCCGAAGGTGATGTTGCCGAGTGGCCTAATCTTTCAGCGCAAGCTCAACAGCATTTTGATGAGCTTGCAGCTACCTTACAGCGAAAACACGGTGTTGATGGTCATGCTGCTTTGCGTAAGGCGGTTTCGACGGCGTTGAAGCGCTTAAATAAACGCCTCAAGCATATAGATCAACAAATTGATCAGTGTCTTAATTGTGAAGATGAAAAACAGTCTGGTGATTTGTTGCTGACAAATCTTCATGTCATGAAGCGTGGTATGGAAGCGGTTGAAGTGCTTGATTACTATCAAAACCCGCCAGTTATGACCACTCTCGCACTGCTGCCAGCAAAAACACCACAAGAGAATGCCGAACTCTATTTTAAGCGGTATCGAAAAGGGAAACGGGGGTTAGACCATTGTCAGCGTCGACTTCAACAGACACAGATGGAAATTGAGTGGTTAGAGCAGATCTCTCAGCAGCTTGATGATCAAGTTACCAGTGCTGATAGTGATATGATTCGTGAAGAGTTGGTTGAGTCTGGCTGGTATAAGCCGGTAACAGCCTTACAGCGTGATACCCGCCATCAATATGCGCTGCACATTCACGAGCTGCTCAGGATACTCGGGTGGATGTCATGGTGACAGAAGGTAAGCATGTTAAGCGGATCAAAGGGGCCCCATTGGGATTGGTACGCGTTGAAACGTATCGAGTATTGCAGGTTGTGCCAGCTGCTAAATGATGTAAGTTTTAGCGGGTTAACTAAATGTTTTCGTCATGCCAGTATCGGCATCGCCAATTGGAGTGAAATTGAAGTTTACAATCAAAAAAATAACAACATTTGGTGGAATAAGTGCAGGTAGAGACGGGCTAATCCTCGTCCCCGTGCGACCGAGTGGCAGGTAGAGACGGGCTAATCCTCGTCCCCGTGCGACCGAGTGCCAACTGTTGGAAAAATTATGTTTGCAATTCATAGGTCTGTTTGGTATATATCCACCACTTAACGCCGAAGTGGTGGAACTGGTAGACACGCATGATTCAGGTTCATGTGCCTTAACGGGCGTGGGAGTTCGACTCTCCCCTTCGGCACCAGTAAAAAAGCCTTGA
>NBLY01000022.1 GCA_002084665.1 Desulfobacteraceae bacterium 4572_35.2 | reverse complement strand
TGCTCGGTAAAACGCATACATTCGCCAATATTATAGCCATTATTGACAATATTGTGATGGGTAAGCATCACCCCTTTAGGAAAGCCAGTGGTTCCCGAAGTGTACTGCATATTGATGACATCATCCTCTCGCAGAGAAGCGCGCACCTTGTCATACTCCTCATCAGAGATCTCCTCACCCAACGCCTCAATGGCGTTAAAGTTGGACATTCCTGTGGGTGTTTCATCACCGATATACATTACATTCTTTAAACACGGCAGTGCAGCACAGTTGAGTTCAGAACCATCGCACTCTCTTAACTCAGTCGCAACGTCATAAACAGTATCGACATAGTTGGTGTCTTTAAAACCATCAACCAAAAATAGCATTTTCGAATCGGACTGCTTAAGAACATAATCAAGTTCTGATGATTTATAGCTGGTATTCACTGTCACCAACACCGCACCAATTTTAGCCGAAGCAAACTGGACAATAACCCACTCCGGAACATTAGTAGCCCAAATGGCCAGATTATCCCCTTTTTCGATCCCCATCGCCAGCAGCCCCTTAGCGACTCGATCACACATTGTATCGAACTGCTGGTAACTGTAACGGATATCGCGGTCGGGATAGACCAGAGCATCATTCGCAGGAAAACGACGAGCCATCTCTTCGAGGATACCACCAACGGTGAAGTGCATTGTTTCAGACATGAAAGTTATCTTTCTTCTGGATAAAATCCCTCAGCAATAAAGTAAACAGCACATTGAGAGGGGTAGATTTGTCACGAGTTTGTATACAAATTACTTAAAAGAGTTTCTGCATAACATAGGGAAAATAGCCCAGTCAAACCAAAATAACACAAACTGACAGCTGAATCAGCCATTGCGATTTTGTTTTGCGGCAATCATGCGCCGACAGTTGTTAACGATAGCCGATGAAACGTTACGGCTCTTAGCCAACATGCGTACATCTTTATCATTCATGGTCGACAAGAAACGGATGGCCTTCGGTAATGGCGTGCGCGGATGCATCACCAGAGCGTGACGAACGGCGTAATTTTTTAGCCACTCACGATTGAGGAGAATCTCACGGATGACATCTTCACTACTACTACGATTTTGAGCTAAAAACAGAATTTCACCGTCGGTAATGCGTGGGTTTTTCAAAACTGCACTGCTAACAGTCTTATTTGAATCTTTCACCAGAATATTGCGCCACTCCTTGTCTCCTGTCATAGCCATTTTTACTTTTTCAGCCATGCCGAGCTCAAGAACCATCTTCTGTTTATTAATATTTTGTGTATCTTCATATTCATCAGAAAACTCATCATCGCCACTCCCACCATCTGAGGTAGATGAAGCACCGACAGACATGGTCTCTTCGATGAGATGCTTCATAACATCAGGGGCTTGGTTATTCTCTAACACCGCCGCCCTAACAGCGGGGGGAAATCCCTGCACAAAGGTGTCGTCGCAAAAATGGCTTAAGATTTCGTAACTACAGTTAGCAAAAATATGTACCCACGTTTCATCAAAAACGACGGGGTTACGTCGCAAAAGAACTAGCGTACCAAGGTCTTCAATGCGAATGCGAGCGATATAATCTAAAACACGGGGATGCTGAACTGGGCTTTCAAGTACCGGCCGCAAGGCATTATTGGAACTTTGTAGCATGGTCTGCTGGGCAACCTGCTTCAGTTCATCACTTCCATGAAGTGAAAACAAAAACAGCGCATGAACTTGATCAACACTATTCAATGTGCCATGACCACGGGCGACCTTCATCTGTTCGGCGAGATCAGCATCTTCAGTAAACAGCGCAGCGACCTCAGGCGAAACCTGAAGTCGCTGCACGGGCTTTTCTTGTTGTGTTGTTTCTGGCAATATTAACTATCCTCTTCGTTACGAGCGGCCAAAACTTTGGCCGTCAAATGGGATGGCACCTCTTCATAATGGGAAAATTCGGTGGTAAATAATCCGCGATCAGAAGTCATGGAGCGTAACTCCGGAGCGTAACGCAGCACCTCAGCCATTGGCACCTGAACAACAATTGATTGACTCCCAGCCTGAGGTTCAACACCGAGAACTTTACCACGACGTGAGTTCATATCACCAATCACATCACCAATATAACCATCAGGAACGATCACTTCCATTTTCATGATCGGTTCTAACAAAACAGGGCGTGCTTGGCCTAAACCTTTTTTAAGACCCATGGAGCCAGCAATTTTAAATGCCATTTCAGAAGAATCAACAGAATGGTGCGTTGACATCAACAACAGGATAACCGCCAAGGCTACCTTTGACGAGTGCTTCCCCATACTGACCGCGTCCACCCGACTGTTTTTTGTACTTACTCTGTAGCTTAGTCGAACCTTTTATCGTTTCACGATAAGGGACTTTCGGTAGTTCCAACTCCACAGACACGTCGTATTTACGCTTAAGTTTTTCCACAGCAACTTCGATATGAACTTGGCCCATGCCCGACAAAATCAACTCATGGGTTTGTTCATCACGAGTGATTTTCAAGGTCGGATCTTCTTCAATCAAACGTTGCAAACCAGAGTGAATTTTGTCTTCATCGTTTTTACTGCAAGCTTTTAAGGCAAAAGAGATCACCGGTTGTAGCTGAAGTAAACTGTCAAAAACAATCGCATCGTCTTCACTCGATAACGTATCGCCTGTGGCGGTCTCTTTCATTTTTGCCACGGCAACAATATCACCGACAACAGCTTTGGCGATAGGTAGCTGTTTTTTCCCTTCGAGTTGGTAGAGTTGACCAACTCGCTCAGTGATCTGTTTGCTGGAATTAAACACCGTTGAATCGGACGACAATTCCCCCGAATAAACACGGAACAGCGTCAACTTGCCCGTGAATGGATCGCTATTGGTTTTAAACACCATTGCCGCAAACGGTTCACTTTCACTCGGTTGCCGTTCAACAATCTCATCAGAGTCTGGCCGTGTACCGATCTGACCCCCTTTATCCAAAGGAGATGGCAAGCAATGATTTACATAATCTAGTAACTGCCGAACACCAATATTCGCCGTAGCGCTACCACAAAGTACCGGGGTAAACACCCCCGTCAATGTTCCTTCGCGTAGCCCACGTAACACCTCTTCACGGGTTAGTTCCTCCCCTTCAAGATACTTTTCCATCAGCGCATCATCGGCATCAGCGACCGCTTCTAGCAGTACAGTGCGCAACCGCTGCGCTTCATCACGGTACGATTCGGGAATCTCACTTTCAACATAAGTCCCCTTCTCATCGAACTGAAATGTACGTGCGGTCATCGACACCAGATCTATGATGCCGTTGAAGTCTCTCTCTTGTCCCATCGGCATATTAACCAGCACCCCACGACAACCAAGAGTTTTTTCCATATCATCTACGGCGCGCAAAAAATCGGCTCGTTCACGATCCATTTTGTTGACAAAAGCAACCATTGGCACTTCAAACTCTTGGCTCCATGCCCAAATTTTTTGCGTTTGCGCCTTTACACCTGAAATAGCTGAAACGATCATCACCGCACCGCCTAATATTCTTAAGCAGTTACGGGTATCGTGTAAAAAGTTAGAATAACCTGGAGTATCGACAAGATGGAGGCTGTGGTCTTGCCACACACAGTGGTGCAGACTTGAACTGATAGTAATTTGGCGCTTAATCTCCTCTGGCTCAAAGTCCATATTTGAACTACCGTCATCAACCTTACCAAGTCGATCGGTCATACCAGTGTTAAACAACATGGCTTCAATCAGAGACGTTTTACCCGCCCCGCCATGTGCAACAACGCCTAGGTTTCTCAGATTAGCTGTGTCGTACTTTCCCATGGTTACCCCTTTCATTACAAGTGTTAGAGGAACATCACAAAGACATTTTTACGGACAACAATAGCGTATCGAGCAAATAAACATTTTCTTTCTATGGTACTTAAGTCTCCCCCAAGGGGCTATGGCTAACGGCCACTGTTTAAGTGATAAAGATGGAGCAAACCATCAAGAGTTAACATCGGATCAACTTCGTCGATGGTTTCAGAAGCCTTGGCTATTTGCTCCGCAAGGCCCCCTGTAGCGATAACTAGCGGTGTTTCGCCCACTTCGCATTTCATCCGCGTTACTAAACCATCAACTAGGCCAGCATAACCATAAAGTAGACCTGCTTGCATACTGTGAACAGTGTTTTTAGCTATCACGTTCGGTGGCTCAGTTAGCGCAACCCGAGGTAACTTACTGGCTTGCGAATGGAGCGCATCGGCAGAGATCCCCAACCCTGGAGCGATGGCGCCACCGCAATACTCCCCTTCGGCACTAATATAATCAAAGGTGGTTGCGGTGCCAAAATCAACAACAATTAAACTCTGCTGGTGACGTTTATATGCTGCGACAGCATTAACAATACGATCAGCCCCCACCTCTTGCGGGTTATCGTAACAAATTGGCATCCCTGTTTCCATCTCAGCGTGAACCACGTAAGCTTCCGATGAAAGATATTTACGGCACATGCGCGTTAGGGCATCAAGCATCGGTGGCACAACGCAAGAGATAATCACATCGTCAATGTCATTAAACCGCTCCTTCGAGAAGTCCATTAAATCATTGATGAGCATGGCATATTCATCATCAGTACGAGAGTGATCGGTACGAATGCGCCAACTATGGCGCAAGGTTTCCTCGTCAAACAACCCTAAAACGGTGTTGGTATTTCCAACATCAACGACTAATAGCATCGTGATTGGTTCTCCTATTTTCATAAATTATCGAACCTGACAACAGAACGGCATGGAAAAGTTACTCCCTCTATCGTAGTGTGTTGTCGAGATTGATTGCGGTAAGTCAAGTGACAACGTTGGACGCAAGCAATCTCGACAACACGCTCACAGAACAACCAATCGAACCAGATGGAAGGTCGGGGTGGATTGCGGCAAGTCAAGTGACAACGTTGGACGCAAGCAATCCCGACAACACACTCACAGAACAACCAATCGAACCAGATGAAAGGTCGGGGTGGATTGCGGCAAGTCAAGTGACAACGTTGGACGCAAGCCACCTTGACCACCGATGACACCAAATCAACAATTTATACTGGCCGCACATCACCAGCATAAATCTCTTGCTGATCGCCACTAGCTAAACGCAACAGCAGCGCACCATCTTCAGCAATCCCCTCTACACAACCGGTAAAAACTGTACCGCCACAATCCACACTAACCTGACGGCCAACCATTTCAAACAATGCTTCCCATGCAAGGCGAATGGGGACAAACCCCTGTTGGCAAAACAACTGATAGAGCCCATCAAGTTGACGATACAACTCCTGAGCAAACGCCAAGCGGTCGATCCGTTGCCCCGTAGCAAGCAGCAACGAGGTAGCAGGATAGCGTAAATCATCAGGAAACTGATCCGCTGTCATATTCAAATTGACACCAATACCGAGAACGACATAGTGAATCCCCTCCATCTCAGCACTGATCTCATTGAGTAAACCGGCAATTTTTTCACCGTCGAGAAGAATGTCATTTGGCCACTTCACCGCCACCTGAATGTCCGCGACTGCCTCAACGGTACGGGCCACCGCAACAGCAGATAAAAAGGTTAACTGAGCCGCTTGAATAGGTAAGATTTTGGGTCGCAACAGGATGGAAGTGTACAGATTAACCGCCGCCGGAGAACTCCATGCGCGCCCCATCCGCCCGCGACCAGCACTTTGCCCTTCAGCGATAACGACCGTGCCGTGCTCTGCCCCCTGCTCACCCAACTGTTGTGCGCGCTGATTGGTTGAATCGGTCTCACTAAAATACTCGACACGCTTGGCTACGAATTGCGTTTCCAAGCCAGACTGCACAGCCATCGGCAACAAAAGGTCTGGTTGCTCAAGAAGGTGATAGCCACGCGAAGGAACCGCTTCAATTGCATAGCCCATTTCACGCAAGTGACCAATATGTTTCCATACCGCCGCGCGACTCACGCCCAATTTTTGACTGATATCCTCACCTGAGAGAAACACATCTCCTGCGCTGAGAAATAAACTCAAAATTTGATCGCGTAATCCAGTTTCAGCCATAGGGTATCTTTTCTTTACTAAATAGATTTATTGAAACAACATCGAAATATCAACCGCTGGGCTTGAATGGGTCAACGCACCAACCGAGATCAAGTTGACCCCAGTTTCAGCAATATCAGTCACCGTCTCAAGGTTAACACCACCTGACGCTTCTGCAATAGCTCGACCATCAATCAGTTCAACCGCCTCGCGCATGGTAGCCAAATCCATATTATCTAACATGATAATATCGGCACCGGCATCCAATGCTTCGCGCACATCGGCCATATTCTCTGCTTCAACTTCAATTTTGAGGGTATGGGGAGCACGTTTTTTTGCTCCAGCAACAGCAGCGGCAATGCCACCGGCGGCAGTGATATGATTCTCCTTAATCAACACACCGTCATATAACGAGGTGCGATGATTTTGACCGCCGCCCATCCGTACCGAATACTTATCGAGAACACGCAAACCAGGCATAGTTTTACGCGTATCAACAACAATAGCTTCAGTGTCAGCAACCGCTGCAACGAATGCTGCCGTATGTGTCGCGATACCGCTCATCCGCTGTAACAGATTCAGAGCCACTCGCTCCCCTTGCAGCAAAGTGTGGGCATCGCCCTTAATCCAAGCGATCACCTCACCGCGTTTCACCAAGCTACCATCTTCACGCAACGCGTCAAAGGCGACACTGGTATCAAGAAGAGTAAAAACACGCTGTGCTACCTCTATCCCTGAGAGACAAAAATCCTCTTTAGCAACCAGTTCGGCCTGTGCTGGGGTCCCTTTTGGGACCGTTGACAAGGTGGTGATGTCACCAGAGCCAATATCTTCCTGTAGTGCCATCTGAATAATACGATCAATTTCAAACACAATTTCTCTCCATAACATATTGATAATACTAATTTTATACCATAAGAGATTCAGCGTCGCCAACTGAAAACTAGCCACTGTCTCTCAACAGAAAACCATAGACATTGTGCCAGAATATGATAAAAAACGAGTATTGATAAGTAAAACTTCCAAGGGAGGTCTATTGTGTTGATAAAAAATACAACATTTCAACTAACACCATCATTTTTTCCACCGAAACAATCTGTAATTTTACTGATATGTGCCATCGTAATGATGAGTGGTTGCGTGAGCAAAGAGGCCTTCCAACAAGCTGTAAATAAAAATGCGACGTTAAATAATGAGATGGCGGCACAGCGGCAGCAAATTGCTCAACTTCAAGCGACAGAGCAGAACCTTACTCAACATATTGAGAACAAAAAAAACGAGATTGAGGCACTGCAACAACAAAACGTCGAAGCGATGGCTGAATTGGAACGACAATCGAGTATTTACGGTGCCCGCACCGTTGCTTCTCAGCAAAAGATTGATCAACTGAACCAACAACGACAAGCATTAGAACAGCAGCGACAACGCACTGAAGAGCGTTTTCAGGAACTTCAGCTGATCAACAAAGAGAAAACAGGAACGATCTCTGAGTTGGAGAATAACCTTGAACTAGAACGACTTGCTCGTGAAGCGCGAATTGCAGAACTCGCGCAAACCTACGACACCCTAGTAGCCAGCCTCGAAGATGAGATTCACCGCGGTGAAGTGACTATCAGTAAGCTCAAGAATCGCTTGACGGTTAATCTAGCGCAAAAAATCTTATTTCCATCAGGATCGGCAGGATTGTCGAGTGAAGGACAAGCGGTTATTGCTCAAGTGGGTGAGGTACTCAAAGATGTTACGGACAAAACAATCCTTGTTGAAGGCCACAGCGATAACTTAAAAATTCGCCAAACACTTCAACAAAAATTCCCCAGCAATTGGGAACTTTCCGCTGCGCGGGCAGCAAGCGTTGTGCGTTACCTACAAAACTCTGTTGGTATTACTGGCGAAAAACTCTCAATTGGCGCTTACGGCCCCTATCGCCCGCTAGCTGATAACGCAACAGAAGAGGGTCGCGCGCAAAACCGGCGCATCCAAATCATCCTTGTACCAAAAGAATCTTAAAAGATTGCAACTAAGGATTTAGATCACGCCACACCCGCAACCACACCTTTTCAAGATTGACACCGCGAATCCGACAATCTTGCTCACCGGCGGGATTAGCGCGCACAATATCAACTAGACAACGCTCATCAAGAACAATAGATGTAGCTGCGTCAATGTCAGCGGACAACCCCAGCGAGCCATCACAAAAGAAGCCAAGCGCTACCCCTTCTGAATAGAAAATCAGCTCCACACGATCACCACTATGTAAACGCAAGCAACCACTAAACTGCTTTTGTTTTAGCCGAGCCATTAAGCGATGAATATCTAACAGTTCAACCAGTTGATCGCGCGCTTCCACTTTTGCTTGACAGAACTGACGCACATAGGGGATAAAATCGTCCCTTAAACGATATACGCCCATCAAACATTTATCGCTCTGAATTTCACGAAAAATCATCTGCAATGCCAACTCGCCGCACAACCGTTCACGTCGTTCTTCACCGACATAACGCTGCCACAACGCCGCAACAATTTGCCCCTTTACGTAGCCAATGATTCCATCTCCCTGAGCAACCTCAAAAGAGAGATAACCACTAAAATAGTTGGCGCACATCTTTTGTAACGCATCGGGCATTTTCAATTTCGAGGTATCAAGTTGCTCTTTAATGGTTTTACCGCGAGGTAATAAGCGCATGGATTTACTCCTCAAGTTCAGCAATTTCAAGCTGTAACTGCTCCCACTGTTGATACAATTTTTCTAGTACACTCGTTAATTCCGAATGCTGCTTCGTCTTGGCGTTAAACTGCTGATGATCTTGATATAAAGCTGGATCGGCCAGTTGCATTTCAAGATCACCGCTACTCTGTTCATGCCCTTCAATATCCGCTTCAAGCTGTTTGAGCTGTTTTTGCAGTTTGCGCCACTGGCGTTGATCCTCTTTGCGTTTCGCATGATCTTTTTTACGCTGATCTTTATCTGGACTGTCAGCAACTGAATTTGATTGGGCGCTATGTTCAACGCGATTTTCACCGTGCTGATTCACCCCTTCGGCCTGCTTAGTCTGTAAGAAATCGGCGTAATTGCCATAGTGAGAGGAGATCTGGCCCCCCTCAACGTCAATGACTCGCGTCGCCAGTTGATCAACAAAATAGCGGTCATGAGAAACAAACACTAGGGTACCAGCATAGTTATGTAACGCCTGCAACAACACATCTTTCGATTGTAGATCAAGATGATTGGTCGGCTCATCAAGAAGCATGAGGTTCGCGGGTCGAAGGAGCAAAATGGCTAGCGCTAAACGGTTGCGTTCACCACCAGAAAGCACCGATACTCGCTTATGAACATCATCGCCACTAAATAAAAACGTGCCGAGAACATCGCGCAACCGCGGCACCATATCTACTGGAGATTTTGCTGTGATCTCTTCGAGAACCGTATTAGTTTTTTTGAGCGTCGCAGCCTGATCTTGAGCAAAATAAGCCAGTTCAAGATTATGGCCCTCTTTGCGTTGACCTTCGCTCGGTTGCTCAATTCCAGCCAGCATCCGCATCAACGTTGACTTCCCCGCACCATTGGCACCCACCAGAGCAAGGCGTTCTTCACGCGTTACCGTTAGATTTACACCTTGGAGGACCTGATGGTCACCATAACGTTGGCCAGCATCCACCAACTCAAGTAACTCTTTACCACCGCGCGAGGGTTGAGGAAAATTAAAGGCGATCTTTTTCCGCTGCGGTGGGATTTTAATGCGGACAATTTTTTCAACTTGGCGAATCCGACTTTGAACTTGGCTGGCTTTATTCGCTTGATAGCGAAAACGGTTAATAAACGCTTCGATCCGTTCTATCTCTTCATCTTGACGCTGTTTGGCAGCGCGCAACGCTGCCACACGGCGGTCTCTCTCTTTGAGATAAAGGGTATAGTTCCCCGGATATTCCGTTAGATCTCCGTTCCAGACTTCGACGATACGTTGCACCACTTGATCCATAAAGTAACGATCATGAGATACCAAAACTACGGCAAAGGGGTAGTTACTCAGGTAGCTCTCAAGCCAATCTCGCGCTGGAAGATCAAGGTGATTTGTTGGCTCATCAAGAAGGAGAAGATTAGGCCGTTGCAAGAGTAAGCGCGCCAAGGCAATACGCATTTGCCAACCACCCGAAAATTGTTCACAAGGCTTCTGCCAATCCTGTTCGCTAAAACCAAGGCCATGCAAAACTCGCGCAATATCAGCTTCAAGAGTAAATCCACCACGTTGACTGTAGAGATCTTGCAGATGAGCGTAGCGATCAAGAGCCTTTTCATCGGCATCCTGACTTATCTTCACCTCAAGTTGCTCAATTTCGACGGCCATTGCCAGCAGATCAGAACAGGCACTACGCACCTCTTCAAACAAACTACTGCCTTCATAATGGAGACCATCTTGAGGCAAATAGCCAAAAGTTGTCCCTTTGGCGACAATCACATCGCCCTTATCGGAGATATTTAACCCACATAACAATTTAAGCAGAGTGGATTTCCCCGCCCCGTTTTCACCACAGAGTCCGATCCGCGCCCCGGGTCGTATATGCCAATTGACATCAGTAAAAATTTTACGCCCCGAGTAATCGACCTCAATATTTTTCAATTGCAGCATAATTTATCCAATTTAAATTCAATTTGTATCGGTGAATCAAAGACTAAACAGGTGACGGTTCAAGTATTACGAAAAATCTTTCACCTTACCACGTAACGATTTTGTCCGCCCACGTAACGTTTTACCATCCATCCTTTTCTTACGAGCAGAGCGACTTGGTTTGGTCGAGGTTCTATTTTTCGCAACCACCATCACCCGTTTCACCAACTCCTGCAAACGACAACAGGCCTCGGCGCGATTCATCTCTTGACTACGATGCTGCTGCGCCTTAATCACCACCACACCTTGTTTGGTAATTCGCCGATCTGACAACTGCAATAACCGAGATTTATACACCTGCGGCAGCGAGGAGTTTTGAATATCAAAAAAAAGTATGATGGCGGTAGAAACCTTATTCACATTTTGCCCACCAGCGCCCTGTGAACGGACGGCTTTCACCACAACCTCATGCTCAGAAATTGTGACATTGTTTGAAACTTTAATCACAGCAATCCTCTTAATAGATCAATTTCACAATAATTCAACAGCTTAAACCATTGCCCAGCAAACTAATAACCCACTGAAAGCATTATAATCATGCCCGACATCGAGTGATATTAGCACCGATGTCGAATGAAAAAGTGTCATTAAGCACCAGCAACGAAATATTTTTATTTACTTCAACATGGAGGGAAAAATGAAAACAACAACTCTACTAATGGCTGCATTAATCATCTGCTTCACCTCTGGAACCGTGCATTATAAAACCACTTGCCAGCAGGAACAACACCCAAACCGCCGTTGGGCAAAAAAACAACGCCATGAGCGGCGGCGCGACTATGTGGCACAACACGAAAACCATCGCCAGCATTATTGGCAAAAGCACTCGAAGCGTCACCACTATCATGATCGCGGTCATAGAGATTGTCGCCAATACAACACCTACCAAAGCAGACAAGCACTGCATCACAAACAGATTAAACGAATCATTGTTCAGATTCCACGTGTCGTTCTAAACTTTCCTTGGTAATAAAAAGCCACCCTACGGGTTAGCGTAGGGTGGCCTAGCTCTGTCATATCTCCTTCGGACTATAGTGGCGTTTCAACCAAACACTCAAGCAATCTAGCTCTGGGAACAATACCCGTTCAGTAATATTAGCCTGATCGAGTTTCTCTCTAATTTCCCATTTCAACTCAGCAAGTTGGGTCAGGCATAAAATAAGCCATGGAGGAGCAAGAATAGATTATTCGGTGATCCATGAAGAGAAAAACAAACAAGGCCAGACGAGTTAACATCTGGCCTTGTTCTTCATTTTAAACAATACAGAATTTATTTTTTCTGTTTTTCAAGGAGATAACGGCCAACCCAATTTTTAGCAAACTGGAAAGCCGTACGACCGCAACGTTTACTCTTATCATGCGACCACTCAATAGCTTCACGCTCAAGCTCTTTTGTCCAAGGGATCTCAATGCTCCGCTCACGAGCAAAGCGCTCAACGCACAACTTCACCGCATCAATATAACGATCCTGTGAAAAAACGTGAAACGGAATCCACAAGCCAAAACGATCCGACAGGGAAACCTTCTCCTCCATCGCCTCACTTTGCTGCAACTCACCTTTAACATATTTACCACCGATATGATCACCTTCGTACTCTGGCAACAGATAACGACGATTCGAAGTGACGTATATCAACACATTTTCAGGTGCAGAATAAACGGAACCATCTAATGCGCTTTTAAGCATTTTATAGCTCAACTCGCCAACCTCAAAGGTCAGATCATCACAGAGAAGAATAAACCGATAAGGTTCATTCTCTACAGCGGCAAAAATTTCAGACAAATAGATCAAATCCTCTTTTTCGACCTGAATAACGCGTAACCCCTGTGGTGCAAACTCATTCAAAAGTGCCTTAACAATGGATGACTTTCCTGTACCACGAGATCCCCACAACAATGAGTTGTTTGCGGGTAAACCAGCGAGAAACTGATGGGTATTGTTGAGCATAATTTCTTTTTGCTCATCAACACCGAGCAACTCTTCAAGACGGGTATCGTCAGTGACCTTTACAGGCTCCAAAAAGCCCGAAAAAGAGTGCCGACGCCAGTTAGCTGCATTACAGTCTGACCAATCCACCTCCTTAGAGGGTCTGGGTAACAACTGTTCGACAGAACTAAGAACGCGCTCCAACTGAGCAATCATTTCAGGTTTTAAATTCATCTAAAGAGTCTCTTTCGTAATTAAGGGAGCGTAGCCGAGTTAAAAAGCTGACTGCAAACGCTTGATACAACATGGGAATAAATATAGTGGCTCTGTATACGTCACTCACCAGCAACTGTCAAATTTAAATCAATAAAAATGACGCTAAAACAGAAAAAAACAAACATGGTTATAATACTGACTGGGATCGAACTAAATTGAATCGATAGTAAAGGGGTGGTGTTACGGTGTAAATTTGAAAACAATTTAATTGCGCTGCAGCCTACTAATCACAGATTGTAGCGTAGTTCGCTGAATTAATTGAAAAGATTTAGCTTTTTCAAGACGATCGGTACTACAATGACTGCTTGAAGCATTGGCAATAGTTAAGCTACTTTGCAGATCAAACTTAGAAGGGTAGAACGCCGTGTTGCTATATCCTGCAACAGAAAAAAACACTACGGTTGTACACAACACCAACCATAGCCGTCCCCCTGTATCACAAAAGTATCTATGGATGGTTTAAGCGTTAATCAATAGACCAGGAACCGTTCAACAGCTTGCGGAATTTCGTGTTGACTGACATTGCCGAAGGCAAGCCTTAAGTATCCTTCTAAGCCCGGACCAAACACCTCCCCCGGCAGACAGATAAGATTTGCCTCATCTGCCAATTTACGCGCTGCTTGGCGCCCCGTCAATGTTGGCCAAGGATGTTTAACCCAGACGCTATTCTGGTCAACCCAATCACTCAGCTCTCGACATCCATAGGCAATGGCGTGCTGAGTAATGCGAGGTTGACACACCACCATGCTATCCTGAACTTTTAGGGCATGGTGGATCAACTTTCTGGATGCCACCAGTGCCCCAGCACGATAACCAGTGAGAGCAAAAGTTTTTCCAAATGAACCAATATGGATAAACGTTTCGCCCCAAGCATCCTTAGAAAAAAGATGGTGTGGCAGCTGTTGTGGTGGCAGAAAAGCGTTGTAGGTTTCGTCTAATATCAGAGCGACATTATTTTGCCTTGCTAACTCGTACAGAGACTCAACTTGATCAGCAGGTAATACGGTTCCTGTCGGATTACTGGGAGTGACCATAAGAATGGCTCGAGTACGTGGGCTGCCGCAATCACATCGAGATCAGGCAAGGGCTGCTCAGCGTCAAAGGGGATAAATTTCGGTACAACGCCGAGCGCCTCAAGCCCCATGGGATGATCAAAATATGCCGGCAAAGGAACAATCACTTCATCACCAGATTCACACACAGCCAAAATTGCCAACCAAAAAGCCTGACTGGCGCCGATGGTCATGCATATCTGATCAGCTGACGGCCCAGATTGATAACGACGAGCGTACCACTGGCTCACCGTTTGGCGAATCTCCGCCAGCCCTTCATCGGCAGAATAGACAGAGAACTGCGGCTGCGTCATCTGATGGCGCAAATGATCCACCAACGCTTCAGGGGGAGCATAATCGAAATGTTACCTGTTGTAAACGGGGAGAAATTCTCATTTATATATTACCTCGGCACCACGATCCAAAGCAGCTTGAAAAACTCGGCGTTAAGAGATCCGAATAAATTCAGTTAAAAGACGACACACACTAACAAGATCATCAACGACAATGTATTCATCGACAGAATGAACTTGCTGCATACCGGTAGCCAAGTTAGCCGTTTCGATGCCATGCTGTCGACATCAAAACTGCGCGCCTCGCCCATTATCTGAACATTTCTGGGAATGATGTTTGTCGCTTGTCCACCAGTAATCAAGCCGATATTCGCGGTCGTTTCACCATCAACACGGCCCAACTTCATCTGACTAATTGCTAAAGAGGCCACCTGTATCGCCGATAAACCATGCTCTGGGTCAAGACCTGCATGGGCCTCAATCCCTTCGACCACGAACCGTACTTTATTAGCGCATGGCGCTTTACGCGCGACAAGACCAACGCCAGAGGTATCGAGCACCAGACCTCGTTTGGCTTTGAGTTGAGAGTAGTCAAGCTGCTTTGCGCCAAGTAAGCCGACCTCCTCACATACAGTAATCACCACCTCTAACGGTGGATAAGGGAGATTGTTCTCTTGTAAAACCTCGAGGGCTTCGATGATTTGGGCAATGCCTGACTTATCGTCTGCGCCTAAAATCGTTGCACCGGCGCTGCGAAAAACACCATCGCACAAGACTGGTTCAACACCCTTTGCTGGTGAAACCGTGTCCATATGAGCAGAGAGCAACAACGGCTCACGGGTAGGATCAGTGCCGACAAAACGGGCTATTAAGTTTCCCGATTCACCGTTAATTTCATGCCCCGCATTATCAATCTCAACCTGTGCACCGAGAGCACAAAAGCGTTGCTGTAAATATGTGGCGATTTCACCTTCATGAAAAGAGGGGCTGGAGATTGCCGCAAGACTAGAAAACTCATCACACAAGCGTTGTACGTTTATCTTCATATTAACGTCCTTTTGAACGAATAAGGTGGTGTTTGAAAAAGTAAAACGGCAAACAACAGATCTTCAAATCAGGCTTGATCTATCCAGTCCCGACAGCCTGCTAGACAAGAGAACAAAAAAACTGATATGGTGTCGCGGTTAATATTCGGTTAGATTTTTATCAAGAATGGATACCGCACCCTATGTCTTACAATGCTCGTCGCCGCTCACCGATGGCTAGAAATCGTCGCCGTAAACAGAATACGACGTTATTCCTTATTCTGGCAAGTATCGCTCTGGTTCTTTTTCTTTTTATTCGCAACGACAACCCTGAAACATTGTCGGCGAAGCCTGACCAACTTGCCCCCATTGCTTTCACCGAGCCACCAGCTGACGCAGTGATTCAAATTCAACGTGAAACGATCTGCGAATCAGTTCAACCAGGTGACACGATTACGGCAATTTTAGGCCATTATTTTTCGCCAGCCGAGATTTTAATGATTTCGCGTAAAAGCCAGCCAGTTTTCCCATTGTCGAACCTCTGTGCTGGACATCCCTACCAAATTGAAATTGAAAACGATAACTTTGTCAGTTTCTATTACGATATCAACAAAGAAGATCAATTAGTCATTAAGCAACAGCAAGGTGATTTTTCTGTCAGCCGTCAAGCTATCCCCTACACAATAAAAGTTGAAGCTATCGGTGGTGGTATCAACTCAAGCCTGTTTAGTACCATTGGTCAAATTGGTGAGACCTCCGAACTTGCAGTACGGATTATGAATATCTTCGCGTGGGATATCGACTTTATTCGCGATATTCGTCAAGGAGATTATTTCACCGCCTTGGTTGAAAAACGTTATCGCGATGGCAACCTTGCCGGTTACGGCAATCTACTTGCTGCAGAGTTTAACAACCGCAACCAAACCTACTATGCCTTCCGTTTCGATGATGGTGGTACGGACTTTGGTTACTACGATGAGCAGGGGGACAGCCTACGTAAAGCCTTTTTAAAAGCTCCCCTCTCCTATACTCGTATCTCTTCAGGCTACACCAAACGACGTTTTCACCCGGTACAAAACAAATGGAAGCCCCATCTTGCCATTGACTATGCCGCGCCAATTGGCACACCTGTTATGGCCGTTGCTGATGGTACAATCACCCAAAAGAGCTATGATCGCTTTAACGGCAATAAGCTTCGAATCCGTCACCCTAATTCGTATGAGACTACCTATATCCACCTCAGCAAATTTGCTCGTGGCATGAAAAAAGGGCGGCGCGTTCGCCAAGGTGAGGTGATTGCATACGTTGGCACAACAGGGATGTCAACAGGACCACATCTTGATTTCAGAGTCTTTAAAAATGGCCAAGCGATCAACCCATTAAAGATGAAATCCAGCCCAGCAAAACCGATCTCAACAGCTAACAAACTGGCCTTTGCTGATGTGGTTTCGCAACGTCAGGAGCAACTCAGAATAATTGAACAGCACGTTATTGAGATCCTAACCACGAGTGAACCGTCAAGAAATTAACCACGGATGCGGCGCACTCGGAAGGTCCGCCCTTTCATTTTACCTGTGGCTATTTTTTTTTCAGCGATAGTAGCCACATCGCGATGAACTGCGACATAGGCCCAGTTAGCAAAGACGTTTATCTTACCAACCTGCGTACCCGCGATCCCTTGCTCGCCCGTTAAGGCACCGAGGATATCGCCAGGACGCACTTTTTGCCTCTTGCCTCCATCAATTTGTATGGTCGCCATCTCAGGCTGAATCATCACCGCATCTAAAACAGACTCAGATGGCAGCGCTTCGGCTTCAATTTCTCGATCCATGAGTTTCGCTAACAGTCCGATTTTGAACATTTCGCGGTCGCTAAAAAGAGAGCAGGCAACCCCAGTGTTGCCAGCACGACCCGTACGACCAATGCGGTGCAGATGCACTTCTGTTTCACGGGCAAGCTGATAATTAATTACCGCATCGAGATCATCAATATCCAACCCGCGGGCTGCGACATCGGTAGCGACAAGAATAGAAACACTCTTATTAGAAAAACGGATTAACGCTTGATCGCGATCTCGTTGCTCTAAGTCGCCGTGAATCGCTAACGCGCTAAACCCCTGCGAGCATAACTCATCCGCGACCTCTTGAGT
>NBLY01000021.1 GCA_002084665.1 Desulfobacteraceae bacterium 4572_35.2 | reverse complement strand
CACTCTAAGTCGATCGTTGAGTCGGGCGAACCGGTAACGGGTTTACCTGAGCCTAGCCTTAAAAGTGATCCAGCAAAGTTTGTTATGTTGCCTGGTAATGCGCGTCAACGTCATCATGTTGTCGAAGCGGAACTGATTAAAATGGCCGAATGGTCAGCGACTCAGTCATTCAATCGGATTGAAGAGCGTAGTGCCGAAGTCGGTGTTATTACTGGTGGAGTATCGTACCAATATGCTCGTGAAGTCCTCCCTGATGCCTCAGTGCTCAAGCTCGGTCTTGTTTATCCGTTGCCGACATCATTAATTCGGGAATTTGCTGCTGTAGCCAGTGCGATTACCGGTGAAGCTATTGGTGTTGCTCATGAAGCTAAAATTGAGCTGCCAAATCGACCACCGAACATGTGCCCAGGTTGTCCACATCGTGGTGTTTTTTACACCTTAAAGCGGTTAAAAGCATTTGTCACCGGTGATATTGGCTGTTATACCCTTGGTTTTATGCCGCCATTGTCAGCAATGGATACCTGTATCTGTATGGGGGCAAGTGTTGGTAATGCGACGGGGTTAAATAAGGTTTTAACGGGCCCAGATAAACAAAAAGTTGTCGGTGTTATTGGTGATTCCACCTTCCTCCATACCGGCATTAATGGCCTGATGGATATGGTTTACAATAACTCAACCGCAACGTTGATTATTCTCGATAACAGCATCACGGCTATGACCGGTCGTCAAGAGAACCCCTCATCTGGTTTTACCCTTGATGGTGAAAAAAGTAAAAAGATTGATTTGGCCTTGCTGTGCCGCAGCGTTGGTGTTGAGCATGTGCGCAAGGTTAACCCTTGGGACCTTGATGCAACACGAGCTGTCATTAAAGAGGAGATGGAACGCGAAGCACCTTCTGTTGTCATAACCGAAGCACCATGTATTTTAATTAAACGTGATGTTGGTCAACGTAAAACGCCCCTTGAGATTGATCCAGATAAGTGTACCGGCTGTAAGGCGTGTCTTAAAATTGGTTGTCCAGCGATTGAGTGGCAACCTGATGAAGGTGAGTGCGGTAAGGCAGTTGTTAATGAACTACTGTGTGTCGGTTGTACAATCTGTGATCAACTGTGTAAATTTGATGCTTTTAAATTGGCGGGTAGTGAGGTGAACAATGGCTAGCGTGACAAATATACTTTTAGCAGGTGTTGGTGGGCAGGGGATTCTTCTGGCAAGTGAAGTGTTGTCTGAGGTGTTGATGCTCGCTGGATATGATGTGAAAAAGAATGAAATTCACGGCATGTCACAGCGGGGCGGAAGTGTTACATCGCATGTTCGTTTTGGCGAAAAAGTCAACTCGCCTATTATCCCTGAAGGCGAAGCAGATATTCTTTTTGGCTTTGAACTGCTTGAAACATACCGTTATCTGCCATTGTTAAAAGCAAACGGCAAAGTTGTTGTTAACCGTCACCGCATTATGCCGTCATCAGTGGCTACAGGTATGGAGCGCTACCCGGAACAGCTAGAAGAATTAATCGTTTCTGCGGTCGATGAAAGTCTTGTCGTTGATGGTCTGGAACTTGCTGTAGCTGCAGGTAATCCTCGTACTGTTAATACTGTTTTACTTGGGGCGTTATCCAACATGCTTGATATTGATGAGAATCTATGGCGACAAGCATTAACCAAAATGGTTCCTAGCAAGTTTTTAGCTGAGAACTTGAAAGCTTTTGAGTTGGGTCGCGCTCAATAGATCAACTGATCGGGTAAAGGGGTATTTAATGATTTGGAATGATGAATTCGAAACATTGCCGCGTGAAGCCATTGAGGCGTTGCAGTTCAAGCGTTTAAAACAAACACTTGAGCGTGTTTACGCAACAGTTCCGTTTTATCGCAACAGTTTTAAGCAGGCGGGGGTAACACCAGCAGATATCCGTTCGCTTGATGACTTACGCAAAATTCCATTTACTTATAAGCAGGATATGCGTGACAATTATCCGTATGGATTATTTGCTGTTCCTTTAGATCAAATTGTTCGGATTCATGCCTCGTCTGGAACAACAGGAAAGCCAACGGTTGTCGGTTATACCAAGCGAGATATTGACATGTGGTCAGAGCTGATGGCACGTTCCTTTGCTGCTGCTGGCGCAACGAGTACTGATGTTATCCATAATTCATACGGTTATGGATTATTTACGGGGGGCTTAGGGGCTCATTATGGTGCGGAACGTCTCGGCGCATCGGTTATTCCAATGTCGGGCGGTAATACCCAAAAGCAGATGTTGATCATGAAGGATTTTGGTTCAACTGTGATCACCTGTACCCCATCTTATAGCCTCTACCTTGCTGAAGCACTGGCTGAAGAGGGAATTGATCTTAGCGAACTAAAATTACGTGTGGGGATTCTTGGAGCTGAACCATGGAGTGAGGCGATGCGCGCTGAGATCGAAGCCAAGCTCAATATCAAAGCTATTGATATCTATGGCCTCTCTGAGATCCTTGGGCCTGGTGTTGCTATCGAGTGTATTGAAGCTCAAAATGGTCTGCATATTTGGGAGGATCACTTTATCCCTGAGATCATTGATCCTTCGACAGGTGAAGTGTTGCCCTACGGTGAAAAAGGGGAGTTGGTGATTACCACGATCACCAAAGAGGGGATACCGATGATTCGTTATCGAACTCGTGATATCACCCGAATACTACCTGAGCCTTGTATTTGTGGACGAACTCATGTCCGTTTAGAGCGCTTAAGCGGTCGTACTGACGATATGTTGATTATTCGTGGTGTCAATGTGTTCCCGTCGCAAATTGAAAGTGTTTTGTGTGAGATTGATGGTGTTGAGCCACACTATCAACTTATCGTTGATCGTGATGGCAATCTGGACACCCTTGAAGTTCAAGTTGAAGTCAATGAACAAGTTTTTTCTGATGAGATCAAAGTGATGCAGGCTTTGAATAATGAGATCAGGAAGCAGATTAAAGATCTTCTTGGTATTACATGTAAAATTCGCTTAGTTGAGCCTAAAACCATCACTCGAAGTGAAGGTAAGGCTCAGCGAGTTATTGATCGTCGTTAGATGTAATTTTATGCTCAAATTAATTGGGGGAAGCGATGAAAGTAGAACAAATTTCAATTTTTATCGAGAACAAGTCTGGACGCTTAGCTGAAGTAACGCAAGCTCTCGGTGAGAGTAACGTAAATATTCGAGCCTTGTCTTTAGCGGACACCTCAGATTTTGGTATTTTACGTCTGATTGTTGATAAAACAGATCTCGCCAAAGATGCTTTAAAGGAGCGCGGTTTCACTGTTAATAAAACAGTTGTTGTTGCAGTTGAAGTTCCAGATCATCCGGCTGGATTAGCGAGTATTTTAACCATACTTGATACGGGTACGGTTAATGTTGAATATATGTACGCTTTTGTCGAACGATGTGGTGGCAATGCGGTGATCATTTTCAGATTTGATGATCCTGAAGCGGCTATCGATATTTTGACGAGAAATAATATCAATGTTCTCGAAGGGGAGCGGGTTTACAGTATGTAACCTGCCGTTGCGAAAGCGGATCAATGAAACCATCAGCCACTACAGTTATATGGGATCGCGATAATGAATGTATGCCTCGCGAACAATTGGAAATACTCCAATTGCAACGATTGCAGCATACGTTGGAACTGGTAAACAGTCACGTCCCTTGTTATAAAAATAAGTTTTCAGCATTGCAAATATCGCCGAGCGATGTTCGCACCCTTGATGATTTAGCCAAGCTCCCTTTTACAACCAAAGAAGATCTGCGCTTGAACTATCCGTATGGCATGTTTGCTGTTCCTATGCGCGATGTGGTGCGTATCCATTCTTCATCTGGAACGACGGGCAAACCAACGGTTGTTGGTTACACGCGTAACGACCTGAATGCGTGGACGCAACTTGCTGCTCGTTTTATGACCGCTGCTGGGGTAACCGCTGATGATATTGTCCATATCGCCTTCGGCTATGGCTTATTTACTGGTGCTTTTGGTCTTCACTATGGTGCCGAGGAGATTGGTGCATCGGTTATCCCTATTTCAAGTGGTAATACCGACAAGCAGATCATGATTATGCAAGATTACCTGTCGAGTGCATTGGTATGCACCCCATCTTATGCGTTGACACTCGCGGATCGCATGGAAAAACAGGGGATTGATCCACAGCGACTATCCCTCAAGGTTGGATTGTTCGGCGGTGAACCGTGGAGCGAGGAGATGAGACGTGAAATTGAAAAACGTCTCGGCGTTATTGCAACGGATAACTATGGCCTTTCTGAAGTGATGGGACCTGGCGTTGCTGGTGAATGTCAACATCAGTGCGGTATGCATATCTCTGAAGACCACTTTATTGCTGAAATTATTGACCCTGAAACTGGACAAGTATTACCTCGTGGTTCAGTTGGCGAGCTGGTCTTAACAAGTATCACTAAAGAAGCTTTTCCAATTATTCGTTATCGTACCCGCGATATTACTCGACTCGATTATGATGCCTGTGCCTGTGGCAGAACCCATGTTCGCATGATGAAAACAATGGGTCGCTCCGATGATATGCTAATTATTAAAGGTGTGAACGTATTTCCAACGCAAATAGAGGAGGTGCTGTTTCAGGTTGAAGGCTGTGAGCCGCATTATCAACTAGTGGTTGAACGTGCGGGAACGATGGACACTCTCGAAGTTCAGGTAGAGGTTAACGAGAGAATTTTCTTTGATGAGATGAAAAAACAGCGCGCATTTGTCGATAAATTAGAGAAAAAGTTATTGTCGACACTTGGTGTTGGCGCACGGGTAAAGCTTGTTGAACCTTCCAGTATTACACGCCATGAGGGCAAGGCTAAACGGGTGATTGATAAACGGCAAGCGTAAGATAATTTTCTTGACTTCAATAGGTAAATACTAGACAATCCGCTTCGTTGTTTGTCGGGGCGTAGCGCAGCCTGGTAGCGCACGTGCATGGGGTGCACGGGGTCGAAGGTTCAAATCCTTTCGCCCCGACCATAAACAACGAAATTTCACGGGGAGTTGACATGAATTGTCAGCTCCCCGTTTTTTTTAATAATTTTGATCATTCTGCCTTTTTGTTATATTGCTGGCGCAGTCATGCAAGCTATAGCAGCCTTCACATTGCTTCAAAGGGGTTAGGTGGAGCCTGTTGTTCAGGTGTTCGTAATAATCCATCGGCGCGCACAACTGAACTGTTAAAACAAGTATTTTCAGGTCGTTAGTTTGTTTATATTGCTCAGTGTTAACGCTACCTCTTACGTTATTTCGCCTAATGAGTAATAAGAATCAACACAGAAATTTAAATTTTCATTCCGTATCAGGTTGTTTCTATTCCTGTTATACGTCTCATGGATAGATTTGTTTAAGTTGGTCTATTCTTTGCTTACATTGTATTGAGTTGATACAGGCGCAATACCATTTATTGGGAGATATTATGGCTAAAATTTTAGTAGCAGATGATAGTAAAACAGAACTGGCGTTTTTGTTGAGCGCTCTCAATGGTACAGGTCATGAAATTGTAACAGCAGTAGATGGTAAGGAGGCTGAGGCAAAAGCAAAAGCAGAGCCCTTTGACCTCATTATACTTGATGTGGTTATGCCCAATAAAAACGGTTTTCAGGTTTGCCGTTCGCTTAAACGTGATCCAGCATTTAAGGATATTCCAATCATTTTGACAACGTCAAAGTCGGGTGATAGCGATAAGTTTTGGGGTAAAAAACAAGGTGCCGATGAGTACATCACCAAACCCTATGAGCCGGTTGAGATCCTTTTAGCGGTTAAGAAATATCTTGGGGGTGCTTAGTGGATATCGTTTCTGTTTTTAAACGTTATGCAATGGAGGGGACAGGGCAGTTAGCACTTAAATTTGCTGATTTACCACATCTTTGTAAGATTGCTATAGAAGATGGTGAAGCAGTTTTTATTAAATTGGGTCTTCTGTCTCCTGAGGAAACATTGCAAGCCATTCGTGATAAAACTCTTTTGGAGGCAAATTTTATTCAGGGTTATAAACCACGCAAACGGTTGCCGCAACCTATCACTGAACAGTTGATTGGTTTTGAATCAGAATCTTCAAAGTCCTCACTTACATCAACAACTGAAGCGTCCGCGATCTCTTCTGGGCGGTTTGTCTCGGTACAAAATATTTCTATGATGATTAATCACTATGTCGATATTGTTGGCCCTTTAGGTGTTGTTATGATGGAAAACTATGTGAAAGCGCTTGGTTATACTCAGGGCCAACAGATGGACTCTAATAGTTATAATGATTTACTTGACAAACTGCTTATAGACTTGCCCGAAGGGGGAAGAGCTGAGTTCATCGCAAAACATAAATAAAGTATGTTTTGGTATTTTTAATCTAATTCTATGAAATTGTCGGAGGGATAAATGTTTAAAAATATGTCAATTCGTAAACGAATTGTTGTAATGCTGGCAGTTGTATACGTCATATCGCTCGCTTTAGTTGTTGCTGGTGGAAGTTATTTCTTGAAGCGTGATGTTGTTCGTGAAGCACAACAAAAAACGGAGCTTTTTGCTTCAGTTATGTCGAATTCAGCTCGGTATTTACACAATGTTATTCGACCTAAAGCTGAGGAGCTTGTTCCTGCAAATGCCTATTTTCCTGAGGGTAGTGTAGGTGTCTTGATGCTTACTGAGGTTGCGCGTTATATTCAAGAAGATTACCCAGAATACATTTTCCGTTTTGCTTCTCCGAATCCACTCAATCCTGAAAGCCTTTCTAATGAGTTGGAGGATCAAGTTATCAATGCTTTTGAGGAGGGGGAATATGAAACATGGAAAGGTTTTGCCAAGCGTGACGGTGTTGAATTCTATGCGGTGGCAAAACCCTTAGTGGCTGGTTCTGATTGTATCAGTTGTCATGACACCCCTGATGTTGCCCACCCTAGCCAAGTTGAGGAATATGGGACTCGTTCAGGTTATGGCTACCTTGAAGGTGATGTCGTTGGGGCGCGTTTCATCTATGTTCCTATTGCTGTCATTCAACAAGAGGCGATGAAGCGGATCGCATATTTTTCAGGGGCTTTTAGTATTTTCTTTCTCCTTGTTCTTTTCGCTGTTGACCGTTTTGTTGTCAGTAGTGTTGTGAAACCTATAGAGCATATTGTCGAAGTTGCTGAAGAGATTAGTCGTGGAAAACTTGAATGTGAGTTTGATGTGAAAACAAACGATGAGATAAAATTGCTTGCTGATGCCTTCGACCGCATGAAGGTTTCCTTGGCTAAGGCAATGGATATTTTACGCCAGTAGTTGTTTGCACACGCATGTTAGGTGAGGTACTGAAATGACAGCAGAAAACAATAAAATCCTAGTAGTTGATGATTCACCAACAGTACGACGACTGGTTGAACTCGTATTGTCACAACATGGTTACGAGGTTATTAGTGCTGAAGATGGCGAACAAGGTCTTATAAAGGCCAGAGAACATGTGCCGGCAGCGGTGCTTGTTGATTTTGTTATGCCACGTATGAATGGCCATATGTTTTGCAAGGCTCTGCGCGAAGATGAAAACTTAAAGGATATCCCCATCATCCTTATTTCATCTAAAAGCGAAGTGGTTGGTCAGGCGTTTGAAGAGAGCTTTGGTATCGTTCATTTTTTCACCAAGCCTTTTGAGCCGGAAGATTTGATTGAAAAAGTCAATGAAGTGATGAATCCAGAAATTGAGGATGTAGTTGAAGTGAGTGCCGCAAACACTGGCGCACCGTCACTTTCGTCAATTGATAATGTCGATCAATTTCTTGATTCGATTAATGACCGTTTTGATAAAGTTGTCCGTAAGTACTTCCAAAAAGATTTTCCTGTTCTGATGAAAAATGTGATGGCAGACACCCTGCGTGAAACGGGCTTGGTTAAGCACCAAACATTAATCATGACAGGTGACTTAACTCGGATGTCATTGCCTGAAGCACTTTGCTTTTGTGCTGCGACACGTCAAACCGGCCGTTTGTCAATTTTTTCTGATGATACCTTTGCTGAAATCTTCATTGAGTCGGGTAACTTTGTGTTTGCCACAGCAAGTCAGAAAGGTAAGCATAAGTTTTTGACCGATCTAATTTGTCAAGATAATCGCTTTGTTTGCGATCAGAAAAGTTTACAGAAGGTTGTTGAAAACGCACGGTCAAAAAATATTCCTGTTGGCCGAGCTCTTGTTGAGCAAGGCGTTATCTCAGATGAAGATTTAATGTTTTACTTACAGCAACATGCTCAAGATGCTCTTAATACCGCCCTTTCAACCCATACAGGCAATTTCTTCCTCGAAAAAGATGATCTACCCTTTAACTTAGAAGACATTAAATTTCGTATCCCAATGTATACCGTATTGTTAAAGGGTGTGCGAGGACAGTGCCTAATGTCAACATTTTTAGATGACTCATTGATCGTTACTCGTATGCCGCAGTGTGCTGAAGCAGCACATCAGGATATCCTTGAGGATGATGAGCAGAGCTTGATGTTGCTACTGGACGGTGCGCGAACGTTGAAAGATATTTGTCAGGAAAGCTCACTTGAAGAAAGTGCAGTTCGTTGTACGTGTCAGGTGCTTTATCAATCTGGGCTGGCGACAATTAAATAAAAAATTATAGGGACTTACCCTGTAAGTAAGGATGATTAAATGGCAGGTCTTCAGGACAGCTTGCTTCCCATATTTATCGAAGAGACTGAAGAGGGCTTATCGCTTATCCAAAATTTGATTTTGGCCGAAAATGATGTTGTCATTTCCGCTGAAGTGTTGGAGGAAGCAAGACGTGCAGCTCATACAATTAAGGGTACCGCAGGACTCGTAAAGCGTATGCGTTCAAGTGCTGTGGCAAAGGTACTTGAAGAGTTTCTCGACGGTTTTAATGTATCGGGCGATACTTTATCAACTGACGACACTGAAAAAGTTAGGCAGTGGCATGCGCAATTAGTTGAATTGCTTCAGTATGCACGTGATGGACAGCCAGAACCTGAATTGCAAGATCCTTCATCAGAGATAGAATCTGCATGTCCAGACGGTAGTAGTCAAGGCGATGACTTGATCAATGATTTCGCCTTACCATTTATGATGAAACTTCATCAAGCCAATGAGGATCTTGATGAAACGGTAAAGCCTGTTTGTTGTCGTTTTTACCTTGGAGGGCGGCAATATTTTATTTTGATAGAAGATGTTGTTGAGATTTCTGAAAGTCAAGAGATCACTTTTTTACCGTATGGACCTGTGTATATTTCAGGATTAATTATGACCTTATGGCTTTTGTGAGTGATTCCTTGCCAAATCTCAATGTTAAGACAGCTGGCCACAGGATTGATGTGAGTACGTTTCTGGAGCAACACAGCGTAAAGGCTTCATAATGGCGATACCTGAATCAGCAAGAGAAATTTTTTATGAGGAAGCCGATGAGCACCTAGGGATATTGGAGGCAGGTTTGCTCCAATTGGAAGAGGGGGATTCAGCGGATGCAGGTTTGCTCCAATTGGAAGAGGGGGATTCAGCGGATGTCGATATTGAGCTTGTCGATAAACTTTTCCGTTCTGCACATACTCTTAAGGGTGCATCAGCACTACTTAAATATAATACGATTAGCGAAATTGCCCATGAATTAGAAAACTTACTTGAGAGTTTTAAGGCTCAAACAATTGAGATGACGCCACCATTGCTTGATGCCATGTTGTCGGCGCTTGATACCATGCGTAATCTGTTGCAAATGACCCATCTGCCTGATTATGAGAAAAACTCTATCCTCTATGGCCTTCAGGCGTGTCAGATGCTTCAATCTGCGCAATCTGGAGAGTATACTGAGGTCTCGTCAGAATTAACAGAAGTTAGCTCCCCGCAGCAGTTTAGTAACAGTGTAAAAGTTGGCGTCGATAAAATTGATGAATTGATGAATATCATCGCTGAAATGACTATCACTAAGACACACCTGCTTGAGCAACTTGGATCTTTTGAGACAATGAAAGAGGAGATCGACTTTGCTCGTGAGCGCTTAATTCGCGAGGTTGCTGGTTTTTCCGATCGTTATGAATATACAAATCCTGAAGAAGGTTGCGATGAAAACAGCGAGTCTATTATTTCAGACTTTGAAGAGCTGGAATTTGACCGCTACGACGAATTAAATCTGTTTTCGCGTAAATTGCAAGAAATTAGTAATGATATTAATGAGGCTGTTATTTCTATCCGAAGTTTCTTTGGTGAAGTGAGTGTCGACGTTGAATCCATCGACCGTATGACCTCTGAGATGAAAGAACGCTTTTCAGAGATTCGCACCCTACCAGTTGATCATCTGTATCAACGTTTTAAGCGATCTATCCGTAACCTTTCTCGTGATGCGAATAAACAAGTTGATTTGCGTTTAGAGGGTGGCGATACACGCTTGGGCCGAACGATCATTGATGGTCTCTTTGACCCTTTGTTGCATGTTTTGCGAAACGCCGTGGCGCACGGTATAGAAGATCCTGAGCAACGACGCTCATTAGGCAAACCTGAAACTGGGACAATTAAAATCTCAACTGTCCGCCGAGGTAATTTTGCCACTATCACCATATCTGATGATGGTGGGGGGGTAAAGTTTGATTCAATCAGACAAAAAGCGTTGGATTTAGGTTGGATCAAAGATGACGATAAAATAGATCGGCAACAGTATATCGACATGATTTTTCGGCCTGGCTTTAGTACTAAAACTGAAGTCGATGATACGTCGGGCCGTGGTGTCGGCATGGACGTTGTTCTTGATCGGCTTTCGGATTTAAACGGAACGATTGATGTTAAAACAACAGAGGGGCAGGGGACCGAATTTATTCTTCAAATTCCACTTTCTCTTATTATTATCAATGTTATTCAGTTTCGTTTAGCTAAGCAGTTATTTGTCCTGCCATCATCTCTAATTGAGGAAATACAAGAGGTTGGAACGCTACAGATTGTTGATGAGCATGTTGTAAGGCAGGGTGAAAGTTACCGTATTGTTGACTTGAATACTAAATTCAACCTTCCTGCTAGCGACAAAACAGGACAGTGTGTACTTTTTGTCCGCACCTTAGGTTCACGTTTAGGTTTGATGGTCGAAGAGATTGTCAGTCAAGAAGATACGGTTATTCGCCCATTTGGACAATTGCTTTATGATATGCCGTGTTTTTCAGGAACCAGCGTTTCAGGTGGTGGTGCAGTACGTCTTGTCCTTAATCCTGCTCGTTTAATGCAGGTGGTTGATCGTGAGTTGACTCATGTCAACGTTGAAACGCCAACTGTTGCTCAAGGACTACGGCCACGTGTTTTGGTTGTTGATGATTCGTTGAGTGTTCGTAAGTATGCGTCACTTCTTCTCGAAGCAAACGGTGTTGAAGTTATAACGGCAATCAACGGACAGGACGCGCTCACTGTTTTGGAAGATGAAAGAGTGGATCTAGTTCTGAGCGATCTTGAAATGCCTGTTATGCATGGCTATGAATTGTTAACTGAGATAAAGCGTCGTATGACATTAAAAAATATCCCAGTTGTAATGATTACATCACGATCAGGAAAGCAGCATCAAGAAAAAGCGTTTAGTCTTGGTGCTGTAGGTTATTTAGTTAAACCATTTGATGAAGATGCACTTGTTAATGTGATTCGTGAGCACACACTCTATACACTCTAAAAGCTGTCGCTTTTGACATCAGGGGAGGCCGTTCCATTATGGCAAAAAAAGTAGCAAACATTTTAAGTATTAAAAAAATTACTGGTCGAAGCGTCACAACTTTATCACTACTTGTTCTGATTGCCATTGGGCTGTGTGTTGTAACGTATATTTACTTAACGCAACAAGCACGACAACATACGGAACAAAATGTTTCTTTTTTGAATAAAACTCATCAATTAACTCGGAGTATGTCTCATCTTCAAGTTCTTGAAGGGAACATGACCATCGCCGCATTAAACGGACAAAGTGACACCATTGAAATACGTTCTGAAAAAATATTAGACCATCTTGCCTCGATGGCCGATCTGATGGATGAGTTCTTAGAGATGACAGCTGAGGGACGTCATGAAATTAAGAAGGTTTCTAATATTACCTATGAAATTTTCGTTGATATTTCCGTTGAGATGGAAGAGCTGTCAGATAGTTTGGTAGATGGCGGGAATATCACTTCAAGTCTTGCAACGTATTCTAAATTTAATCAGGATGTCTCTGAATTCAATTCAAGCATTGTACAGTTGCAAAAGCTTTATTCAAATGTGATTACTCAGCAATCAAGATTGACAGATCAAAACAAAATTTTTTATAGCGCAATAGCATTTTGTATTGTTCTACTTATTTTGTTTGTTTTATTTGCAAAACGTTGGAGTAACCGCCTTGTCGTTTCGTTAGCCCAACTTCGCGGTGGTATTGAACAAGTAAATAACGGTGGTTTTTCCGAAATTATTTTGACGGCAAAAGATGAGATCGGCGCAACTTCAGTAATGTTTAATGAAATGGTTGAACGTTATAAAGATGCCATCATTGCTGAGTCTGAGCGGGAAGAAACTCAGCAAAATCTCATCGGTTTTCTTGAAGTTGTTAGTGAAGCGGCTGATGGTGACTTAACGCTAAAGGCACCTGTTACGGCTGATGCATTTGGCTCAATTGCCGATGCATACAATCTTATGGTTGAATGTTTAGCTGATCTGTTGATGGATACCAAGCTTAATGCAAATAACGTTGGTGAGCAATCTCGGCGATTGATTCAAATCTTTGAGGACATGGAGATGGGTGCCGAAACGCAGTCGTCTCAGGTCGAACTAGCGACTCAGATTGTCAATCGTTCTGAAATTGCAGCAAAAGAAATTTCAGAGAAGGCCATGCTCGCCCAGCAGGCTTCAAGTCTTGTCGATGAGGTTACGAGTAAGGGGAGTGAGCTTGTCTCGAATAATATTGAAGGGATGCAATTGATCCGTGTAACAGTTCAGGTTATTAACAAGAAAATGAAATCGCTATCTGAACGACTCCTTGAAATTGGTACAATATCTCAACTTATCTCCGAAATTGCCACTCGGACAACTATTCTGGCGATGAATGCATCAATTGAGGCATCTAGGGCTGGTGAGCAGGGGCGTGGTTTCTTGGTTATCTCTGATGAGATCAAGCGACTTGCCGATAAGTCAACAGAAGCGACAAAGCAAATTGGTGGTGTTGTTAAGTCGATTCAAAGTGAAGCGAATGAAGTAACTGCTTCGCTTGATGAAGAAACTAAAACAGTTGAAACGCAAGCCAAGTTAGCGCAGGACACTGGGCAGTCGTTCACCGAAATTCAGGAAGCTATCAGTCAATCTAAGTCTGTTGTTACTGAAATTAGTAGGTTGTCAGATCAACAGCTAGAGATGACGCATAATGTTGAGTCATCAATGAAAAAAGTATCTGAAATCTCCGAGTTAACTCTACAGCAAATTAAAAATTCATCTACGATTACAACTGGTCTTACGGAACAGTCGACTGAACTGCTTAATTCGGTTGATACTTTCCGTTTGCCAGAAGACCAGTAGGCTAACCCTTTAATAGGAGCAACTTGATATGCAAAAAAAACTATCGGTTCTAGTTAGTGTTTTATTGGTGATCTCATTTTCAAGCACTGTCATGGCTGCGGGAAATTGGCGAAAAGGGAAGAAGGCTTTTAAGGCTGAATGTATGAACTGTCATAAGCGTGGCGGTGAAGCAAAACGCATTAAGCTGAATAAAAAGACTAAAGCAGGTTGGACTAAGTTCTTTAGTTCGGGTTATGAGGCTGACCATGCTGCATTATGGAGCGATCT
>NBLY01000122.1 GCA_002084665.1 Desulfobacteraceae bacterium 4572_35.2 | reverse complement strand
ATTACGTCTCCCGCAAGTTGGAGGTGACTATCCATGGTCATGATTGATAATAAACAACAATTAAAAAAACTAGCCAAGTTACCTATCGGCATTCAAACCTTTGCTGATATACGCAACGAAAATTATGTTTATGTAGATAAAACCGCCTTAGCCTATGACCTTATCGACAACGGCAGATATTACTTCCTCTCCCGCTAATCTCCACCCTGCAAGCGATATTTGAAGGGCGTGAAGAGTTGTTTCATGGTTTAGCAATCCATGACAAGTGGGATTGGAATATCAAGTATCCGGTAATAAAGGTCAGCTTTGGTGGGGTGGCACGAAACAGGGAAGAGATGTTGCAGGATGTGCATAATCTTATAAAACAAGCCCATAAAAAATACGGACAAAAAGTAGTAATCCTCGTTGATGAATACGACAAGCTGATATTGGATAATCTCGATCAGGTAGAAGTCGCACAACAGGGACGAGAGATATTAAAAGATCTGTACACCACCATTAAAGACAGCGACGAATATATTAAGTTTGCCTTTTTAACTGGCGTTAGCAAGTTTGCCAAAGTATCCATTTTTAGCGGATTGAATAATTTAGAGGATATAACCCTCAACAAAAATTACGCCACCATCTGTGGTTATACTCACAATGATTTAGAAACCGTCTTTGCTGCCCACCTTAAAGATGCAGATATGGAAAAGGTACGTCAGTGGTATAACGGTTATAATTTTCTCGGTGAACCAGTCTACAATCCATTTGATATATTGTTGTTTATCAAGAACCTACGTGCCAGCAGTCGTTTAATTGATAGCTTTGATATTGAGAATATTGAGTTGGAACCAATCCTGTTTCAAGCCGGTTATTTAAGTATTAAAAAAGTAACCGAACTCGATTTTGGCGGTTTTGAATACACCCTTGATGTACCCAATAAAGAGGTGGCAATAGCTTTTAACGATACCATCATCAGCTACCTCACCGGCACTAACGAGATAATTCAAAACAACCGATTGATTATGACGATTTTGCTAACTATCCGGTTTATTTTTACTTGAGCCAGCCCGTTACTCTGACTGGATTGCAACTTCAAGGAGAAAGTGGACTGGAGGATGATTCGCGGATCAAAGTGATGATCGATGGTACTCAGGTCGCTGAAGGTGTGGCCGGTCAGGATCATATTTCCATTGCTAATTTGGATTTAGGTGTTGGTTTGCACGGCCTATCGATTCGGGGTGATTGTTATTTGCCTAACGGCAATGTTGCGCCAAATTGTAACGGGAATCTGGATCAAGATGATTTTTCTTATACCGGTATTACGCTGAAAAGTACTGCTGGCGTTACTGCTGCTATTCACTTGATCCAAAAATATCATCTTGGTGATAATAATGACAGCAACGATGGCTATGATCCAACTGATAGCAATTATCCCTATTATCCTGATGCGCGAGACGCTACCGAGGTTACTTTTGAATTTACGTTGCCGACAGCAATAAATCATATAGATGTAGATTTTTACCGTTTGCGCGCTCTTGATTATATCAACAAAGTGTATATTGATGACGATGAGGTGGGCACTCTTATTTCTGGTGGTGATAGTGTAAATCTCACCACCGATCCTTATACCATTAGCGTAGATGACAATTTGACTGCTGGAACGCATACGTTAAAGATAGTTTCTGGTAGTCCTGATTCTGATTTTGATGATTTTTCTTGGGATGAGATCATAATTCGCCCAGTTAATTTATCACCACCACTTGCCGAATATCGCTTTGACGAGAGTTTAAGTTCATCAGCCGCAATGAGTTTTTGTGCTTGGGTTAATACGCGGGTAAACGATACAAGAAAAATTGTACATAGAGGAAATTGGCAAGCTCATCAGGGGTTGGCGCAGGATAAATGGTTGGCGCAGGATAAATGGAATGGCTGGTTTGTTGAGTTTACAATTGACGGGAAAAATAAATCTCTTAAGTGGAATGAGGATAGTGGCAGCAACAGAGTGCCGAATATTGATCAGTGGTACTATCTTGTCGGTACTTATGACGGAAATGACATAAAGCTATACGTTGATGGTCAATTGGATTGGAAAAAAGTGAACACGTCCCAGGAACACTATCTGTCACAAATAAACCTCTGTGGATAGGGAGTGAAGGTACCAAAAAAATATTCGATGGTTTTATTGATGAAGTGATGGTGTTTGATCGTGCGTTAACGGCAACGCAAGTTGAATGGCTGGTGATAGTTGGGACGGTGAGTCTCGTGACTGCCTTCCCTGTAAAGGGTTCTGTTTTTTTGATGACTTTGATAGGGGGAGTCTTGGCAGTGATTGGACGGTTCTTACCCCCCCTGTTGATCCTTGCAATACGTACGAAAATTCTCCACCAAAAATTGTGGATGGCTTACTTCAATTTACTGCTGCAGAAAAATGGAAGGCAAGCGGTATCACATTAAATGGTAAGTTTCCAGCGCAGAACAACTATGTTGAAATAGAGTTTAATCATTACGCCTATGGTGGTAAGGGCGCAGATGGCATGGTTGTGGTGTTATCCGATGCTGACAAAATACCTATTATTGGTGGTAATGGTGGCTCTATGGGATATGCCGCAAGTAAACGCTGTAAAAATATTAATATTCCTGGGTTCAATGGCGCATGGTTGGGGATTGCTCTTGATGAATATGGTGGGTTTTCAAAACCAAAACTAGGTCGTCCCGGTGGCCCTGGTAAAACACGTGATTCTGTTTCCATACGTGGCCAAGGCGATGGTATGACAGGTTATGATTACTTAGCAGGGACGAAGATTCTTGATCCTGGGATTGATAATAAAAATTCTACAGATCCTGCACCTGGATATAAGTATCGAATCTCTTTTGATACGCGTTCTGCTCAATCACGCATTAAGGTTGAAAGGGAGATCCTTAAAGATGATGGTTTTGTCGATATATTAGAATGGTTACCCATTGAAAATGGAGCAGTGCCCAATGAGTTTCGTTTGAGTTTTACCGCTGGTACAGGAGGACAGACAAATTATCACTCTATTGACAACCTGACGATTAACGCTATCAATTGTGGAACCATTGGTGATGACGGGCCAGATCATTTTGAATTTATTCACGACGGTCACGGCTTAACCTGTGCAGCGGAAACTGTGACGCTGAAAGCATGGCTTGATGCGGCTGAAACCAGTCCGTATGTCGGAGATATGGAGGTGACGCTACCCGATCTCGGCTGGCTAACTGACACTGTGCAAACTCTGACCTTTCCTGTCACCGGTGTGGGCGTTCAGTTGAAATTGCAGCATACCAAAGCCGAAACCGTAACGCTTGACGTGGTTAGTGGTGATCCTGCAACTTCACCGCCAGTTTATTGTAGTGGTGGTAATCCCAATGCCTGTGACCTGATCTTTGCCGACAGTGGTTTTTTGATTGCCGTTGCCAATGGGCGCTCTTGTAGCGATTTGACCGGCACCATCCAAGCGGTGCAAAAGGATGAGGAAACAAGTTTTTGTGTCGGTGACGATAGCTTTGTCGGAACAACGCGCGATATCGGTTTTTGGTTTAATTATTCCGCACCAGATAGTGGCGGAAAAAATCCATATGTGAATAGCGCTGAACTGGGGCAGAGCGAAACAGCCTCTACTGCCAATCTGACGTTTGACGAAAATGCTGCCGCCGATTTTGCCCTTAATTATGCAGATGCTGGCAGTCTCAATCTTCATGCGCGCTTTGAAGGCAGCGGTGTCGAGGCTGAACTGGAAATGACAGGCAGCACGACGCAACCATTTATTGTGGCACCAGATCATTTTGTTGTCACTAGCCCGTTGAACAATACAACTAGTGGTGGTTCAACAACAGGTGTCGCAGCAGCCCCTTTTAGTGCCACAATTACTGCTGTTTGTTATGGTGGAACCGTTACTCATAACTTTGCTGCTGATACGTTTCTCACCGCAGAAGAGCCGCATCAACCGAGTTCAGGTGTCCTTAGTGGTCTTGGCAATGGTTTGCTAGATTTAAATACCTTTAGCGACGGAGTGTCAACGCCGAACAACTTAACCTACTCTGAAGTGGGTAATTTTACCCTCCAAGCGGAGTCAAAAGAATATCTCGGCAGCGATATGGATATAAGCGGTAGTCTTGTTGTTGGGCGCTTTATCCCCGCTCATTTTGAACTAACCCAAGGAACTCTGATCAACCGAATTGACAGCGGGTGTCTCCCTGATTCAAGTTTTACCTACCTAGATGAAAATCTAGAATTTACTTACCAGCTAGAGGCACAGAATAGTGCCGGTGCCGCAACAAAAAATTATATCGCTAACTTTGCTAAATTCGATGGATCAGGAACGCAACTTTCGCCAGTTATTTATATTGGTGGTGCGGTAGCTAAAGATCCTGATGGCATATCAACAAATCTCACCTCCCGTTTAGATTATCACAGCGCCGGTCAGGATTCTCCTTGGAGTGATGGTGCGGGGAGTTTTAGGGTAAAGTTAAATGTTAATCGTTTAGCAAACCCTGATGGCTACTTTGATGACGCTCGTTTTGGCGTATATGTTAAGGATGAAGACGGAGTTCAAATTGCCAATCCAGACCTTGATGTTAATGGCGACGGAACCATGGACTATACCCAAGCCGCACCGGTTACGACTTTAGGATATGGCCGCTTGCGGATTGATAATGCTCACGGCTCGGAGTTGTTACCGCTGCCGATTCCTATGACAGTTGAATATTATAACGGCAGACTTTTGGCATCTACAAAGGCAGCGAAAGCATCATCTACCTGCGTGAAACAACTTGGCGTTAACCGGTATTTATGTAGGATGGGCAAAGGAGCAACGCGACGTGCCCATCAAAATAATACGGAACTGATGGGCACGCTGCGCTTTGCACCATCCTACCTTTATGGTTGGCGATGGGCCGCGCCAATATTACATAAAATGTGCAAATTTGAGTAACGCGCCGTGCCCATCAAAATAATACGGAACTGATGGGCACGCTGCGCTTTGCGCCATCCTACCTTCATGGTTGGCGAGGTCTTTTCCCTAGTTTTACACCATCTAATTCTTTTGTTCCCTTGTTTTGTGTTGTTGGAGGGGTTTTATGCATGATGCCTTTATCGGTCGTCAACCTATTTTTGACCGTGATTTAAAAGTATATGCTTACGAGTTGCTGTATCGTCACGGCCTTGTCAATCATGCAGTGATTGATGATGACGATGCTGCCAGTGGTACGGTATTGGTCAATCTGTTGTTGGAGATCGGTTTGAATAGCCTTGTTGGTGAGCACAAGGCTTTTTGTAATTTTACCCGTGGTTTTCTCCTTGAGGAGAAAGATTTGACCTTTGCGGCCGATCAACTGGTGATCGAAGTTTTGGAAAGCGTCGAGGCTGAAGATGAGATCGTTAATGCGGTGCGTGGTTATGCTGACCGTGGTCATCTTATTGCACTGGATGACTTTGTCTACAACGAATCGTTGCGGCCATTGGTTGAGCTAGCCGACTTGATTAAAATTGATGTGATGGAACTCGGCATGGAGAAAGTTGCTGAGCAGGTCAACATTCTCAAAGCGATTAAGCCGCTCAAGTTTTTAGCCGAAAAGGTGGAAACTCGTGAGGAATTTGAACAATGCCTTGCGTTAGGTTTCGATTATTTTCAGGGCTATTTCTTTAGTAAGCCAGTGGTTGTTACCGGTAAGAAACTGCCCCCAGCGCGAATCGCAATGGTGCAATTGATGGCTGAATTGCAACAACCAGATGTGTGTATGGAGCGCATTGAGCAGATCATTCAGGCTGATGTCAACCTGAGTGTGAAGCTGTTGCGGCAGGTTAATTCGAGCTATTATAATCTGATCAATGAGGTGACATCGATTCGACAGGCGATTGTGCGGGTTGGCTTGCAACATATTCGTACTTGGGCCAGTGTGCTAATTATGGGCAGTGTCAGTGATAAGCCTGATGAGTTGATGACCATGGCGCTGGTGCGCGGTAAAATGTGTGAACTGCTGGCCGGCCAAAGCCATTGTGGAGACGAAACGAGTAGCTTTACTGTCGGTCTGTTTTCGTTGTTGGAGAGTATCCTCGATTCACCGATGGCGCACATTCTCGAAGAGCTGCCACTGTCAGATGAGATCAATCAAGCTCTATTGCATGGCACTGGCTGTTTTGGTGAAGTTCTCGGTTGTGTGCAAAACTATGAGCAAGCAAACTGGGCTGAAGTCGACGCGTGTGGTTATGATCGCGAAGTGGTTGTTGAATCCTACTGGGAAGCTGTGGTGTGGGCTGAGAGCATCACTAATAGTCTGTCTTAATCAGGCACATAATATGAGCAAGTAGATTCGGCCTTGTTGCGAATGCTCTCAATGAGTTCTTGCGATTGATGTTGGACATAACCGAGTACGTCGCCAATGCTGTCACCTGAAATCTCCTTCAGAATGTCAAAGCCGCCGTCAGGATTAATCCGCACGCTTATCACATGGGTATCACCAAATAGATTATGGATATCGCCGAGAGTCTCTTGATAGGCGCCGATCAGAAATACCCCTAAATAATAGTTCTCATCCGCTTTAAACGGGTGCAGTGGTAAGGTTTTACTCTCTCGCCCCTCAACAATGAAGCGATCAAGTTGGCCATCGCAGTCACAGGTTAAATCGGAGATGATTGCGTCGCGTGATGGTGCTTCGAGGTGGCGATGTAGGGGGGCAATGGGGAAACGTTGACCGATGGCCCACGTGTCTGGCAGGGATTGAAAAACACTAAAGTTGGCGTAATAGATATCGGCTAAACTATCTCGTAACCCTTTGAGTTGTGCTGGCGTTTCATCGAGGTTATTAGTGCTGAGTTGATCAACAATATTTTGCGCGGTGGCGAGAAAAATTTCTTCACCCAACGCCCGTTGAGCAAGCGTTAGCTGGCCCTGAGTTGATCAACAATATTTTGCGCGGTGGCGAGAAAAATTTCTTCACCCAACGCCCGTTGAGCAAGCGTTAGCTGGCCCGCTTCAAAACTTTGTCGCACTTGCTCGCGATAGAGTTGTGCCTGTTGATAGCGCTCTTCAACGGGTTGTTGTTCATCCTGATACAGAGCGAATTGCTGCTGTAGAACAGTGGGCGCATCTGCCTCTAGTTGTTGCGGCATCTGCCTCTAGTTGTTGCGGCAGGGTAACAGCATCAAACTTCATCACATCGAGAATGTTAAATAACAGCATGCTAGCGTAGGCAACGGTAGCTCGACCTGATTCGGTGATGATGTGCGGGTGTGGAATGTTAAGAGGATCAACAATCGAGCGGATTTGGCTAACGATCGCCTGACAGTACTCTTTAAGGGAATAGTTGCGTGAATGTTCTGCGCCACTGCACACACCGCTATAATCGAC
>NBLY01000121.1 GCA_002084665.1 Desulfobacteraceae bacterium 4572_35.2 | reverse complement strand
CGGCTTTTATTTTATTGGTTGCGGGGGAAGGATTTGAACCTCCGACCTTCGGGTTATGAGCCCGACGAGCTACCAAACTGCTCCACCCCGCGTCATGTTTTTTTGTCCCTCTCTCAAGGGAGCCTATGTTTACCAAATAGGTGGCCGCCTGTCAAGGACTCATATCAATTATTACAACTTTAATTACGGTGTATCGACAAATATTACAACTTTAATTACGGTGTATCGACAAAACTCTTCAAACGTTTGGCGCGGCTTGGATGACGGAGCTTGCGTAATGCCTTGGCTTCAATCTGACGAATCCGCTCACGGGTTACGCTATCCGCTCACGGGTTACGCTGAAGTCTTGACCAACCTCTTCGAGGGTGTGATCCGATTTCTCACCGATACCAAAGCGCATACGCAGCACTTTCTCTTCGCGCTCGCTGAGTGTCGACAACACATCGGCAGTTTGATCGGAAAGGTTGCTTTTAATCACCGCTTCAAGGGGTGAAACAGCGCCTTTGTCTTCAATGAAATCACCGAGAGAGGAGTCTTCCTCCTCACCAATTGGTGTTTCAAGGCTGATCGGCTCTTTGGCAATTTTCAATACCCGCCGTACTTTTTCCAGCGGCAGATCCATCCGTTCAGCGATCTCTTCAGGGATCGGCTCACGACCTAGCTCTTGTACCAACTGACGGCTGGTGCGGATCAACTTGTTGATGGTTTCGATCATGTGCACAGGGATACGAATGGTTCGCGCTTGGTCAGCAATCGCTCGGGTGATCGCCTGACGAATCCACCATGTGGCATAAGTGGAGAATTTATAACCACGCTGATACTCGAATTTATCCACCGCTTTCATCAGGCCAATATTGCCCTCTTGAATGAGATCGAGAAATTGCAATCCACGGTTGGTATATTTTTTAGCGATTGAAACAACCAGACGTAAGTTGGCTTCCACCAGTTCGGTTTTAGCCACTTTGGCACGCCACTCACCGCGATGAACCTCTTTGAGGGATTCGACCAGATACTCGGTAGTGAAGCCGGTCTCCTCCTCAACGCGCTTAAATTTACGCTGCGCCCCCTTGAGCCGTTTTTCAACGACTAATAGTTCATCTGCCGTTTTATCTAACTCTTCGCATACCGCAGCAGCTTCGGTTTCCCCTTTGTGAAATTTACGCAACTGACTGCGAATTTTCTTATGCGGGCACCCCATCTCTTTTTCACAGGCGGCAACTTCACTCAGCCCTTTTTTAACTAGATCGGTAAGTTCTTTCAAGCGTACGGCAAACTTAGAAACAATCTGTTCTTTCAAGCGCAATTTTCGCATCAAATCAACGAGGTCGGTCTTAAGCTCATCGACCATAATTGCAGCTTGCTCTTTCTCTTTAGCACCCTCCTCCTCATCGTAATCCTTGGTTAAGTCGGTGATACCGATATTGCCTTCGCTGAGTTCATCACCGAGAGCGAGAACCTCTTCTAGGGCAATAGGGGTACGCAAGACAACCTGATTTATGAGACCTTCGCCCTCTTCAATACGCTTGGCAATCTCAACTTCGCCTTCACGTGTTAGCAGGGAAACTTGACCCATCTCACGTAAATACATCCGCACAGGATCACTGGTACGACCAATGACACCCGCTTCAAAACTTGGACTGTTCTCTTTAGTCGTGCCTTCAGCACGCTCTTTGTTAGCGGGGGCCTGGTCATCGTCTTTACTGTTACCATCGACAATCTCAATATCGAGATCACCGAACATGCTCATCACCTCTTCTAATTGGCTTGGTGACACCATATCTTCGGGAAGTGCATCACTTACCTCCTCGAAAGTCAGGAATCCTTTTTCTTTCCCTTTTTCGATGAGTTGTTGAAAATCTTCCTCTTTTGTTTTCTTTGCCATAAAAATGGTCTCCTATCGGCTGCTGTTGCAGCTGTTCTTTTTTACGGTATTACACTATCCGGCTTTTAAGTTGGCGGTTAATTTGAGTCAGTTCCTGTAAGCAGACTGTCTGGCGGTCCAAATCACCACTGTGTTCGGCCTCACGCATCAGCGCATGCAGCTCTGCCCTACGTTGTTTTAGCTGACTCCGGGCCACTGCCAACTGGCAATCACCGAAAATCTCCTCTATATTTTCATTGGGCAATTCCTTACCCTGAATCAAAATTTGTGTCAGTAGTGCTTGTTGCTCGGGCTGCTCACAATGATCAAGTAGCCATTCACCTGGTTGTTTTTTCTGCTGCCACGCCTGAGCGATCTGTTCGGCGAGGTAGCGGTACACTGCATCATCAAAAAAAGTTTTTAGCCCTTTTTCCACAACCGTGCTACTCACGGTTTCATCAGCCAACATCACGCTGAGAAGCCATCTATGCGCTTTACTGTCTGTCACCGGCTTGACAGCGCGAGCCTTTGCAGCCACTTGGTTCTGGTTACCAAAGTTGCCATGGTAATCGTTATCGGCATAACCGCCACTATCACTATTATCAGCAACGAAGGTATAATCGTCATCACCATGAGCAGGTGGCTGCTCTTGCTGTGGCGGTGCCACCGCAGTTGGTGCAACTCTACGCACCGGTTCCTTTGGAATCTCTGTGCGCTCTAACTGTCGACGCAGAAGCTCGGTTTGCACCCCACTGGCTGCCGCTAGCGGTGTCAAATGTAGATCTTGCTCAATTTCACCGGGCACGTGACGAATCATAATCAATATTTCATTGACTGCCTTGGCACGCTGTTCAGCATTGTCACCCGCCTCATTGAGTTTAACCTCTATAAAGTAATCGATGGCCGAACGCGCTTTATCAAGTCGTTGATTAAACTGCTCGGCCCCTTCACGATTAACACAGGTATCGGGGTCATCACCTTCGGGCAACTCCAACGTCAACACCTGCAAACCTGCTTGGAGAAGGATCGGCATGCCACGAAAACAGGCTTTTTGCCCCGCTTTATCTTGATCAAAGAGCAACACCACTTGTTCGACATAACGTTTCAGCACTCGGCCATGATCGGTAGTGAGTGCCGTACCACAAGTGGCGACGACATTCTCAATGCCCGCTTGAACCAAAGCTAAATGATCAAAGTAACCTTCGACCACCACAACTTTTCGTTGGCGGCGCATCTCATTTTTCGCCTGAAATAAGCCGTATAAAATACGGCTTTTGTGGTACAACGCCGATTCGGGCGAGTTGATATATTTAGGCAAACTGTCATCAAGCACTCGGCCACCAAAGGCCACCACATGACCAAACATATCGTCGATGGGAAACAGTAACCGTTGGCGGAACATATCATAATCGGGCCGCCCCTCTTTGCCACTACGGATCAAGCCAAGCTCTTTGGCCTGATCGGCATCAACCCCCTGCTGCTTTAAATGGTTAGCGAGCGCATCCCAACCATCGGGCGCATAACCTAAGCGAAAACGCCGCACTGCTTCGCTATCAAAGCCGCGCCGGCGGATATAGCCACGTGCCTGAGCAGCGCGTGGATCATCGAGCAACAGCTGATGATAAAAGTCGGTAGCAACCTCGTAGATTTTATTGAGGCGCTCCATCTCTTGACGGCGCTGCACCTCAAACGCACTTGGCTCGTCTTTAGGGATATCAATCCCAACTTGTTCAGCAAGGCGGCGCACCGCCTGCGGAAAGGCGATGCCATCCATGCGCATTAAAAAACTAAAAACATTGCCACCAACGCCACAACCAAAACAATGAAAAATTTGGCGGGTGCTATTAACGTTGAATGATGGGGTCTTTTCGTTATGGAACGGGCATAATCCCAAGTGGTTTGCGCCTGAATGTTTCAATGGCACATAACCTGAAACCAGATCGACAATGTCAACCCGCTCACGTACTTGCATGATAATGTCGTCCGGAATTCTTCCGGCCATCAGTTCCCCCCATGAATAATCTTAGCTGCCCTCCAATTAATTGCCGAGCTCGATCTCTGTAATGGCGTTACCACCTTGAGCATTGTCAGCGGCATGAAATGCCGTCACCGCACGATGCTGAGCCAGTAGATCGCGAATCGCCTGCCGCAATGCGCCCGTGCCGCGACCGTGGACCACAGTTTGCTTTTTCGCCTCGGCAAAACGGCGCGGCTCATAAGCTTCTAACGCCGATAACGAAACACGCATCACTTTACCTTTTAACGACAACTCAATGTTGGAACCTGAGATGCGCTGAACGACAGCCTCGGCATCGAGAGCCACCACCCGTACCAATTCACCAACACTAAGCTGCGCTGGTGCCTGACTGCTGCGGCGCTCTTGTAGCGGTTGGTGGTGTAATTGCTCTTTGGTTTCACGTACTTGACGCATCAGCTCGGCTTGTTGGCGACCATCACCTACGGTTTGTTGCCGTGCTTGCTTGAGCAATTGACGCATTTGGCTCTGCGTTTCGCTATCGTTTTTCACGTTCCTTTTCAGCATCCTGTCGTAGCTGTTGTGCTTCACGCTGATCACGCTCCAACTCAGTACGCAACTGATTGAGCTGTTCTACCATCGCCAAACCATCACGCTGTTCACGACCAAGATAACTTTCGGCTTGAGCAACAACTTTTTCAGGAACGCCCATCGTTTTAGCGATGGTGAACGCGCTACTGGCTCCCGGCACCCCATAGTGGAGGCGATAGGTTGGGGCAAAGGTCTTCGGATCAAACTCAACCGCCGCGTTCTCAACCCGATCATGCAGATAGGCGTAACTTTTAATCATATTCAGGTGCGTAGTCACCACCGTTCGTGCGCCGACAGCGCGCAAACGATCCATCACCGCCAGAGCCAAGGCACCACCTTCAGCAGGATCGGTTCCAGTTCCAGCTTCATCGAGCAACACCAGCGAGTTGCCATCGACATGTTTTAAAATTCGCCGAATCCGCAGTAGATGGCCAGAAAACGTCGATAAATTTTCCTCAATGCTCTGCTCATCGCCAATATCAGCGAAAATCTTACTGAACAGATACAAGCGACTTTTTGGATCACAGGGGATCGGCAGCCCTGCCGACACCATCAAGAACAGTAAACCAACGGTTTTCAAGGCAACGGTTTTACCACCGGTGTTCGGCCCACTGATGATCAGCGTATCGTGTTTTTTTCCTAAGCGTAGATCGATCGCTGTCACGGGCTGGTCGCGCACACGACC
>NBLY01000020.1 GCA_002084665.1 Desulfobacteraceae bacterium 4572_35.2 | reverse complement strand
GTGGCTTTGTGTGAGCCGGTTTTTTCTCACCCACCTCTTAAAGTCCCAATTTATCTAAACGGTAACGCAGTGAACGAAAACTTACTTTTAGTAATTTTGCCGCATGTTTACGCACGCCATTGCAACGATCCAACGCTTGGATAATAATTTTTGATTCAACGTCAGCCATATAAGCTTCAAGATCCAGCCCATCTTCAGGGATTGGACAAATTACGGCTCGGCTTTGCCCATGTGAGCAATCAAATTGACTCGGCAACCCTGCTTCGGTGAGCAAATCCCCCTCTTCTAAAATCAGACAGCGTTCGACAATATTCTCAAGTTCTCGAACGTTACCCGGCCAATGGTAATCGAGCATGCGGCGCATCAACTGTGTCGAAATTTCAACATCTCGTTGTGGGGCGAGCGACTGGCAAAAGGACTGAACCAACAACGACAGATCCTCTTTACGTTCGCGTAGCGGTGGAATTTCGACGTGGATAACATTGAGGCGGTAGTAAAGGTCACTGCGAAAAGAACCGTCACTTACCGCTTGCTCCAAATTGATATTTGTTGCAGCGAGGACGCGAACATTCAGTTCTAAATCAACGGTGCCGCCGACGCGGCGAATCTGCTTTTCCTGTAAAGTTCTCAGCAACTTGACCTGCATAGCGACTGACAATTCACCGATCTCGTCTAAAAAGATGGTTCCACCATCAGCTACTTCAAACAACCCTTTTTTGGTCGCCAGCGCGCCAGTAAAAGAGCCTTTTTCGTGACCAAACAACTCACTTTCAAGCAAATTTTCAGGTATCGCGCCGCAGTTTACTGGCACAAAAGGGGCATCATGCTGCTGTGAATGGTGATGAATTGAGCGCGCAACAAGCTCTTTACCGGTACCCGACTCGCCAGTTATTAAAATATTGGCTTTCGACTGCGCCACCTTTTCAATCAAACGATACAAGCCTTGCATGGCCGCGCTTTTACCAATGAGACGGTCAAACGAGTAACGCTCATCAAGAACCTGACGCAGGCGGCTGTTCTCCTTTTTTAGTTGATGATGCTGTAGTGCTTTGCGCACCACAAGGCGAATCTCATCATTTTTAAAAGGCTTCAGCAGGTAATCATATGCCCCTTGCTTCATGGCCGCTACAGCTTGTTCTGTCGTCGAAAATGCAGTCATCATGATTACAATGGTATCGGTGCCTAACTCTTTTACTCGACCGAGCAATTCAATACCATTCAATGTTGGCATGCGAATGTCACTCAAAATCAGATCGTAAATATTGTCGCTAATCATGCTACAGGCCATCGCGCCATCAACGGCACAATCAACACAATAGCCCTCTTTTTCCAGCATAATGGTTAAGAATTCACGCATACTCTGTTCATCATCGACAACAAGGATATGTGCTTTTATTTTCATAACAACGACCTTCCCATGCTGACAATTAAAGATTCACCTGAAAACGAGCCCCCCCCAAGGGGCTACTCAAGCATTCAATGGTACCACCGTGAGCGCTAATAATGGTATGGACAATGGCAAGACCCAATCCTGTGCCCTCAGCGCGTGTAGAAAAAAATGGCTCAAAAATTTTCTTTTGCGCGGCCAAGGAAACTCCGGGGCCATTGTCCTCAACCCAGAAACAACCTATATCGGAATCAATTCCTATGGATATTTTCTTAGGCGGAATTAAAATTTTCATCTTCTGAAAGTAATTGCACACTGCCACTTAACGAGGCCAGCGGGTTACGAATCTCATGTGCAAGGCCAGCCGCTAATTTACCCACAGCAGCTAACCGTTCGCCAAGCTGATAATTCTCTTCTAACTTTTTGGTTGCCGTCAAATCTTGGAAAGTGATCAAGGTTTTAGGATCATCCGTTGCCGAATCGGTAATCATGGTCGCATTGTAACCAATAATTCGCGTCAGACCTTGCCAATCAACAAAGAAAAACTCGCCGCGATCAACGGGTAACAGCAACTCATTGAGGTTAAAGTTTGGAAAGACCTCGGCTAAAGTCTTCTGGCAGGCGTTTTCAGCATCAATCATACAGATAGCAGATGCCGCCGAGTTAAACGAACAAATCTTACCAGAGGGATCAACAACGATTAAGCCACTCGGAATACTTTTCAAAATCATCCGATTCAAATTTTCGAGCTCAGCATAGTCATCTCGGTTGCGTTGCAACAAGCATTCAGATCGTCGTAGGCGTACCGAGAGGATGGAACCGAGAAGTCCTGCGAGTAAAAAAGCGACAATATTTAAAAACAGTCGGTAGATAGTATCGGTAGCGCTTAAGGTAACGGTACCCCCTACTGGGGACAAATAACCATAGTGCAACAGACCAACTAGTCCGCCATAGAGGACTACCGCGGCGACAATCGTCACATACAGTTCAGCGCGGCTAGACATAAGCGCACAACTCAAGATGACGAAAATGAACAGGAATGAGAACAGGCTCTCCACTCCACCAGTATAATAGACCGTTAGTGCGCTAAGGATAAGGTCCCAAACCAGTTGGAACTGGATGAATAAACGTAGCCGTTTTTGCCAGCGCAACAACCACAGCAATGAAAAACAAATTTGAAGAAAAGTGATAAAGAGAAGAGTAACGAGCTGAACATCGGGCAGGTGAAAAAATTGAACCGCGGTGCTAAAGCGTACCGCAACGGTAACCCCTAAAAACAACGTCACAATGAAGGCGCGACCAAGCAAATACCACAGTAAGCTGCCCAAAGAGCTTGACGCCACCGCGCCATCAAAATTAAAGCCTTTATTAACTAAAACCATGCCGCTAAACACCTCACAACGTTGGTCAATAGATAAAAGAAAAGCCTCCATCGGAAGGCTTTTCTTTTAAACAGTTTGTAGCAAACTCGGAACTGTCCCCAGCTCCATCGGGGGCTGTCCCAGATGTTGGCGCACATGAAACACCCTGCTTCGCGTCACAAAAGTTCGTCGGGCTGAGTGCTACTATTGGGTTTCGCTGCTTTATCAACAACGAAGCTGACACCATTTAACCACCCGCAGCACCAGCCAACTTAAAGATCGGTAGATACATGGCAATGACAAGACCACCAACGGTTGTCCCCAAGAACAACATCAACAGTGGTTCCATCATAGCGGTTAAATTACCCACTGCATCATCGACCTCATCATCATAAAAGTCGGCAATTTTGTTCAGCATGGTATCAATTGAACCCGCTTGCTCACCAACAGCGATCATTTGGCACACCATGGGCGGGAATACACCCGACTTGGTTAACGGATCAGCGATGGTATTACCCTCACTTATACTCTGACGCACCTTTATAATCGCTTTTTCAATAGTACGATTGCCAGCTGTTTTAGCTTAGCATAAAGCCACCGATGATGACTAAAATATAGTTCTGTATAAAGTTACTGATATTGATGACAATTTGAGTGGGCATAGGCAGCGCACCACCGAAATCGGCAAACATTTTTTCAAAGGCCGGAATAACAAAAACAAGAATGACACCAATAACCACTGTAGCGATACCGATAATGGTGGTTGGATAGGTCATGGCACTCTTGACCTGCTTCTTGAGTTTCATCGATTTTTCAATGTAGGATGCCAGACGATTTAAAATCGTATCGAGAATACCACCTACCTCACCTGCGGCAACCAAGTTGACAAACAACTCATCAAAAGCCTTGGGGTGCTTACGTAGGGCATCGGCAAAGGTTGAACCGGCCTCGACATCCTCTTTTATGGTCAGCAACATCTGCTTAAAGGTGACATTTTCCTGCTGATTGGACAGGATATCCAAACATTGAATCAGTGGCAATCCCGCATCAATCATCGTAGCAAATTGGCGGGTAAAAACGACCAGATCCTTAGTTGTGACCTTAGGTTGCATGCCGGGGATTTTTATCTCAATATCCATCCCTTTGCCGCGCTGTTTAACCTTATTGGCAGCAATCCCCTGACGGCGTAATTGCGCACGTACCATCGCTTCATTGGGTGCTTCCATCTCACCTTTTTGAACTTTTCCGCTGCGATCTTTACCTTGCCAGGAGTACTTAGCCATTGAGCACCTCACCGAGTCGCTAGATTTCGAAGAAAATAAAATATTATTGTTCAAACAGTTTGAGCAATGAAGTCATCACAGCCACGAACAACTCAAAACAGTCTACGCCATTTTCTGCGGGCCACCATGGGACCGCTTAAGCGCCCCTGCAGGGTTAGCAATCATCTGGCGTAATTCATCTTTTTCCGATGAACGAGCCATGGCATCGTCAAGAGAGATCAACTTGCGATGATACAGATCAAACAGTGACTGATTCATGGTCTGCATACCATATTTATCCTGCCCCATCTGCATTTGCGAGTAGAGCTGATGAACCTTATCGTCACGTATCAATGCTCGAATGGCAATATTTGGCACCATCACCTCTAGTGCCAAGATACGACCTTTTCCTGAAGCTCGCGGAATAAGCGTTTGCGACAGAACACCCTCAAGAACAAATGATAACTGTGTCCGCACCTGAGCCTGTTGATTGGTTGGAAACACATCGACGATACGATTAATCGTTTGCACACAGCCGTTAGTATGTAGCGTTGCAAAACACAGATGACCGGTTTCAGCAATAGTTAGAGCCGCTTCGATGGTTTCGAGATCGCGTAACTCACCGAGCAAAACAACATCTGGATCTTGCCGTAAAATCGATTTCAAAGCTCGCTTAAAAGACTGAGTATCGCTGCCAACCTCGCGCTGATTGACAATACAACCTTTGTGAGGGTGGATATATTCAATCGGATCCTCAATGGTAATGATATGATCGCGCCGTTCAACATTGATGGCATCAATCATCGATGCCAGTGTTGTCGATTTACCGCTTCCCGTCGGTCCAGTGACCAATACCAAACCACGTGGACGGCGTGAGATCTCTTTTATAACTGGCGGCAGACCGAGTTGTTCGAAGGAGAGAAATTCATAAGGAATACGACGAAAAGCTCCAGCAACCGCGCCACGCTGAACATAGACATTACCACGAAAACGGGCCAACCCTTTGACACCAAAGGATAGATCGAGCTCATTATCCTCTTCAAGCTTGCGCTTTTGGGCATCCGTTAAAATGCTGTAGCACAACTGTTTGGTATCCGCAGGCATCAATATGGGGTGTTTTAAGGGGCGAATTTCGCCATCAATGCGAATTTGGGGTGGCGTTCCTGTGGTGATATGTAGATCAGAAGCACCAGAATCAACCATAACTTTCAAGAAATCGTGGATCGTTGCCATGTTATCTCTCCGCTTCGATTATCAACATTTTTTATTTAATCATCAGCAATCGTACACCGAACAACCTCTTCAAAAGAGGTCGTGCCATCTTTAAGTTTCCCTAACGCCGATTGACGCATGGTTTGCACACCGAGGCGCATCGATTCACGCTTGATTTCAGCGGTGTTGGCTCCAGCTAACACCATCTCGCGAATCTCATCAAACATCGGCATCACTTGATAGATACCAACTCGGCCCTTATAACCACTATCGTTACAATTACTACAGCCCTTGCCCTTATAACAGACATAATCATCCACCTCTTCAGGGGAAACACCGGCATCAAGTAACGACTGCTTGGAGATATCGTCAACCTCTTTACATTCTGAACACAAGCGCCGACCGAGCCGTTGCGCGGTGATAAGGTTGACGGCCGATGCCACCAAAAAAGGCTCTATCCCCATGTTCAACAAACGATTAATGGTACTTGGCGCGTCATTAGTATGCAGAGTCGATAGCACCAGGTGACCTGTCAGTGCGGCCTTAACGCCGATCTCGGCGGTTTCGAAATCTCGAATCTCACCAATCATAATAATATCAGGATCTTGACGCAAAAAAGCGCGCAAAGCGCTAGCAAAATTTAAGCCGATCTCTTCGTGCATCTGAACTTGGTTGATTCCGGCAAAGTTAAACTCAACGGGGTCTTCAGCAGTTGAAATATTTTCCGTCGTTTTATTCAGTTCACCCAATGCCGAATAGAGCGAAACAGTTTTACCGCTCCCCGTTGGCCCAGTAACGAGCACCATACCAAAAGGTTTGCTGATCTCTTGCTTAAACCACTTAAGGGGTTCCTCTTCATAACCGAGTTTAGTCATATCTAACTGTAGATTCGACTTATCCAGTAATCGCAAACAGATCTTCTCACCAAACAGTGTTGGCAAACAGTTGACGCGATAGTCCATATCTTTGCCACCAGGCAGCTTGATCTTAATTCGACCATCCTGAGGTAAACGTCGCTCAGCAATGTCCATCTCAGATAAAATTTTAATCCGCGAGGTAATGGCATTTTTAAGCTTCAGTGGTGGCTTCATCACCTCATAAAGCACCCCATCTATCCGGTAGCGGACACGAAACGTACGCTCATAAGGTTCAATATGGATATCGGAAGCACCTTTTTTGATAGCATCGGTCAGAATGAGGTTAACCAACTTGACAACGGGTGCATCTTCCGTCGCCATTTGAAGCTCATTTAGGTCAACATTGTCTTCGTCTTCAACCACCTCAAGATCGATATCATCAAGATCACTCATCACATCGGCGAGTGAAGCCGACTGATCATAATACTTATCAATCGCGTCCTTGATTGCGCCTTCCGTCGCCACAACAACTTCAACATTGTGGCCGGTCATAAACTTTATATCATCAATTGCAAAGATATTGGAGGGGTCGCTCATGGCAACAATAAGCGTTGCACCAGCGCGGCTGATAGGAACTAAATGATATTTTTGAACAACATCAGCGCCGATAAGTTTCACAACGCTGAGATCAACCTCAAACTCGGCAAGATCAATAAGCGGGGCACCGTATTGACGTGACTGAAAAGCCGCTAACTCATCTTGGCTAATATATTTTAACCTGATCAACGTAGCGGGAAGGCGTTCCCTGTTCATTTTTTGTTCACTGACCGCTTTTTCAAGCTGTTCAGCAGACAAAAGGTTATTACGTATCAGTAGATCACCTAGTCGATTATTGGCCATATTTCTCACTCGTTAACTAATAAATGTTACACGTTATTTTACATCGACAGAATTAAATTCGAATCAACATCCACCATCACAGAGCAGCCAAATACGAGTCAAGAGCCACCCTCATAACACCATCGGGGTATTCTCCAGTCCACAGCCTAAAGGCTTCTTCCCCCTGCGCCGCCAACATGCCTAAACCATAGCACGCCCTAAAACCAGCAGCCTTAGCATCGCGAACTAAAGGGGTGCCATTGGGTGAATAAACCATATCGTAAATGGCACACCTTTTTTTCAAAACAGGCCATGCTACCACATTAAAGGATTCACCCGATAGCCCTATTGATGTTGAATTGATAATTAACTCACATTTTTCAAAAAACGAGATCAAAAGTTTCTCATCAAAGGGGGCGGCGCTAAAGTCGGTAGCGGGAAAGTGTGGCCGGTAAAGATCAACAAGTTCCTGCGCCCGAGCAACCGTCCTGTTGACAATGCATATTTGCTTAACCTGCTGTTGTGCCAAAGCAACAATAGCAGCACGAGCCGCGCCACCAGCACCGAAAACAACCACGCGCGTTGCTGGAGAACATTCAAAATCAAGATCAGCCTGTAACGATCGAATGAGGCCAATGCCATCGGTATTGTAACCAACAAGTCGCCCGTTCTGGTTGACAATCGTGTTCACCGCACCAATTAGTTGCGCCGCCTCATCAATGTCATCAAGCAACGGGCAAACCGCTTCTTTATGGGGGATGGTCACATTGACACCTTGGACGTTTAATGCCCGCAAACCATCGACCGCCCTGGCAAGGGATTCGGGCTGAACCCTAAAAGGGCCTGTTCAAATCTAAACATGTCACAGTAATCACTCCCACAGGCTATTAACCATTGAATGTCAAATACTCGCGAAACTCTATAATTCTCGTTTTCGCGAGGATATCGCGTGCCCGCTGTACATCTTCGGTAATCGCACGGCATAGCTCTTCCTTCGAGGTAAACTTCTGTTCATCCCGTAAACGCTTGACAAAATAGACCCGCAATTTTTCACCATAGAGATCATCCTGAGCATCAAGGAGATGGGCCTCAATGGTAAGAGGATGATCGCCAAAAGTTGGCTTTTTACCAACATTGACCACGGCAAGGTATTCTTTACAGGGTTCGCAATCGCCCTGCTGTTCATAGCGAACAATGGCAGCGTAGACACCGTTACGAGGCAATAATTCTTTTGTCGTCTGCAAATTTGCCGTGGCAAAACCAAGCCCTCGGCCACGGCCATCACCGTGAACCACCACCCCCTCAAGGTTGAAGTGACGACCGAGCAATGCCACAGCGCCGTCAACATTGCCCGAAAGCAATGCTTGACGAACGCGAGTAGAACTGAGGACTAAACTCTGCTGTTGAACCGCGCCAAACACATCCACCTTAAAACCATAACGAACACCCTGTTCTTTCAGAAAACCAATTGAACCACTACGGCCACGACCAAAGGCATAATCGTAACCGACAACGAGATGCTTCACGCCAATCTTCTCCACCAACACTTGGCGAACAAACTCCTCGGGAGTGAGGTCGGCAAGGTGTTGAGTAAATGGAATAGTCAGCAACACATCAACACATGATCTACGATATCATTTAAATCATTGATTATTTTCATAATGGACAATTCGTTGTTTAAATTGAGTCACGACATGGAAACAGATCAGCAGGTTGTCGGACGTAACATAAACCTACTGCGAAATAGCTCGCTAGCGACGATTTCGCCCTTTTGTGCGCTGACGACCGCCCTGTTTATTTTTATGCTTTGGCGAGCGGCGCGTTTCAGCTGATCCCTTTACATTCTTTTGCGCTAGGGTTGGTAAAATAAAATCAATTTCACGTTTATCGACTTGAACCTGTAACACCTCAACGGTAACCGAGTTGCCGACCTGAAAAATCTGGCGGCGATTCTGGCCAATCAAACAATGGCTTTCTGGATCGTAGCGGTAATAATCATCACCCAGATGACGAATATGCACTAGACCTTCAATGAAAATCTCATTTAATTCAACAAAAAAACCAAACGCGGTCACCGCCGTAATCGATCCAGTATATTGTAAGCCAACTTTATCTTCCATAAACTGACACTTACGCAGATCGACAATATCTCGCTCAGCGAGCATCGCCCGACGTTCGGTGGTCGTTGTATGCTCTGCCAACTCGGCTAAAGACTCTCCCGGCCAACGATCATTTCCAGCTAGCAACTTTAACAGGATACGGTGCTGAACTAAATCAGGATAACGGCGGATGGGCGAAGTAAAGTGACAATAGGCCTCACTAGCCAAACCAAAGTGGCCATGATTTTCGGCATCATAACGTGCCTGCTTCATACTACGCAGCAAGATACGATTGATGGTGTACTCCTGCTCTGTCCCTTGTGCCTGTTGCAACAACTTGAGCAGTTCGTGCGATTGAACGCCGTCCGCAGCAACACTAAAGCCCATGTCAAATGTCGCAACAAATTGCTGCAACGACTGCATCGACTGTAGGTCCGGAGCATCATGAACTCGAAACAGTGCTGACGAGCGCTGTTCAAGCACCAAAGAGGCGACGGCCTCATTGGCGGCCAGCATAAATTCCTCGATCAAGCGATGCGCCTCCAGCCGTGTCCGCCTGCCGACATAATGGGGGACACCGGCATCAGTGAGTCGAATATCTGCTTCGGGCAGATCAAAATCGAGCGCACCGCGACGATTACGACCACAACGAAGTTGGTGAGCTAAGCGATACATACTCTTAATCATCGTAGCAATGGTGGGGTCCACAGATCCGTCCCGATTCTCTTCGCCATCACCATCAAAACAGTGCTGAACCTGCTCATAGGTTAACCGAGCATGACTTTTCATCACCGCCGGGAAAGCCTTCATGGCGGTGCGATTACCCTGACGATCAAACTCTAACTCCAGTGCCACAACTAAGCGCTCAACCTCGGGGTTCAAAGAACAGATGCCATTACTGAGCACTTCAGGTAACATCGGAATACACGAACCGGGAAAATAGACACTGGTGCCGCGCTCCCATGCCGCTTGATCTATCGCGCTATCGGGCTGGACATAATGGCTGACATCGGCAATGGCCACCCACAAACGATAGCCCGTATCAAGCTCCTTTAACGCCACGGCATCATCAAAATCACGCGCATCGGCACCATCAATGGTGACCAGCGGCAACGAACACAGATCAACGCGGCCAACATAATCCTGCTGACAAACAGCAACGGCAGCGGCTTCGGCCTCACGCAGCACAACAGAGCTAAACTCCGTCGCTATCCCTTGTCGGTATGCCGCCATTTTAACGTCAACCTGCGGATCACCTGCCTCACCAAACAGTTCAACAATATGACCTTCACCATTACTCTGCGCGGTGGGGTAACGGTCGATCGCCAACACTGCAATCTTGCTATCAAGCTCATCAGTTAACCACTGCTGCGTCATGGCAACAGTAAATTGTATCCCCGAAGGCTCGCTACAAAATAACAGCTGACCATTACGCTGCAAACTACAACGACCCAGCACACGACCATGGGCTCGTTTTGTCACCGCAATCACAAGCCCCTCTTTACGCCGCCCGCTACGGCCACGCCGCTCATAATTCTCGGGCAAGATCAATGCCGTGACGCTATCACCGCACATCGCCCCCATCAATCGATAACGGGATAGATATAGATCTTCATCCTCGTAAGGGCGACCACCACCATCACCATGCTCGCCACAATATTCAGTGGGTGACATAAAAGCATGGCCAGCCGATTGAAGTTGGATCGGCCCCGACACCATTTGCGCATTGCGGCGCATCAGGTAGCGGCCACGGCGCATATGCTGCAACAGCCCTTCAATGACCAGCGCATCGAGAAAACGGATGAGCTGGCGACGCGCATCACCTTCCAAACCGACGGCAGCCATTAATTCCTGCACAGTCATAGACTGACCACGAAAACGGCGTAATTCTTGAACAATTTTAATTGTTGGTAATGTCATAGTAAAGAGGAGATCTAATCCTTTTGGTAACTTCAGCACAATTGTAGATGAACTGGCACCGTCCAGGGAAAGGGTATTTGTCACCATGGACGGTGACAATAAGCCCCACGGATGGGTTCAATACGTCCCTTGGAATGGGCCCAATTTTAAGCAGACACCACCTTGGATGCAAGGGAAAACCTTTTTCTTTCACATTCTCAACATTGGATAGCCAGAATGATTCAAGCGCTTGACCTAATCGAACAATACTTTCTGCCGCACACAAAGGCCTATCGCATTTTACGCAGCCACAGCGAACAGGTCGCTAACAAAGCATTATTGATCGCCAAAGAGCTTAACAAACGCAACCATAACGACTCTATCGACATCAATTTCATCACTGAAGCGGCTCTACTGCACGACATTGGCATCTTTGCAGTCTATGCCCCAGAGCTCGGCTGTTTCGGCCAACAACCTTACCTTCGCCATGGCCTCATCGGCGCGCAACTCCTCAACGCTTTAGGGATGCCCAGACATGCCCTTGTCTGCGAACGACACATTGGGGTCGGCCTAACGGCTGATGAAATTGCAACAAAACAACTGCCGCTGCCCCAGCGCGATTATTTACCACTGACCATTGAGGAGCAGATTATCACCTATGCCGACCTGTTCTTTTCAAAAAATCCGTGTAAGTTGACTCAGGAAAAATCGCCCACAACAGTCCGCCAAACTGTCACCTATTATGGTGAAGAGAAGGGACTGATTTTTGATCAATGGCACACACGATTTGGCCAATAAAAAGTGGCACAACGAACAATCCTTCATTTAAAATCATAAACATGTTACATATTCTGGTGCTTTAAAATAAGAATTGATCCCACGACTCACATGCGGAGAAGCGATACAATGATCCAGCTCTTCAATGTTGGAAAAATCTACCAAAATGGAGCCCCTGCCCTGCACGACGTTAGCCTGAAAATCCCTTCAGGTGATTTTGTCTACGTCACGGGTTCTTCTGGTGCGGGGAAATCAACACTATTGCGGCTGCTCTACTGTGCTGAAAAACCCTCACGCGGACAGATTCTAATGGGTGAGCGCAACACCACGCGCCTTAAATCACACAACATTGCCCTACTGCGCCGCGACATCGGTTTTGTCTTCCAAGATTTTAAACTTCTCAACAGTCGAACCGTTTTTGAAAATGTCGCCCTGCCGTTACAGGTGCAAGCGGCATCACGACAGGAGATCAGCACCCGAGTTTATCAAGTACTTCAGTATGTTGGCCTTGAATATAAACTGCAACGAAAACCACTCGAACTTTCGGGGGGAGAACAACAACGGGTAGCGATTGCCCGCGCCATGGTGGTTAACCCCCGCCTGCTCCTTGCCGATGAACCGACAGGGAACCTCGATCATGATTTGGCCGTTGAAATTATGGAGATGTTTAACCGCATCAACGAATCTGGAACGACAGTCATAATTGCAACCCATGACAAGGAGATGCTGCAACGCTTTCCTCGACGCACCATTGTGCTTCACGATGGCAATATCGTCTCCGATAGCGCTCCAGCTGAGATAGCTGCCAGCGAAGAAGGGCTTTAATTCATGGAACGGCTCCGTTATTTCACCCAACGCACTCTATTCAGTATGCGCCAAAGTCCACTTCTGTGCAGTGCAACCATTGGCACCGTGGCCATCGCCTTAATGCTGCTCGCTTTTTTCACCCTTATTGTCCTCAATATTCAAAATTTAACACGTGAATGGAGTCAAGATATTCAAGTCATCGTTTATCTGGATAACGTTCCCAGTGACGACAAGTTGCAGCAATGGAGGGATGAAATTCAGCAATACCCCGACATTGAACAGGTGCGCTATATCTCTCAACAGCAGGCCTTTGATCGTTTTCATAAGCGCTTAGGGCAAAATGCCGACCTGCTTGAAGGGTTGATGCCTGAAATTCTACCCGCAGCACTTGAAATTAGCCTAAAAGAGATCGCCCGATCACGAGAAGGAACGGAGCGTTTAATTGAGCTACTAAAGAACAACAAAGACTTTCACAACTTCCGCTATGGCCAAGAGTGGCTTGATCGCTACGATGCCTTCATTTTCTTGTTGCGCCTTACCGGAACTATGGCCGGTGGTTTTCTCATTTTTGCGACCCTATTCATCGTCTCCAACACCATCAAGCTAACCATCTATGCCCGCCGTGATGAATTGGAAATTATGGGACTTATTGGCGCAACACCGATGTTTATCAAAGCTCCATTTATGGCTGAAGGGGCGTGCCAAGGGGTGGCTGGCGCTCTTCTCGCCCTCGGTGGCTGCCACGTGCTGTACTATTTTTTCCTAAAAAAAGGACTCGCCGCACTGCTCACCACCACCGCCGCTGAGAACATTCACTTTTTACCCATCGAATATCAGGCAGGGATCATCGTTCTCGGATTGCTACTCGGCTTTATTGGCAGCCTGTTACCCTTACGAAAATTTGTGCGGATTTAGCATGCCATTTTTCCCACTTAAAACAGCCGACATTTCGCGCAATGCAGCGAAAAAAGCGTGTCTATCTCTGGCAATATTTTTTGCCAGCTTCATATTGAGTCAAAACGTCTTAGCTAACGATCTCGATAATCAACGTGGCTCATTACAGCAGGTAAAAAAACAGATAACCGATACCGCTGGGCAACTGAAAAAGAAGCAAGCTGCCGAGCGTTCAGCATTGCAACAACTCGAACACCTCAACAACCAAATATCAACTAACAATGCAGCGCTCGATTCAACCGCAACAACCGTTGCAGTCTCTCGCCAAAAGATTAAAGAGTTAAAAGGGAAAATCGTTCGCTTCCAGACGATCTTAGCTCGCTCGCAAAAAAGTGTCAAAAAACGACTCAAAGCCCTTTATACCAGTGGTGAGATCAGCTCTCTGCGTCTGGCCTTCTCAACCGAAACGCCTTTAGAGTTGGCTGAAAACATGAACTTTCTCAGCCGTATTTCGAGCCATGATAAAGAGCTGTTAAGTAGTTATCGCCAACGGATGGCTCAACTACATCAAGCCCAAGAGGATCTAGAATCACAGATTGCTCAACAACAACAGACCTTTCAACAACAAAAAGATAAAAAAAAGCAGCTGGCAAAAAACAGAAACCAACGCAAACAGCTCATATCAACAATACGCCGCGACACCACATCGCTTAGCGGTCTGCTGGCCGAGCTTGAAGACCGTTCGGCGCGTATGACTGAGCTCATTCAAACGGTGGAAAAAAAACAAGCCTTAGCCTATCGGCCGCTGATGAACAGCCGCAGTTTCCTTTCAGGTAAAGGCAATATGCCGTGGCCATCATCTGGCGCGGTACGTTCTAACTTTGGCACTCAAAAAGATAAAAGTTTTGGCTCGCAAATCAAGAGCAATGGCCTCGTCATCGCTGCGGTAGCGGGTACACGCATCAAGGCTATTTGGCCCGGTCGTATCGCATTTTCATCACCATTTAAGGGCTACGGCAACCTCATTATTATTGATCACGGCAACCAATACTATAGTCTCTATGCGCAGGCCGCCCATCTTAATCTGGCGGTTGGTACTGTTGTCGCTCAGGGTGATATCATTACCACATCGGGATTTGAAGGGCGCGACAGTTACTACCTTGAAATTCGCCACGGCGGAACCCCTGTCGACCCACGCAAATGGTTGGCACACCGAGCGCGCTAAAAAAATCACTGAGACAAAAAAGAACAACAACTACAATGGAGGGGCTAATGCTCACACTTCCCCCAGCAATAAAAGTCATCAGCACAAATATTCTGTCCGTCGTTATCGTTTTGACATGTGCGCTATATTTCACACCAACATGCACTGCCGCAACAGCAGCAAAATCACCGAGCGATTATGAGCACCTCGACCTTTTCAGCGATGCCCTGTATCTGATTCAAAGCAACTATGTTGAAAAAGTTGACATGAAAACCCTCGTTCAAGGGGCGATGAAGGGGATGTTGTCACAACTTGACCCCCACTCGGAATACCTTACCGCCGAGATGTTTGCTGAACTAGAGATTGAAACCAAAGGGCAATTTAGTGGCTTAGGGATTGAGATCACCGTTAAAGACCATCTCATCACTATTATCGCCCCCATCGCCGATACTCCAGCCGACCGCGCCGGGATTCAAGCGGGTGATAAGATCATCAAAATTGATGGCCGTTTTATTAAAGATATGACCACGATGGATGCCGTTAAAATGATGCGCGGTGAAAAAGGGACACAAATCACCATCGGCATTATGCGCGGCAATCAATCGACGCCACTGGAATTCACCCTCACCCGTGAAATCATTGCGATCGAAAGTGTTAAACACCACTATTATGGTGCTGGGATAGGTTATATCCGTCTTTCTCAATTTCAACAAAAATCTGACTATGAATTGCGTCAAGCCCTGCAATTACTCAATACTCGTAGCGGCGGTTCGCTCTCGGGCTTGGTACTCGACATGCGTAACAACCCTGGTGGGCTGCTCGATCAAGCCATAAAAGTCGCTGATGTTTTTCTCGATTCGGGTGAAATTGTTTCAACACGGGGACGAAATGAGCAAGAGAATGCAAGCTATCGAGCAACGAACATCGCCGGGAAAGAACAACGCCATTATCCCATAGTTATTCTGATTAACGGTGGCAGTGCAAGTGCTGCTGAAATTGTTGCCGGCGCACTTCAAGATCAAAAACGAGCCATTGTTATGGGAACTCAAAGCTTCGGTAAAGGTTCCGTTCAAAGCTTGATTGAATTAAGCGATAAGTCGGGGTTACGCTTAACCACAGCACGCTATTTCACCCCGAATGGCACCTCGATCCAAGCCCGAGGGATCACTCCTGATATTCACGTTGAACAAGCGGTCTGGAACGACTCACAAAAAGTACAAATTCGCGAACAAGACCTCGACAATCATTTTGAAACACCAGATAATGACAGTGCAACAGTAACAGAATCAGCCGACCCGCTCCACACACAACAATCTGACTATCAACTGCTCCGCGCCTTAGATCTATTACGCGGATGGCAACATCTCAATGAGTTGACAGTTGTGACACAACCCCAAAGGTAGAAGCGATAACAAACACATGGTAAAAAAAAAGACACCTGAAAAACCAGCACCAAAAAAAACTCCAGCTAAAAGTGATGCCAAAAAGAAAAAAATACCCTCAGTAGAGGGACAATCGCAGCGATTTAAAACACTCTTAGCGATCTCATTTTTAGCACTGGTTGTCACGGCAGGGTTAATTATCGTTGTCAGTTGGCCAACGCCCGCCCCCATCGCACCACCTGTCACTGAGCGTATGCCGACACACCACGCCGACACCAACACAGTGCCAGCGATCACCGATCCAGTGCTGGAGCTTGAAATCTCAATTCCACAACCACTCGATAAACGAGCAAAGGTCGCAATTTTAATGGATGATTTAGGGATAAACCTCGAACGAGGAATTGCCGCGATCAATCTTGACATCCCTATTTCGGTCGCTATTATCCCTGACGAACAACACGCTACTGACTTGATGAGGTTTGCTCACGAAAAACAACGCGAAATCCTTATTCACATGCCGATGGAACCGATCAGTTATCCCAAGAATAACCCCGGCCCATTAGGGCTATTTGTCTCGCAAACAGATGAAGAGATCATCGCCAATACCAAACATCTTATCGAACTGATCCCATATGCAACAGGTGGCAACAATCATATGGGCTCAGAATTTACCCGCCACAGCGATAAAATGGATCTGGTACTGGCTGAAATGGGAAAAGCTCAGCTGTTTTTTATCGACAGTCTAACGATCTCCGACTCGGTAGCCCACCAAGAAGCAAAACGCCTCGGTATACCAACGACCGTTCGCGACCGGTTTCTTGATAACGAGAGAGACATTGACAAAATTAGTGCTCAACTTGAGGGACTTATCGCTCTGGCAAAAAAAAATGGCCACGCCATTGGCATCTGCCACCCCTACCCTGAAACAATTCTCGCTTTAAAGCTGTTTGCTCAGCAGCTCGATACGCTGAACATTGAGATTGTTCCACTGGCGCAACTCGTACACTGAGAGAGACGGACTTAGGATCACAATGACCCCATCAACACCAAGTATCATAACTGTCTCCACCTTGACGGAATTAATCAAAGATATCCTTGAGGATAACTTTGCCACGGTGTGGCTGCGTGGTGAGATCTCCAACCTATCGATCCCCGCTTCAGGTCATTGGTATTTCACCCTCAAAGATAGTCGCAGCCAACTACGCTGTGCCATGTTTCGCACCAGCAATCGGCGCGTTTCTTTTCGCCCCGAGAATGGCCAACAAGTGATCTGCCAAGGCCGGGTTTCACTATATGGTCAACGTGGTGATGTTCAATTTATTGGCGATAGCATGGAAGTTGAGGGACTTGGCGGGCTTCAGCTCGCCTATGAACAACTTAAAAAAGATCTCGAAACCGAAGGGCTCTTCCATGAGAGGAACAAGCAAAAGCTGCCCCCCTTTCCTCGCACCGTAGGTGTTGTAACCTCGGCCACTGGTGCTGCTATCCACGATATCATGAATGTGCTCACCCGCCGTGCGGCAGGAATCCGCATCATCTTGCGGCCGGTACTCGTTCAGGGAGACCAAGCTGCACAAGATGTTGCCAGCGCCATTGCAGAATTTAACCAGCACCAGCAAGCAGATGTGCTGATTGTTGGTCGCGGCGGCGGCTCGTTAGAAGATCTGCAAGCCTTTAATACGGAACAGGTTGCGCGGGCAATCTACGCTTCAAATATTCCAGTTATTTCAGCGGTCGGTCACGAAACAGACTTCACGATTGCCGATTTTGTTGCCGACCACCGCGCACCAACACCGAGTGCCGCAGCAGAGCTTGTTGTTAAGAATCGCCACGATCTTGAACAACAGATCGATCAACTCAGCATTCGCCTGCACTCCTCTTTGCAGCAGCGCTTAGTGCGAGCTCAAGACAAAACCCAAAGCCTCATCAATCAATTACGCTCCCCTGCCCAGCTCCATCAACTCAAACAGCAACGCACCTTAGCCCTGCGTCAACGGCTACTAACCGCCTTTGAACGCCACACCACTTCAGGGCGGCAACAACTGTTACGCTTAACAGGTCAACTGGATATTTTATCACCACTTAACACCTTGGAGCGTGGATTCACAACGGTATCGCTAACAAAGCAGCCAAAAAAAATGATCCGCCGCGTCGAGCAATTACAACAGGGCGATTCAATCACCCTACGCTTCAGCGATGGCCGCATCGCTGCAACAGTTACGAGTCAACCACAGTTTGAAGCATCAGCGCACGAACAACCTTGACTCCGCGAGCAGATGTCGCGATAATTAACCGTTTACATTTTGATTAAGATTAAATAGAGAGAAAAACATATGGCGAAAGCAATTGCGTTCGAGAACTCCCTAGAGACCTTAGAAGAGTGTGTTCGACGACTAGAACAGGAAGACCTTCCTATCGATGATGCTTTTCAACTGTTTGAAACGGGAGTAAAGAGTGCACAACGCTGTCAAAAATCGTTGCAAAATATTGAGACCAAGGTGGAAAAACTGATGAATGACCACCGTAATCAGTTCACAACTGAACCACTCAAATTCACAGATTAATGGTCTCGCAAAAACAAATAAGATGGCTAAGCAAAAATTTCGTCCCCCAAGGCGTAGTGGTTGTTCAAGGGTGAAGGCATACCTGTTGTATGTCAAAATCTTGAACAAACGCTGCAACGCAGGTGGGCGGACTTATTGCGACGCCATCACCGATTAATCTAACGCACACGTAGGAACACCAATGGAACTCAACCACTACATGGAACAGATTTGCCACCAGATTGACGGTGCGCTTTCAGACCTGTTACCAGCAAAACAGCAACGGCCGACACAGCTTCACCAAGCGATGCACTATTCTGTTTTTGCCGGTGGGAAACGGATACGGCCTATCTTGATGGCTGCTAGCTGCGAAGCAGTTGGTGGTAACATCAAACAAGTGATCCCTGCGGCATGTGCGATGGAGATGATCCACACCTACTCACTTATCCATGACGATCTACCTGCTATGGATGACGATGATTTTCGGCGAGGTCTGCCAACAAATCACAAGGTATACGGAGAAGCCACCGCTATTTTAGCTGGTGATGCCCTTCTCACTCAAGCCTTCATCACCTTGGCAAAACCCAACCCAACGATTGATGCGACCACCCAACAGCGGGTAATCGAGATTATGGCTCAGGCCGCTGGTGCAGCTGGAATGGTCGGTGGTCAAATTGTTGATATGGAGGCCGAGGGTCAAACACCAAACCTTGAAACCGTTGATTATATTCATCGTCACAAAACAGGCGCACTGATCCTCGCCGCAATTCAATGCGGGGCTTTACTGGGTGGTGCCGATCAAAAAACATTCGCAGCTCTCACCTGCTTCGGCGAAGCTGCGGGATTAGCCTTTCAAATTGCCGACGACATTCTCGATATCATTGGTGATCAAGATCAGTTAGGAAAAGATATCGGTAGTGACCAACAACGCGGTAAAGCAACCTACCCTGCGGTATTGGGACTTGAAGCTTCACAGAAAAAAATGGAAGAGTTGCACCAACAAGCACTGAACAATCTGTCCAGCTATGGCGAAAAGGCTGAACCGTTGCGACAGATTTCGGCATATATTATCAACCGTTCGACATAACACGGCTGGGAAAGTAGAACCTGAACCATGAGTACATTGCTTAAAAACCTTGAATCTCCTGCTGACTTAAAAGACTTTTCCCCAGCTGAACTAAAACAGCTGGCAGAAGAGTTACGCGCTAAAATCATTAATACCGTTTCGCAAACGGGTGGTCATCTGGCCAGTTCGTTAGGAACAGTTGAGCTGACCCTCGCTCTTCATACCGTTTTGAGTAGCCCAAAAGATAAAATTGTTTGGGATGTTGGTCATCAAGCTTATGCCCATAAATTGCTCACTGGCCGCCTCGACACCTTTAACACCCTGCGTCAACTTAACGGCATCAGCGGTTTTCCAAAACGCCAGGAGAGCCCGCACGATTGTTTCGATGCCGGCCACTCAAGCACCTCAATCTCAGCAGCACTAGGGATGGCTATTGGCCGCGACAATACAGAATCGAACAATAAAGTTGTTGCGGTAATTGGTGATGGCTCGCTCACAGCAGGGATGGCTTTTGAAGCGTTGAATCACTCTGGTCATCTTGATCGCGATATGATTATCATTCTGAACGACAATGAGATGTCGATTTCACCTAATGTCGGTGCATTATCGTCATTTTTAAGTCGCAAAATGACGTCACGTTTCTTTGTCCGCTTTAAAAAAGAGACAGAGACGTTCCTTAATAGCGTTCCGCTGTTCGGAAAAGATCTGATTCAGTTGGCTCGACGTACTGAAGATTCATTTAAAGCATTCGTTACCCCAGGGATGTTATTTGAGGCCTTTGGTATTGAGTACGTTGGCCCCATTGATGGCCATAACATGGAGGAGTTGATCGAGACACTCAAAAATGTTTCGCACCTCCAAGGACCATCCCTTATTCATGTGATCACAAAAAAAGGGAAAGGCTATCAACCTGCAGAAGACAATCCCTCCCTGTTTCACGGTAAGACACGCAGCTATACCGCTATTTTTGGTGAATACCTGTGTCAGTTAGCGCAACAAGACCAACGGGTTGCTGCCATTACTGCAGCAATGAGTTCACTTCTGCCGTTTGCGGAACAATTTCCAGAGCGTTTCTTTGATGTCGGCATCGCTGAACAGCACGCGGTAACCATGGCAGCAGGTATGGCTTGTGAAGGGATGCGCCCAGTGGTTGCCATCTATTCAACATTTCTGCAGCGCGCTTACGACAACGTTCTCCACGATGTCTGCTTGCAAAACCTCCCCGTCACCTTCGCCCTTGATCGCGGCGGTTTGGTCGGCTCCGATGGCCCGACTCACCACGGTGTGTTCGATCTGTCATACCTACGCCATATCCCCAACATCACCATAGCTGTCCCACGTGATGACGTGGAGCTTAAACGAGCCATGTTAACGGCAACCATGCACGATGGCCCCTTTGCCTATCGCTATCCGCGTGGTAATGCTCTAGGACAGCTTGATTCAAACACAGTTGAACCATTTAAAATCGGCGAAAGTGAACTGCTGCGCCAAGGTAGACACGCGACAATCATCGCAATCGGATCCTGCGTTCAGACCGCCCTTGAAGCTGCCAAGTTGTTAGCGAAAGAGGAGATAGATGTGGGTGTTATTGATGCGCGCTTCCTCAAACCATTAGACGAAAAATGCTTGCTCAATGCAGCCCAGCAGTCTCCTTGCCTCATCACCATTGAGGAAAATGTCTTAGCGGGAGGCTTTGGCTCGGCGGTGATGGAACTATGCGAACAACGTATGTTATATCCAAAGATTCTTCGTCTTGGCCTGCCCGATCAGTTTATTGAACAGGGGACTCAAGAGGAACTTCATCAGATTTATGGGCTTGATGTCACGGGTGTCAGCAACAAAACAAGAGACTTTCTATCTAAACTTTGATATATGAACTACTATACTTTTCCCATAACTTCATTAAAAAACAGGTGATCGTCAGTGCACAATCAAATAATTGATAGTATTCGAAAAATTAAGCAACTGCCACCACCGAGCGGACTGTCACGCGAAATCGTTCGCATAGTTGCGGATGACCAAGTTGACCTCATTGATCTGGTCAGTATTATCAATAAAAGTCCTGCGATTACGGCACGAATTTTACGTTGTGCTAACTCTGCCTACTATGGTCAACGAGGTGAGATCTCCAACGTACGTGAGGCAATCATTCGTGTTCTAGGCTTAGGGATCACCCGCAGCTTAGCTCTCGCAATGGCCCTGACTAGTTCATTTAATATTCAAAAGAGTGCTGGTTTTGATGCCGAGCGCTACTGGTTTAATGCGGTCACAACGGCAAGCGTTGCTCAGGGGCTTTCCCACTTCCTACGTATTCGTGTTAAGCCCGCCCCTGCCACCGCCTACACAACGGGGTTAATACACAATATTGGTATTCAAGCTCTGGTTCATTGTTTTCCAGAACAGATGGAAACTGTTTTTTCAAAAAAAAAGAGTGGTCGCTCCCTTTCTGAATTGATTCATGATGAACTCGCGATCAATCATCACCAAGCATCAGCAACGTTAGCGCAAAGCTGGGATCTACCTGAAGAGATTATTCAGGCCATGTCTAGCCTCGACAACAGCATTGACTTAGATAAAAATGCTCCGCTCGTTCACCTTGTTTGGCTTAGTTCACAAATATCAGATAATCTCTATCGCAACCAAAGTGATCCACTACAAGGCCTGAACATCAGTGACCAATTCATTAGCATGGATCATGTACAGAAAGTGATTTCAGATATTGACGAAAAACTTGAAGGACTACACGAACTTTCTCAGCTAATTACCAACGGAGGGGGAAACTCATGAGCCAAGATCTAGCACTCTCTTCTACGGTCATCAATCTAGCCGATAATTTTGATGATCTACTCGAATCATTATCGACTCTACAACAACTTGGCGACCAACAACAGCTTATGCGAGATGCGTTGCATATTCTCTATCACTCGTACAAAGCAACCAGTTGCACAATTTATGTTTGGCCGAGCGAGCAAGCCAAGCGTACTGCTGCTACAGCACCACAATCTCTCATTGCAATTGATTCAAATGGGATTCTTCACCACTGCTACAGCACCACAATCTCTCATTGCAATTGATTCAAATGGGATTCTTCACCAGCGCGCAGCAACACAAAATGAATCTCTTTTCATAGAGAACTCCATTGCAGAACAATCAATGCAACACTGTAACGACTGTGCCACCCTAGGCAGTGAGTATCAATGTACAGACTATGAGAAATCAATCATCAGTGTGCCTATCAAAATAAAAAATCAACTGGCTGGCGTCATCACCATTAGCCACAGTGATCGAGAGCATTTCAACTCATGTGGTTACCGTTTGATGCAGATCTTCTCTACATTTCTAAGTCAGCAATTAACAATTTGCCGACTAGAAAAACAACTTAAAGACACTAAATAAAAAGAGCTCGTCCACAAAATCTGTGGCTATGCTCAGCCCCTGCAAGTCATCAGGCGTGTGATATATGGCTACTTGAACTCAATTACCGGATTCCAACCGCAAAAACACAAAATCCCCACCTAATGGCGAGGATTTTGTCAACACTATGGGATCCCAAAATTTGCGATCTTTTTCTATTTAATCAACGTTGGCGCAACACGGGCGTTTAAAAAAAATAGTGCCAAACCCAATCAAGTCGACCGCGTTTAACATAATAGATCCCACTAAATTTCATCACCTCACGTATTTTTTGCCGCATCTCGGGCTTATAACAATGAACTGTGCAATGACGACAAGCGGGTTTTGGTACCAACGGACAACGCTCGTTACGCTGCAAAGCATAGTGTAACAACGCATAACATTCAGAACAATATTCACGGCCTTGATCGCTATGGACAATACCATCAGATTGTTCACCATCATTAAGATGGTGAACCTGACAATATGCCGCGATAAATGCTCGCAGAACCTTTTCATCCTTAGCGATACGTTGCTGTTTCTTTTCCTGCTCCGATGCAGCCATTGTTACACGTTAATCCCTGCCGCACGAATGGAGGATGGGTCACCAGCGTGACACGGCGTTACAGCGTAAACCATCCCGCAATCGGAGCATTTCCCCTCAAATGTTTCCATAATAAAGGGGGTTTGGCATTGCTCACATGTCATTGATACGACAGCTGGCATTGGCTGAGTATTAAACCCCATTGAACGAATTTTATTGAGAATATCTAGTCCTGATGTAAAATTTCCTGCGCATCCATCGTGCATGAGTGGATCTCCTTTATTGATTATTAAATTATTTGCGTAATATTCGCATGATATTAACCACATCATCGCTAATAGCGACAAAACTATATGGTTTCGAGTGTTTCACCTTGGCGAATGCGATGGCGCAGTGCCATCAACTTACGATCAAGAATTTCAAGTTGTTCTAAATTATCGCGTTCGGCCTGCCCTGTTTCTATGATTTTAGCGACACCGCCATTTTTAATCACCAAGCGACGCTGGCCCATTAAGGCCAAAATCGGGTCATGGGTGGCCATTAAGACAATTTTCTCCTCTTTAATCAGCAGAGCTAACGCTTTTTTGCGATCGATTCCAGCATTTTCAATCTCATCAATTAAAACAATGGGCGACCGACTCAAAATAGCCGTATCGGCGATCATCAAAGCACGCGATTGACCACCACTGAGCGAGGTGATCGGTGTATCAGCGGTGAACGATTCACCCGCCAGTTCGTTAGCCTGAACCAGAATAGAGGTGATTTTTTCATCGACGTTGGCGACAAAACGACTTTCAGCGTGCATACGGATAAATTCTTCGACGCTCAAATCCATGACAAAGTTCATGTTTTGCGACAACTGAGCCACCAACTTATGCTCAATTGAGAAGCGCCACTTCGCATCGGGAACTTGACCATTGATTAAGATATGCCGCCCAGTTGGTGTATCGCCCTGAGCCACCCACTCAATATCGGCCAGTAAGCGACTTTTACCCGAACCTGTCGGCCCAACAATGCAGGTGATTTGACCGGGGATTAAATCGAGTTCAAAATCTTCCGCTTCACGGTCTTTATTAAATCCACCTCGAATCGTTAGCTTTTCTACGGTATCAATCTCTTGCTGTAGCGCGCCCATCCCCTCAACATAGTCACGCAGAGCGCTGCGTAATTGATCCAGCGTCAGCCCCATATCGTCGAGATGATCATCAGTTAACCTGGCAAACAACTCTTCCACCGTTCCGGTGAGGCAAGTCGCATCAAAGCCAAACGAATCAAAAAAATCTTTAAGGTAAGGGGCTTCGGCCCCTCCGCTGTTGGCTTTGAACTTAAATCAATTTTACGCACGTTGCCCATCTGATACTCATCGCCAATACGAGTTTCGCCTAAACAATACGAGCACAATGCCGCTGGCATGGAAAAACGTAATGATTTCCCTTTAAGAGTATTGATCTCCTCTGTTTGTGCCAATAACGTTGATAACTCAAACGCGCCCTGCCCAGTAATGCCATTGACATGCATAATCACCGCCTTGGGGTTCACCTGGCGCACCCGTGAAGCAAACACCTCACGCTCGGCCTGTGAAACAATATCGCCCTTGGTAATCACGACAATATCGGCCGCTTTAAGCATCGGGCCAATTTTTTTCGGTGTGCCGATGCCACTCAGATTATCAATGACACAAATAGCCGTGACATCTTTAATATGTGGAGAACAACGGTTACACAATCCAGCACTTTCACTGATGAGAATGTCGAGATCTTTCTCTAACCCCCACTTCATACACGCTTCGATATTGCTGACAAAGTAATGATCGGGGCACAATGCGCCGGAAAGCCCTTTTCTTACAGGAACACCACGCTTCTGGTAGAGTTTATCGTCATCGGTGACCAGACAATCAAACTTAACAACACCGATCTGAAAGCGGCGCTCTTTGAGGGCATCTATCGCTTGAAGGATTATCGCTGTTTTCCCTGAGGACGGTGGCCCTGATACCGTTACAAATTTCATGATTTACTCCTGAATTGCTGCAGCATTAAATAGAGCATCGGTGTGGCAAATAAGTTCGGCAATATTATGATCGTAGATATAATCCCAGCCTAACCATTTCCATGGTACTGACTCTTGAAAACTATCTGGCAACACATTTTCTACATCAGGGTTCAATGATGGAAACAACCCCTTTTGGGCTAAAACTTCACCCACAGTTTGACTTGATAAAAACTCGGCAATTTCACGAGTCCTATCTATACTCTCCTTCTTGGCAAGGAGAAAAATCGGACTAATAATGGCACCATCTTCTGGCCAAACAATCTCAACCGATTTGATCGCACCAGCCATGCGGGTAAAGAAATAGGGTAATATTGTCACCAGCGGCTTTTGTTCCTGAACACGCCCCGCCCCTTTTACCATTTGTGCAGGATGCATGGATAGATCGGCTTTAACAGATCGGCCCAAGTACGCGGCACAGGTAAGTCGCCAAGTGCAAGTTTATCAACCATAAATACGGCGGGAACCACAGAAACAATTGAATATGAATGCTGGGGGTCGATCAGATCAAGCTCGGCAAAATCGCTATTGGTTCCACTGAGAGGCACAGCCTCAAAGGCCCCTTGTTGTTGATACAGACCAATCCCTTTCGGATCAAAAAATGTATCAAACCCTGCTGAGATAAACACTTGCACAGGTCAAACTCTGAATATTCTCTTCCATCCAATCAGCACCCACAGAGGCCGCCTCAAGGCGACTGCGTGTTTTCAAACCGCTACGCTGCTGATAGTCATCAGTAAAGGCATTAAACGCCTCCAAAAGTGGAACTCGGACAGGACACGGCAACAGACCAGCCACATCAATATCGTAGTCCTGCTGTTTTTTCTCCACTAGGGTAATATCAACTTGGTTCTGCTGCTCGTTCACTTTATCTTCAAGTAACTGAACAAAGGTATCGACCGCATAGCCCTTATTTGTCAGTGCTGATTCAAGTTTAAGAAATCGACCGACACTCTCAAGAACTTTTGGCTCCTTTAAATTTTCAAAGCCGTTGGCAATAAATACGTCCAACGTTTCGGGCCATGTTTCAACAATCTCTTTTATGGTCATAGATGCTTTAATCATGAGTTATCTCCTTTTTTTTGCCATCATGGAGAAAAGCAAACTATTTGAAATTGATATACATCAAAAAAAATCATTTTTATTATTTCGTCCTCTCTTTAGCAAATAAAGAGCGGTCCCCTCATGCTTTATTGGTTTTTCCAGCAAAGCAGACCGACAACTAAAAAACCCGCTGAATAATTATCAGCGGGTTTTTTAGTTATCTCTATCTTCCGAGCTATCGTCCTACTTATTCTGAAGGTTCAACCTCTTTTTTCTTACCAAAGAACCGAGCGACCCACACCCCTACCTCGTAAAGAACAATAAATGGTAGCGCGATAGAAACTTGTGAAAACAGATCGGGCGGTGTCAGCATCGCCCCGACAACAAATGCTAATAAAAACGCATAACGCCGATTACGAGCTAACCAATGGTAATCAACAATACCAAGACGGGCGAGAAAGAAGATCGCAATGGGCAATTCAAATACCAGCCCAAAAGCAAGCAACAGCCGAGTCGACATACTCAAGTAGCCACCAATCGACAACATCGCTTTGACATCACTAACACCGATACCGTAATTGATCAGAAAAGTAAATATCACCGGAAAAACAAAGGTAAAGCCAAAATAGGTTCCTGCGGCAAAGCACAAACAGCTACTGAGCACAAACGGAACAGCGAGACGTTTCTCACCGGGATACAAGGCTGGGGCAACAAACATCCACAGTTGCCAGAGTAAAACGGGTAAGGAGATCAGCAGTCCTGCAACCGCAGCGACTTTAAGGTAGGTGAAAAAGGGTTCTGTGGCATGAATAAAAACGAGGGAGCTACCGTCGGGTAATGCCTGACGAACGGGTTCGGCGATAAACTGAAACAGCAGCTCAGCATAGTTATAACAAACCATGAAAGCGATTAACCACGCCGCGACACCGATAATCAACCGGCGACGAAGTTCCTGCATGTGACTAAAAAATGGCTGTTCAGGTTCAATCATGATTCGACTCTGTCGTTGCTTTCTTATCCTCTTTTTCGCAATGAGTGTCATCAGCCAAGATGACGTTACCGATTGGTGCGTCTCCGACAACAGGATCGTCATTCACTTCCACCACCGAAACCGTTGCTTCAGTTTGCGTCTCCTGTTGACCATGAATCGTAGGTTGTTGCTGTGGCGAGACAACGTGCGCTTCGAGATCGATACTATTCTTCAGGTCATCGGTAGCACGGCGAAATTCACGCAAACCGCGACCTAAGGCACGGGCAACATCGGGCAGTTTATTTGGCCCAATGAAGATAATCGCAATCACTAAAATGACGAGCAATTCGGGCATTCCAATGCCAAACATGGCCCCTCCCTAAATCGATAGAATAAAACAAGAATAATTATTCAGCTGACAAACTGGCGACACCATCAAAAATCAACACTCCTTGTCATTTGAATCATCGATCTGGTCGTTGTCGTCAGAATTGATCCCTTTTTTAAAATTCTTGATCCCTTTGCCAAGCCCCGCCCCCAATTGAGGCAATCGTTTCGCACCAAATAGCACGACAACAATCACGAGAATAATAATGAGCTCTTGTGAACCTAATCCAAACATAGCTTGATCCTTTCATTGCTATCATAATTGATCAGCAACTGATTACTGAGAGAGAGATCTTCAAGACAATTTAAATTAATAAACGCATTTTCAATCCCTTGAATATCAGCAAGTTGGATAAAAGGGACATGCCGAACAATTAACGTATCAAAAAGATCTACAATTTTAAATTGAGAATTTTTCAACGCTTGCTCCATAACGGGCAAACAACTTTTAGCATAACAAGCAAACAACGGCTCAGCACCTTTTTCGCTGTACGGAACCACAACATCACAATCATGGGTCAATGATAACAGATAATTGACCACTTCCACATTAACAAAAGGGAGATCAGCAGCTGAAACAAAAGCCCAATGTGTTTTTGCGTGAAAAAGACCCGTAAACAAGCCACCTAAGGCACTTCCAGAGTAGATATCTTTGTACACAGGAAAAGAGTAATAACAAAACGGTTCACGTTCATTGGCAATCACCATTATTTGATCAAATAGCTGTTGCATGGGTTGGAGTACTCGCTCAAACAACGGAACACCGCCAACTTCAAGAAACAATTTGTCTTGGCCCATGCGGCGACTTAATCCGCCGGCAAGAATCACCGCAGTAACAGCATTAGAAGAATTATCAGTCATAACCATTTCACCTTATTGACAAATGGTGGTAACCACGGCAGAGGATTCAATTGCTGGCTCAACGCTTAAATCGAGATCATCAATCATTTGTGCAACACTGATGCGGGTCGCATCCCAATACGTAACAGCTTCAAGATTCCACGTTGTAACCACCTGCTGACTTAAGCGACTGCGCACGGTCAAAATCATCGGGCAAGAGATCTGCTCAACAAGGCACGTCAACGACTTGGCCCATCCTTCTCCGCGAAGTTCGAGGGGACCAACCTCATCGACAATAACAAGATCAACTCCCTTGAGAGACTCAACATTTAAAGCGCCAACACCAAACCGCAGACCAGCTTCAAAAAAACCGTAGGGACCATGCTGCGCTACCGCGTTTTCAATATCGCGGCGACACAATGGGCAACTCTGCTTTGTGCGCAAATCAACCAAATCAAAACCATAGCGCTCATTATCGCGCCATAGCCCTTTAGCTACAAGGCCACCAACGGTATATCCCCTTAATTCAAGTTCAGCGACTAACATTTGCAGCGTGGAGGTTTTACC
>NBLY01000120.1 GCA_002084665.1 Desulfobacteraceae bacterium 4572_35.2 | reverse complement strand
GTCGTGACGTCCCTAACCATACAGCACCTTCTGTCGTTGCATTACTTACATCAATCGTACCCGTGAGTGCGCTATTTTGTAGCCAATCGATGGAGTCAAAAATCGATCGCTTGGCATAGATACTGTTGTGGGCATACGCGCCCGGTTCATGATGCAGGTAGTTGTAGTTGTGAGCTGCACCGAAGGTCCCCTCATCGATCCAACTGGCACCGGTAAAGTAAGGATAGTCGCCGGTAAAGGTTAAGCCCTTGGCCAAAAGTTCTGACTCAAGCAGTTCGAGCGTAAGGATAGTCGCCGGTAAAGGTTAAGCCCTTGGCCAAAAGTTCTGACTCAAGCAGTTCGAGCGCACCATGGAACCCCTCTGCTTCATGCTCAAGAAACGCCGCTGCAGCGACAGCGGTATGCAGGGTGCCATCGATGGTGGTATCTTCGACAACCAGTGCCACACCGTAGGCACCGCTATGGCACTCTACACAGCGTGTTGATTTCAATGCTGTGATCACGCCACCGGCATCTTTTTCAACTACATTGAAGGTGTGACTCTCATCGGTTTCCATATGACATGCAGCACAGGGGCCATTACCTGTTTCAGGGGCATCGCTATCAAAATAAGGCACATCGGCATATGGATCAACGGGATTGCCATCACCATCGACAACTGGATACTCGTAACCAACGCGAGTTTGTGATTGAAACAGGGTCGCTGAAGCAACCAGATAGTGGGCGGAGGTAACGTTTTTGGTGCCTGGTCCGAAACCTGGTGACAATGCCGTCATACCCGTTGTTGGATCCGCCGCATCGTTTGCAACATAACTGTCCATATTTCCACGACCATTGTGGCAGTTAGCACAAAGGTTGGAATTGCCCAGCTCAGGCAGGGTTGGGTTTACACCATCGACAGTGTACGAAAGAGACACGGCACCTGGGTTACGTAGTCCACCACTATTGTCACTATGGCAGCCCCAGCAATAAAGTAATTCGTTTTGACTGGAAGATGTGACAACACCATCACCATCGACAGACCATCCAGAGAGGTGGGAGAAGTCGTTGGCGGTCGCATCAAAGCTTGCTCATTGTCATCAATCTTGAGAAAGTGGGTATCTGTGATGATTTCGCCCAGGTTGCCGTAAGGATTAGTTGCGGGATCGTGATAGGCTGTTTCTTGCTGATGGCAATTGGTGCAGGTGCGGTATTCGGCTGATTCGACCACTTTACCATCACCGTCTTCGATATCGCCAAGCAACAATTCTTGCGGATTGTGGGCATCATGACAGGTGCGGCATTGCACTGGAGTGGCATTGGCTACGGCTGGATTGCCGTCTAAAGAGTGAATGACCTCGCTGTTACTCTGAATGTGCTTATAGAGTTTGCCACCCTCGTCGGTATGACATTTGGAGCAGCTTGCTCGGACATCACTCTCACTGCCGTCAACATAGCTATGCTCATTGATAGAGCGTGCGTGTGGCGAGCTAAGGTAGTCCGCTGTGATGGTATTGGCTTCAGGGTGATAAACAAGATGGCTAGGCTCAAGTTCACTGTGACAACTCCCACAACTTGCTGCGTCTGGGCGAGCCACTGGCATTGGCCCAACACCGTAGTGATCGCCACCGGCACCGTGACAATTCTCACAACCTACTGCTGCCAAATCTTCGGCGGGAACATTGGCGGCAGCAATCAGCCTCTCAAGCCTAGGGCCATCACCGATTGGATCATGGCAATTGAGGCAACCATCGGCTTCATCGGCCTGAGTGATATGGCTGCTATGAATAACGTGCGCACCAGAAAGATATCTCTCGACAATTTCTGAGCTCCAGCTAAAACCTTCATGGCAGCCGATACAGTTGTCTGCCCCGACATAATCAATCCCTGTTGTGACGTCACTACCGAGGTTATCTGCTGGGCTGGCCGTTTGATCGCCACCTGAACCTCCGCTGCTTCCGCAGGCTGCTAGTAGCAAAAGGCTGCCGAGCACTACGAACAGAGAAATGTATTGTTTAATCTTCATTCCTACCTCCTAGGAAAAAATGGTTGCGTTATCAGTGACACTTGCGGCAGGTGCGGCCATTGCTGGCCCGTCGCATTCTTCCATCAATATTATCCCAATCTTTCGGGTGTGGATTAGCCCCCAAGCCACTACGGGCGCTATGGCACTTGATACACACATCACCTTCAGGGTGACACGCCTGACAGGTCACCAAATTTTTCCGTGCTTCACGGGCGTGTCCTGTTGTCCATTCATGGCTCGGTAAAATCGAATCGGGATGGCACGTCTGACACTGAGATTCATTAAATTTTGCGTGTGCTGGGCCGCTGGCTCCAACGGTTAAGCTACTGAAGCTGCGTTGATGTGATGCCCCCGCAAGTGAGGTGCGGCGAAAATCGTTGTGACAGTCTGAACAGTAGGCACTTTCGTGACAACTGGTGCAAAGTTGTGGATTAGTCCGTGCCGCAATGGGATGGCTGACATGGAAATCACTGCGGTGAATATTGTTCATGTTGTTGCTGAATTCACCCACCTCATCGGCAAAACCAGCTTTGTGACAATCAAGACAATCGCTTTGTTGATGGCAACTGGCGCAATCGATGGTCTTTGCTTTGGCGACAGCGCGATGGCTTAATGCCCATGATGCACCGTGTGTTTTGGTTCCAGAAAAGGTGACCTCCTCAAGCCAATCACCTTCGTGACACTCCAAGCAGACTTTTTGGTCAGGGATAATCGTTTCGCCATCCTCAATGTGACAGGTGAGGCACGGTTCCCCTTCAAGGATGCTTAAGTGGTCATTATGATCGAACGGCGTCGCCCAGACTGTGGATGTCACCAGCACGACCAGAACGGTCAATAGTAGTTGTACACTGTGCTTCATATGTGACTCCTTTGTTAGAAGCGAACGTTCAGGCGAACGCGGCCACGGTAGTATTCGTCCCATAGATCGCTTTCAATCCGTTCCACCTTGGCTTGCAGATTGATTTTGCGATTAAAGGTGACGGTACCGTCAACCCAGATGCGAGAGCTGGTAGTTTCATCTTCGTCCTCATCGAGATAACGCTCAAGAACGTCGACATGAACACCGATTCCTGCTTGTAGTTTGTGGGTGATGGTGGTTGCGCCATATAGTTTAAATCCAGTTAAATCCTGACCATCTGGATCTTCACGCCATGTTCCGATCACGTAGCCTGAGAAACGGCCAGTACGGATTTTTTCCAAACCTGCTTCAAATACGTCAGCATCGGCATCATATTCGTACATTTCGCGAGCATAATTTACGAAGGCACGTAAGCCCGGAGCGAGTCGGTGTTCGTATTCAACGAATAGTTCTTGATATTCATCGACGGCGAAAATTGAGTAGATGGAAGTAGAGGAAAATACCGGTAAGGAGTAAAGATACTCAGTGCGGAGCGACCAATCTTCACTGCGGTGGTACTTGGTTCCAGCAAGAAAGTAGCTGATCGTGTCGGCGAGGTAGTTAAATTGAGCTTCGCTGTAGATGTGGAGCAAGTCTTTGTAGTCGTAATCAACATCGAGGCCAACCAGTTCATTGGCTAGTTCGCTATTGTCCCATTTTTGGAGATAGGACAGACCAAGGTTTACCTCCTCAAAAAATGAGTGCCTAATTTCAGCTCCAACAATCAGATCTTTAACATTGTAGCCCTCATAGTAAGAAACATCGCCACCGCCAAATAGGGTGAGGTTAAAGCCATCTAGATCGCCATATTCAAGGGTGAGGCCGTCCATGATCGATGCCCCTGCAGTGGTTGAGATAAACTGACGACCTAAACGAGCATCAAGGTCATTGATCAGCCCTTGTCGGCTTCATCGGCTAGATCGTCAGCAACGCGGCCATAACCGCGAAAGTTCATACCATCGCCGTCAATATCGTAAACATTGAGCAGCAGGTACTGATAAAAAGGGATGGCTGTTTCGCCATCACCGGTATCATACCATTCGATTTCAGTACTGGATCTTCCTGAGACTGTTGCCCCCAGAACGCTACTCGGTGGCAGTGCCACCGTTGACAGACGATACTGAGAAACAGTCTATACCAACTCTTCATTCTGCCTCCTTTTCATAATTTTCGAGCACCAGATATCGACTAGAGTCGCCGTAACCTCCTCCTTGCGAGCTATAATTTGTTCTCAATGAATTCTCACGCTTTTCTACCGTTGATTTGTAGTGAAAATAGATCAGACATTATGAAAGTTATCTTATGTTGTGGTGAAGTCTAGCGTTTGTGCGTTGTTTTTTATGATTATTGGTTTTAAATAATGCTGGACGCTTGGATGGTTATTTTTTATTCATTAGCTTTGTGGGGGAGGGCTGGTGCTCATTGATGGTTGTATAATTGTAACTTCAGCACAATTGTAGTTGAACTGGCATCGTTTGTGGAAAGGGTGTTTGTCACCATGGACGGTGACAACAAGCCCTAGGGATGGCTTCAATGCGGCCCTTGGCATGGCCGTTATTAGTTTGTTGGTTGAGTAGTTATATAGCTAGGAGATGATTTCATTCTCTTGGAGGTGAAAGGCATGCTGCTGCTGATTTGTCTATTAGATGTTGTATGTCCATGGCTAATTTCGATCGGTCACGATTTAGGTGATTTCTAATCCAAGAAACTGTGGTTCAAGATCGGATTCTCTTAACACCCTGCTGGTCGCCAAAAACTTGAGCGCTAAAGATGTAGATATCGGCATTCATCCCTTGCCATGCTGTCGATGGCAACCCGGCCTTGATACATGTTTGATTTAAAAAGGTGGTTCGATCCCAACGATTCTCAGTCGCTACTTGGGGTAATAGAACGCCGCGACAGTGACCGCATTCAAGATAAATACCATGTGTACCAATGATAATTTCATCAATATTGTCAATTTTCACCAATGGCGAGAGTACCGATATTTGCAGCGATATTGAATCAAGATCCTGTATTTTTAGTGGATAGAAACGGGGATCATTACAAGCTGATGCCATGGCTATTTCAGCTACCTCTTTAAATAGCGGCAGCTCTGATTGAAAATTACCAATACATCCGCGTAGTTTTCCATTTTGTTTAATGGTAACGAAACAGCCATGTTTAAAGTTAAGTCGCCGCTCTTCACGAGGGACAACGCACACTTTGTTGTTGCAAACATGACTCTTAATTGTTGTGCGAGCAATATCTAAAAGAATCTCTTCTTCTGCAGCATTGAGTAA
>NBLY01000019.1 GCA_002084665.1 Desulfobacteraceae bacterium 4572_35.2 | reverse complement strand
TTTTTTTGCGGTGGGCGCATTTGCCGAGAGATGATCGCCAATGGCAATAAACGGCGGTGTCGTTCTAATAATAACACCATATCCATACCATCATTGATAATCATATCTTCAGGACTAAATTCTGTTTTAGCAATATAGTTGTCCTCACCACGTCGATAAATACAAATCGTGTAACTTCGATCTGAAAAATCAAAAAAGCTTTTATGGATAAGTTCTTCGTGTTGCATAAATAGATTCTCTCACCTTGAATTGAAATCTTCTATCATCATATATGCAGATAGTATTCCAAACGCGACGAGGTGCGATCTACCACAAATTAAAAAACAAAGTATAAGTCACGACTTCGATGGCGCAACATTGCCGGAACCTCCTTTTTATCGAAAGAGCGTGCTAAATTTATTTCATACCATTTTAAATTTATGCTGATCTATCATTTATTCCATAGTGACATTTTAGATCTAAAACAAAAATGCCCCTGTATCAGTTAACCGAAACAAAGGCATTTAACGAACTTAGTTCAGCGATTTTACGCAACCTACTTTGTACGGCTCACCACGTAATCAGCTAACACATAAAGAGCACTTTTAGTTTCACTTGCGTCAAACACATCTAGACAACATTTGGCTTTTTCAACCAATTCCTTTGCACGGACACGGGTATAATCAATACCATCATAACTATGAATCAGTTGAGTAACACCAGCAAGATCCTCATCGCTAAGAAGCTCTTTTTCAACAACATCTGCGACCATTTCTCGCTCTTCAGCAGTACACTTACGCAGTGTCTCAATCAAAGGTAGCGTCATCTTCCCCTCTTCAAGATCATGACCACAGGCTTTACCAAACTCGGCCTGATCAGCGACATAATCGAGAGCATCGTCCATAAATTGGAACGCTATACCTAAATGCATACCAAAATCACTAAGGGCTTGTTCTTGCTCATCATCAACACCACTAAGCACACCACCACAGCGACATGCTGCCGCAATGAGCACCGCGGTTTTGTCACGCACTACCTGCATATAGCGCTCTTCACTTAAATCAAGGTCACAGGTACTGATCAACTGTAGAACTTCACCTTCAGCCATCATGGTCGTTGCGTCCGACAGGGCCTGTAAAATCGCTAAACTACCAGTACGAACCATGAGTGAAAACGATTTGGAAAAAAGAAAATCACCAACCAGAACAGAGGCTTCATTACCCCATACTGAATTAGCAGAGGCTTCACCACGGCGCAAATCAGCACTATCAACAACATCATCATGTAACAGAGTCGCAGTATGAATAAATTCAACCACACTCGCAACACCAATGTGTTTATCGCCCCGATAACCCGTTAAACGTGCCGCAAGAAGGACCAACATTGGCCGCATCCGCTTACCACCACTGGCAAGCACATATTCACCCACCTTACGTATCAATAAAACTTCAGAATCGAGATCGTGTTTAAACTGCTTCTCAACTAAGGACATTTCACTGTCCAACATCTGTAATACATGTTCCATGAGTCTGCTCACCTAAAAGAAAGACACGGGTAACACTTGACAATGACCAATTCAAGCATATACGCAATGATAAATGAAAAAAGGAGTATAAAACAATCTATCTCTATTGGCACTCTAAAAGGACGTGTTTAGACTATTTATTGTGATCAATTTCTGTAAAAAAATTTTCAGGCAATATTCCTGGCACAAAGCGCAATAATTCGTCGTTCCAGTAATATTGTTCCTCAATCCAGAGCTCTTCAACAGCATCTAAGTCTAAGGGTAAATTTGGCATATTTTCACTTAAATAAGAAGCATCCAGCATCTCATCATCATCTATCAAGCCATCGCCATTTAAATCGGCCCAATGGATCTTTGCCACCACAAGCTTATTGGCACCAATAAGTTCACAGCGGTTACGACCTGTTGGCGCATGAGCGATCAACTCACCATCAAAAGCAGCCATCTGGTTCAACGGAAAACCAGTTGGAACCTTGACAAGATAATAAATTTTAAACGGTTTCTCATCCAGTTGAACAATCCAACGGATTAATCCCGTTTCATGGTCGACACTATCAGGTTGAGGTGATGCAGCAATAAAAGACCAACCACGAGGAAGCGTCTCGCGTACCACACCTCGAACTCCTGCACCGCTCAAACGTAACTGAACCGGTATTATCGCACTTGGCGCACCATAGCTCGGTAAAACTCGCTCAGATTTAATTTCAGGAAGAGAAAATAACCACAACAATAATAACCCGAGAGATAGACAGACCATGGTGCCAATCAGGAGCCACAACTTGCGTGACAGATGACGGTTACCAGCATCAGACGCGGTTAAGTTTTTAGCGGCATTAGATAGAAGGTCATCAATAGATACCTCTAAGGCCTCAGCGAGTCGTTCGGCATTAATCCGCTTAATCGTCGGATAGCGATTGTTCTCCCAGCGCGAGATGGTATCAGTGGTGACACCAACCATCTTAGCAACATAAAGCTGAGTCAATGATTGCTGCTCACGTAGCAATTTTATAGTGCCACCATCGACATTTACCGTAGATTCAAATTTATCCATAGCAACTGATTCCATAGCCTTGAACTCTAGCAGAGTTACCTAGAAAGAGCAACGAACAGTAAAAATGACTAAACGGCAAGACACTTACAACCACCTGTAATTACAGCAATAGCTATCGACATCGGGCTACATACAGGTCGATATCGACTGCCAAACACAAAAAAACAGCGTTAAAATGTTTCCAACAACTCGACACAACTTTTCAACATTCGACCAAGGAGGCAACTATGAAAAAGAAAGTATTACTTATCGCCATCATTCTCGCTCAATTTACTTTTATCGGTATTAGCGGTGCTTTAGCAGCCGACCAGTACAGCTACACAGGCAAAGGAACAGTCACTTTCAACCATGCTGAGCATAGAAATATAATGGAATGCTCAGCATGCCATACAGGAGAAGAGCCTGACAAAATTGTGATCAGTAACAAAAAAGAGGGCCACGGTCTGTGCCTAAGTTGTCACAAAACTGAAAAGAAAAAAGGCAACAAAGCTGCGCCGACAAGTTGTAGTCAGTGCCACAAGAAGTAAACATCTCCCTTTAAAAGGTTGAGGGTACAGAGATCACCATCACTGTCTCTAAAGATCAGACGAAAAAAAATTACCGTTGGAGACCGAGCTAAACTTTCAATCAAGGCACAAAAAGCACCTACAGCAGGTAGTGATGCTCTAACTGGCTGCTAAACCACAACGGGTGGATGTCGATTGATTTCGGCAGCCACCCTTTCAACGCAGAATCATCTCTCCTCCACTTCAAGCTATTTAACTACAGACAGTTTCGTGTCATAATCGTAAGCTGCACCAGTTAAGTTTGCAAAGCTCAGATATAACATTGTCCACCGTGGAGAAAAATCTTGAATCACGAACACATCCGCTTACCCGCTGAATGGGAACATCAAGACGGCATCCTCCTGTCATGGCCTACAAGCGATAGCGATTGGGCTGACATCTTAGATCAAATTGAACAGGTATTTGTCCAACTCGTAAAACAGATTAGTCGTTTCGAAAAAGTAGTGATTGTTGCAGCAAAGATTGATTACGTTATTGGGCGACTTAATCAAGAAAATATTTGCTCTAACAACATTAAGCTCTACGCCATCGATATGAACGATACTTGGACCCGCGATTGCGGCCCGATCACTCTCTATCGGGCCGGCAAACCACTTTTGTATGATTTTGGTTTTAATGGTTGGGGGTTAAAGTTTGCCGCTGACAAAGACAACCAGATGAACCATCTCCTAGCTGAAAAACATGCCTTTAGCGCCCCCATGACCAGCCAACCACTGATCCTAGAAGGTGGCAGCATCGAATCAGATGGTCAAGGAACCTTACTAACCACAAGTGAATGCCTGTTAAACCGAAACAGAAACCCACATCTTAACAAATCACAGTTGGAACACTTTTTTTCTACACAGATGGGAATTCAAAAATTTCTTTGGCTTGACCATGGTTACTTAGCTGGTGACGATACCGATTCGCACATCGACACACTGGCACGCTTGTGTCCGAATAACACAATTACTTATGTGGCTTGCAAGAATAGATCAGATGAACATTTTGTCGCCCTCAAAGCTATGGAACAGCAACTTAGCGAATTCAGGACTATTGACGGATCACCGTACAAGCTGTTACCACTACCGTGGCCACAAGCAAAATTTGACCATAACGGCGAGCGTTTGCCTGCGACATACGCTAATTTTCTTATTATCAACGATGCCATATTGGTTCCAACCTACGATGATCCCGCTGACAAATATGCCCTAGATGTTATCCAAACCGCATTTCCAACCCATGAAATCATTGGTATTAATTGCTCAGCAGTGATCATTCAGCATGGTTCGCTGCACTGTTTGACCATGCAACTGCCCCAAGGAACTCTACAATGACACCCACTTTAATTGAAAAAGGAACCCATCTCAATGTTGCGATGGTTCAACAGAGCTGCAATGCAGATCGTGAGCAAAACATTGCCGCTACATGCACTGCGATTGATCAGGCTGTTAAAGATGGAGCGCAGTTGGTTGTTTTACAAGAATTACACACCAGCCTATATTTTTGCCAAACACAGTGCTGTGATAACTTTAATCTTGCAGAGAGTATCCCTGGACCGACTACCGATTGTTTTTCGAAGCTTGCCAAGCAACACAATATTGTCATCGTTACATCATTGTTCGAACGACGAGCAGCAGGGGTGTACCACAACACAGCGGTAGTCTTCGAGCACGATGGCAGCATTGCAGGAACCTACCGTAAAATGCATATCCCCGATGATCCCGGTTATCATGAAAAGTTTTATTTCACCCCAGGTGACACAGGGTTTAAGCCGATCAATACCAGCGTCGGTAAGCTCGGCATCCTAATTTGTTGGGATCAATGGTATCCTGAAGCTGCTCGCCTTATGACTCTTGCCGGTGCCGACATACTGATCTACCCAACGGCAATAGGTTGGGATCCGCAAGACGATACAGAGGAACAACAAAGACAACTTGATGCCTGGATCACAGTGCAACGTGGTCACGCTGTAGCGAACGGTATTCCAGTCATTGCAGTAAATAGGGTTGGGTTCGAAGAGGACACCAGCGGTCGCACTCGAGGAGCTAAATTTTGGGGCAATAGTTTTGCCGTCGGACCGCAAGGGGAATTTATCGGCCAAGCGAATGCAACCGACGAGATAGTATTGCAGGCACAAATTGATCTACATCGTAGTGAACAGATTAGAAGAATCTGGCCATTTTTACGTGATCGGCGCATCGATTGCTACCAAGGGATGAGCCAACGGATACGTGATTAATTTCTCATCACTCCCCATAAATTTCCTAAACAAAAAAGGGCCGCCTCGTTAGAAGCGGCCCTTTTTTTGTCACACATTTAGCTGATGATTAAATATCGCAACGCTTGTAAACAGCGTCAAACTCACCAAGCTCGTCAAACTGCAGGTAGTTATAAACTTCCTCTTTACAAGGAGAGATCTTCTCTTTGTAAATCGCCAAGTACTCAGCAGGTGTAGGTAGCTCACCCTTGAGAGCTGTAACAGCACCAAGCTCAGCACCACCAAGATAAACTTGAGCGCCATTACCGATACGATCGTTGAAGTTACGTGTCGATGTGGAGAACATGTTCACACCATCAGGAACTCGTGCTTGATTACCCATGCACAGTGAGCAACCTGGAGTTTCGATACGAGCACCAATTTGATTGAAGATTGCGAAAAGTGCCTCATCTTTAAGTTTTGCCTGATCCATACGAGTTGGAGGGCAGATCCAAACACGATCGTTTGGATTAAACTTGTTGCCTTCCCAAATTTTCGCTGCAGCGCGGAAATGACCAATGTTTGTCATGCAAGAACCGATGAAGATATCTTGAATTTTAGTGCCTTGAACTTCAGAGAGAAGCTTGACATCATCGGGATCATTTGGGCATGCCAGAATAGGCTCTTTAAGATCAGAAAGGTCGATCTCAATAACCGCAGCATACTCAGCATTTTTGTCTGCTTTAAGCAATTGTGGGCTCTTCAACCACTCGTTTACAGCATCAATACGCTTTTGCAATGTACCGGCATGGGCATAACCGTCTTTGATCATGCTCTCCATCAGCGCAACATTGGAGCGCAGGTAAGTGCAAACAGACTCTTCAGAAAGTTGGATACAGCCAGCAGCAGCACTACGCTCAGCAGCAGCATCAGTCAGCTCGTATGCCTGCTCTACAGACAGATTAGGCAGACCTTCCATCTCAAGAACACGACTCAGGCATATCAAGAGCCATAAAACCAAGAGCACCGGCAAAAGCGATCAAACCAGAACCAGCAGGGAAGCTGATACCGATTGGGAAACGAGTATGGGAGTCACCACCTGTACCAACGGTGTCAGGTAACAACAGACGGTTCAACCAACTGTGGATAACACCATCACCAGGATTCAGAGCAACACCTTCACGCTCAGAAATAAACGCTGGCAGAGTGTTGTGCATCTTAACGTCAGCTGGCTTTGGATACGCTGCAGTATGACAGAAAGATTGCATAAACATTGGTGCTTGGAACTTCAAGCAAGCCAGTTCTTTGATCTCGTCAGCGGTCATTGGACCAGTGGTATCCTGAGAACCAACAGTAGTCATCAGAGGCTCACAAGCAGTACCTGGCAGAATACCGTCAACGCCACATGCTTTACCAACCATTTTTTGTGCCAGAGAGTAACCTTGACCAGCCTTAGCAACTGGGTTATTTGGCTCAATGAACATAGTTGGAACAGACTTACCTAAAGCAACACAAGCACGCTCGGTCAATTTACGACCGATGATGAGAGGTGTACGGCCACCGGCACGGAACTCATCGCTAACAGTGTTAGGAGCGATCTCAAAAGTTGAAATCTCCTCACCAGCAGCGTTAGTTACTTTACCAGCCTTGGTATCAATAGTTATAACATCACCGCTTTTCATCTTATCAACATTCATGCGCAATGGCAGCGCACCGGAGTCCTGAGCAGTGTTGAAGAAGATTGGAGCAATAACGCCACCGATAATAACACCGGCACGACGCTTATTAGGTACAGCAGGAATATCCTCACCAATGGCCCACAATACAGAGTTACACGCAGACTTACGTGAAGAACCTGTACCAACAACATCACCTACAAAAGCAACCTGGTGACCTTCAGCACGCCATTTAGCGATCTGAGCATTACCCTCAGGGAAAGAGGTTTTACCCATTGCTAAAGAGTGAAGTGGGATGTCAGGACGACTCCATGCATCACCAGCAGGTGAGAAGTCATCGGTGTTAATCTCGCCGTCAACCTTGTAAACCATAACTTTAATGGTCTCAGCTAACTCAGGCTTAGAGGTGAACCACTCAGCAGCAGCCCAAGACTCAACAACCTTCTTCGCTGCAGCGTTGCCAGCTTTGCACAATGCGAAAACATCATCAAACGCATCATAGATCAAAACCATGCCAGACAGTGCACAAGCTGCTTCGTCAGCAAGCTCAGCGATCTCAAGAGCAGCGATCAAAGGCTGGATGTTGTAACCACCCATCATAGTTCCAAGAATCTGTACTGCTTCAATTTTATTTACCAGAGGTGAAGAGGCCTCACCTTTAATAATTTGAGCTAAAAATGCAGCCTTAACTTCAGCAGCAGGATCAACACCTGGAGAGATGCGCTCCTTGAGAAGATTTAAAAGAAACTCCTCTTTGCCTGCAGGCGGGGTCACCAACAGCTCACATAAGCTTTTTGCTTGAGCAGGATTGAGAGGCAGTGCAGGGATACCCTGTGCATTTCTCTCTGCTTCATGTTGCAGATACGCTTCGATCATTCTTTTGAACCTCCTCGAAAAGATTACGGTTTCAACTGAGAAAACCAGTAGATAAGTAGTTTTGATCTATATAACAGTATTGTAGACCAACAAATTCATTGAAATGAATGTGTGTACTGTATACGATGTGTCAAGAAAAAGTCAACATGGAAGTCGTAAACGAACATTAGCTCAAAGTGGGCTAGCTCTCTTTTTTCAATTCAAGCTCTTCCCAACGCTCATACGAATTATGAAGAAGTTTTTCGACCTCAGAAAACTTCTCCCCCAACTCAGTAAGCTGATCGATTGATACGTTTTCTGGTTGCGATAAAGCATGTTCAACTTGAGTTTTTTCATCTTCTAGTTGCTCAATTTTTTGTTCTAAATCGTTCAACTCTTTTTTCTCTTTAAACGTTAAACCACTTCGCGCCCGAGTTGACGATCTCACCACCTGTTTTTTTTCAACAACACAGACAATCTCTTCAGCAATCTTTGTCTCCTCAGCCAACTGACATTGGCGACACATATCGCTATAATTTCCCGCATAGCAGATCGCTTCTCTATCAGCACCAAAAACTAAAATCGACGTTGCAATCCGATCAAGTAAATAGCGATCATGAGTGACAATCAGCACACAGCCACCGAAATCAATTAAGGCCTGCTCTAACACCTGTAGAGTTTGGATATCTAAATCATTGGTTGGCTCATCGAGAATCAACAAATTGGCACCTTGCAACATCAACAGCGCCAACAGCAAACGGGCACGCTCGCCACCAGACAGTGTCGATACAGGTTTACGTTGTTCAGCATGGTCAAAGAGAAAATCTTCGAGATAACCTGTCTTGTGACGCTTCACCCCAGCGACGGTCACCCATTCACCCTCACCGAGAACCTCGGCAACAAGAGCTTCTGGATCAAGACCACTACGCTGTTGATCTATGTAACCAATGTGTGTTTTTCGACCGACGGTAATCTTTCCCGACACCAGAGGAACCTGCCCTAAAACGGTCTTAAGCAACGTTGACTTACCACTGCCATTTGGTCCTAAAATTCCCAACCGCTCACCGGGGCGCATCATCAACGACAAATCATCAATTAAGCGCAAGTCTCCTGCCTGTAGTGTTACGTGGTCCAACTCGAGAATGGTTCCACCAAGCTTTTGATCAGCCGAAAACTGTAGAGCTAAATCGCTACGTTGCGGCCCCTGCTTTTGCTCTTGCAACTTACCGACTCGATCAATTCGAGCTTTTTGTTTTGTGGATCGCGCCTTCGCTCCCCGCTGCAACCAAGCCTCTTCACGGCGCAACAAATTGAGTAATCTACTTTGCTGCACCTGATTGGTCTCAAGCTGTTCCTGCTTCTGTTGAAGATAATGGCTATAATTGCCAGTATAGATATTAAATATACCTTCATCGACCTCAAACATGCGTGTTACCACGCGATCGAGAAAATATCTATCATGAGTTACCAGCACTACCGCACCGGGATAGCGGATCAATTCCTCCTCAAGCCAACGGATGCTTTCGGCATCAAGATGGTTAGTTGGTTCATCAAGCAACAATAAATCGGGTTGATTTAGGAGCACGCCAGCCAAGGCTATCCGCTTCCGTTGTCCCCCTGAGAGTTGACTTACCGGCTGATGAAGATCTACAACACCAAGGCGACTACAAAGATCACCAATACGATGATCAATGTTCCATGCTTGATGTTGATCAAACCACTCTTGTAGTTGCTGCTGCTCTTGTAGCAAGGTGTCCGCAGTTTCAGCCTGACAGCTACCAAGTTCTAGGCACACCCTATCGTATCGCTCCCTTCGACTATGGACCTCCGCAAGCGAACGCTGTAAATACTGCTCTGCCGTCAACGCTCCATCCAATTCAGGCTGTTGAGCCAAATAGACCACGGAGGCATGACGCTTTTTATTCACGGTTCCACCATCGGAATCATCCAAACCAACAAGAATGCGAAGCAATGTCGATTTACCGCAACCATTACGACCGATCAAACCAATCTTCTCTTTTTCATCAACAGCAAAAGTGACCTGAGTCAAAATTTTGCGCGATCCATAATGTTTATCGAGCCCTGTAACATCTATAACATTCATCTTGTATTTATAACCTTTACGTATACCTACATAAAATTCGACATGCTTTAAGCCGTTATACCTTGCACCACACCAGTCACCAAACTGTTTTCCACTGAATCAATCAGATTTATATTGACGCAATCAACTATCAACTATAGGATTATGGGATTAAGCATAACTAACTAAATATCACAATGATTGTCACGTCGCGAACCAATCATTGCCACACTAAATCTAAAGCGACCAATAACTCTATGTCCCAGCCTGATCATGCAACAATCAACGCCAAAATAACACATATTGTCATGATCACTTGCTCAATAGTGATCTTGCTTACCCTATTGGTATCTCTTTACCTACAGGGGATCACTTTCCGCAATAGTATGATCGACAAAATGTCGACTCTAGCCAAAATAATTGGCGAAAACAGCCACGAAAGCCTCACACTGCGCAAAAGTTTCATTGCAACCCCCATTCTAGCAACGTTGAGAACAGAGCAGACAATTCGCGTTGCTTACCTATTAAATAAAGAGAATAAAGTATTTGCGCAATATTTAAACCGTGAACGGACTACTTTTGCCGAAGAACTAAAAGGAAACGCCTTTCATCCTGAGCAACTCACACTTGCAATACAACAAAAACGGACCATACATCATTTCGTTGACAATAAACTGTGCATCTATTCACCCATTTTCTACAATGACGCCTACCTTGGTGCAGTTTATCTTCAAGCTAGTCAGGACGTATTGCTACACAATCTAATTCTATTTACCCTTTCGTCACTAATTATTCTCGGCGCTGCTCTAGCGCTTGCCTACCTGATGTCAGCTCGACTAAGACTGCTCATTACTCAGCCACTACACCAACTTGTTGATCGAATGAAAATTATCACAGCTGAAAAAGTCTACACTACCGACATCAGGACAGAAATAGATCATAACATTGTCGAAGTAGACGAGCTATTGACAGGCTTCAATGACATGTTACACCAGATAAACAGGCGTGAATTTGCCCTACAAAAGCACAGTGCAGAACTTGAAACACAGGTAACAGAACGCACGACAGACCTAAAACAAAGCAACAATGAGTTGATGTTGACCGTTAAAAATCTTGGATTAGCCAGAAACGAGGCAATTGAAGCCAGTGCTGCGAAATCACGTTTTCTAGCCAATATGAGCCACGAAATCCGCACACCGATGATTGGTGTCCTAGGAATGGCTGAAGTACTTGAAAAGAATGCAACAGATAGTAAACAAAAAGAACTTGCTAGAACGATCCACTCCTCTGGGGAATCGCTGCTAAATATTCTTAATGACCTGCTTGATATCTCAAAAGTTGAGGCGGGAAAACTTGAACTTGAGATCGTCCCCTTTGACCCAACCGCCACATTAGAGGCCTCAGCTGAACTGCTTGCAGATAACGCATTCAATAAAGGATTGGAACTGACAACCATTCCGTCACCCAAACTCCCATCACTTCTGTATGGCGATGCGGGTCGTCTGCGCCAAATCATCCTCAATTTACTTTCAAATGCGACCAAGTTTACAGATTGTGGTAAAATTTCGGTTGCCTTATCATGTCACGAAATTGACGACAAAAACATATGGCTCACTTTAAAAATTTCTGATAGCGGAATTGGCCTTAGCGATCAAGCAAAAAAGGGAATTTTCAACGCCTTTACACAAGCAGACAGCTCAACAACACGTAAATATGGCGGTACAGGGTTAGGTTTAACAATTGTAAAGCAGCTAACAGAATTGATGAATGGCACAATAGAAATAAGCGATACGGTGCCACATGGCACCTGCTTTACTCTCAAAATTCCATTTACATACGAGAAGAGATCATCACAACAGCCTGTCGAGGGTATCAACAAAACAATTTTAATTGCTACAGAGAATTTTGACCTAGCGACACTACTCTCATTGCACCTATCTGCCCTAGGAGCCAAGAATGAGATAATCAGTTCTAAAAAAGTTTTATTACAACACCTCAATAAACCTAGCAAAGCATTTGACACCATCTTTTTAGATAATACCCTACTAGGCGATCCCAGAACATTCCTCAGCGAGGATCACTCACACAGAGATAAAATCATCTACATTAGCGCACACAACCAAACACTCACCACAGCAGAACAAAAACACCTTGGCATTTCAAGTTGTCTGACAAAACCAATTCATGTGAAAGATATTCATCGAGCCGTAGCACCCTCGCTCGTTAAAGAAAAAACAGCCACAGACTCACCTGTTAAACATCACGCAACTAAATCAAATCATTCAGATAAAAAGATATTACTTGCAGAAGACAATCTGACAAATCAACGCTTAGTTCAACTTATCCTTGAACAGCAAGGCTATCAACTCACCATTGTCGACAATGGACAACAAGCCATTGATGCCACAATAACCACGCAATTTGACTTAATATTGATGGACTGTCAAATGCCGATAATGGATGGTTATAAGGCCTCTGAAATTATACGTTTAACTAGCCAAGTTCCTATTATCGCCCTCACCGCCCATGCTAGCGATGAAAATACGCAAGCATGTTTAGCAGTCGGAATGGATGCATATTTATGCAAACCATACCGTCAAAAAGAACTTCTAGATCAAGTTGAATTTTTTTTGGTCAATGAACCACCATCGACCAAACTTGATTCTGAGGTGCAATAAATGTCGTTGCGACAATTCATCAATCGAAAACGGTATATTCTCCCCTTACTCGTCTTACTCTACACAATCACCCTAGTCACCTTATTGATTTTTATCGAACAGATAAAACCAATTGAACCTACTGAAATCACACAGATAGACATCAATAAAGAAGACAAAACTCTCATCATTACAGGTAAAAATCTACCGTCAAATTTTTCAGTGCTACTCACCCCGAACATGCAGAGAAAACAAGACACCGTAAGTTCACGCTTCACATTAGGACGTGCATTTAACATCGCAGGCACCAACAACCACCTGTGGGTAGCAAATCGACCAAGCGAACTCATCTCTTACAATATCATTAATCCAAAAAATCCAGTTTTAACAGGGGTCCTTTCATTTGAAGATGATTTTAAAGCTTGGAATATTACAATTCAAAAAGACAGGGCGCTCATTGCGGGCGGATCATCTGGGCTTGCATGTATCGACATATCTACCCCATCGACTCCAGTGCATAAATTTACCATTGATCCTAATGTAACTATTCTTGACAGCATTATAAAAGATGGTTTGGCAATTATTGTCACAACAAGAGACGGTCTTATGCTTCTTGATATTAAAGATGATACACCAAAAGAAATTGGCAAAATAAACCTTGAAGGAACCCTTAAAAGCATCACTCAAAACGGCGACAGAGCCTATGTTCTTGGTGCAAAAAACAAAAAAGGGCTTCTGTATATCATTGACATAGCGCAACCACGTCAGGCAAAACGAATAGCCACCATCGAACTGCCCCACTCCGCTATACAATGTAAACAAATTGATGACACACTTTTCATCTCTATGGGAAAAAACGGCCTTTATATCGCCAATATCAATACTTTAAACTTGAAAATAAATTCTTACAGAATAGAGGAGATCGCAGCCTTTGGACTTTGTGCAACAGATCATGATATTTTCATTTCAAATGGTTCCCATCATATCCATCATTATCGAATCGACAACAACCGACTCACCCACATAAAATCATTTTTAACAGCAGGAATTTGTCGGAACATAATGCTTTTCAACCATCACCTTGTCGCGTTTCTTGGTGAAAAAGGGTTCGCCATCTTTGACCCGTCAAAGAAAAATACCATCACCGCAGCGACAAACTATTTAAACAAAAAACATGACCACACGCAGAATATTTTACAAAATGGCAAACACATTGCTGTCACTTCATCTTTCAGACTAGACCTTTTCACTGCATCTAAAACCGATTCTATGTCACAATATGACTCGATCACTTTTGCGCGTAAAATCGTTGCCACCACTATGGATAAAAGATATGTATATGTGGCGCTGCTAAACAACGAAATTCATATCATCAACCTACCCACTAAAGCATTAAAACGAACAAAAAAAGTAATCAAATGGAACTCACATCTGCAAAACATTGTCGCAAACATGGATAAGTTATACCTCGGCAACAAAAAAAATGGGATCTTTGTTTTCAACACAGAAAACCTAAATACGCCTCAACAGATAACACCATTCATTTCAATGCCTCACGACAACTACGCTATCAAGGACAACAAACTATACCTAGCAACATGGCCTAACGGATTAAAGATCTACCAAATTAATGAACAAACAACACCTTCACTAATCGGTGAACTTAAATACCCCGCGACAGTTGAGGAAAGTTCGCGAACGAGAGATATGGTAATTAAGGATGGCTATGCATTGATTACCAGTAGCAACAGAGGATTATTAAGTGTTGATGTCAGAGACCCGAAAAATCCGACAATTGGTGATGCCTTGGATTTATCAGGATTCTGTAGTCAGATAATCATACAGGGGAATTATGCTTACATCACAACTGATCGCACAAAAACCACAGTGGTTGATGTTAGCAACCCGTTAAAGATGAAAATACTTTGTGAACTACCAACCATTATTGCAGTTGCCTTTGCCGATAACAGAATCTACCAATTAAATGATGTCGGCATATACATTAACTCACCACCGCAGCCACTTAAGATCAAAGAACAGCGTATGGACCTAATAGAGTTTAAATTACCATCTACAAGCACCGAAGGTTATTACGACCTACAACTTGCCACAACACAACAGCTTACAAAGCACAGTGATTTACTACATTACTCACAACAACATGGTTGGACTATGACCCGCGAACCAACCCTTCAATAACGAGCAACGGACCTTACAGGAACCTACTGCGAACCAGCTGGAAGAGTTGATAGAATGACGAATATATTGAATATAATTCTGCGTTATTGGCAAGTGATCACCGTGCTAACCCTAGTGACAATTACAATGTTATCGCTGTGGCCAGTGGCAACCCTACCTGCAGTTCCCGGCAGCGACAAAACCCACCATTTTATCGCTTATGCTGCATTAATGTTTCCAGTTGCATTACGAAAACCACGTTACTGGTTGATGATCGGAATATTGTTTATTGCCTGGAGTGGAATGATTGAATTAATACAGCCATATGTGAACCGTTACGGCGAATGGCTGGATATGGCAGCAAATACTGGTGGGATTACCATTGGTCTTTTAGCAGGACTATTGATAAAAGCGCAGTATATCGACTGATACGACAACATTGTCTCCTCACCTTACTCTAAACTCTAACTTCAATTGTCGCCATTTTTCCCCACCAAGTGTATTAAATAAATTCAATTTAAAGATCAAGCCTCAACGTTAGAAGTAAAAAAGTGCCTCCCCCTGCACCATTCAAAACCATCGCGATCTTTTGCGATGCAGAGCATCATTACCATAAACAGTATGCAAATCGCTAAACGGTAAACTCAGCACAGAACAGCCAGCACAACGAACATTCATATCACTAGGTTTTCACTAACAATTTCAAAATGTTGCACAAATTTCCCAATATGGTTCTTTTTTTCGATTCACCCCCTTGACACAATAACACATGCAATATACTGCTAAATAAATATAGATTTTATTCGTTTATTTCAGTAATCAGGAGACTATTGAACTTGGTGAATCGTAGTGGGTTATTGCTAAGCTCGACAGCCTCCTAAATTCACCACTTTTATTTTATTCACTAACAACCATAAAGCAAGGAACATCAAATCAGCACCCACAATAAACTGCTTAAGTAACCTGCATATATCACCGTTCACATGTACCCTCAGGAAGAAAGGTCAGGTGTCACCATATGCCCGAAACTAAGGATTTTGAACCAACATGCTGTTGCAGTTTCACAGAGGAGCAACCTCAGTACCAAAAGCTTGATTCCTTCATTAAAGCGTTGGCCGAGAAAAAAAGACATTTGGTTACCGTTCTGCACAATTTTCACCATGGTGCCACGCGGCAAATACCCCATCTCAATCTGCATGGGTACAGCTTGCTTCGTTAAGGAAGCTGAGATTATAGTCGATGCATTTAAGCAGCAACTAAAAATAGAACTCGGCGAAGTCAGTTTCGACGGCCTGTTCTCCATCGACACCGTACGCTGTGTTGGCGCTTGCGGTCTGGCTCCCATTGTCTTAGTCGGTGAAAAAGTTTTCGGCAATGTCACCATAGCTCAGGTTCCCGATATTATCGCCGAATTCAGCTCGCCAAGGAGTACTGCCGCATGAACATCATCACATTCTTCAACAACATCACGCAGCCTATGCTGTCGTAGCGGACAAACGGCTACTAGCAACCCAAATCAATGTTTCACTGGCCACCTGTAGTATCGCGGCTGGTGCTCGTGACACCTATTCTGCCTTTAAAGAAGAGATACAACAGCAAGGACTTACCAATATCGAGCTTCGCTCCTCGGGCTGTATGTGTTTCTGCTACGCCGAACCGACGGTTGAAATTACACGTCCAGGAACTACACCACTCATTTTTGGCGGTGTCGATGCCAATAAGACCCGTCAGCTCGTACAAACCTACGTACAATCGGGCGAACTCGGCGAAGAGCCCCCCCCGGGCGAACTCGGCGAAGAGCCCCCCCTCACCATCAATCCTAAACTCCTGCGCATTGCTACGGTAAACTGCGGCGTTATTAATCCTGAAAAAATTGAAGACTATATAAGATGGACTCGCAAAAA
>NBLY01000018.1 GCA_002084665.1 Desulfobacteraceae bacterium 4572_35.2 | reverse complement strand
AAACGGCCAAGTAATGAGAGCAAACCCTGCTGCTGCGTTTCTAACGCACCATAAATTGAACCAGTAACAAAGAAAAAACAGTTACTAATTGCATGGCCCTCCTCAAAAATTGTGTCGTATGGAATACGACCCATGGTGTCATCTGAAAAAGATAGGTCGCCGCCACCTTGATAGCTTGCTCCAAATAAAACTAAACGGTTGCGCACTTCAGGCTTAATTAAATCCGCTAACGGCTGATCAATGCCATACATATATTCACAAAAGCTACCACCATTACCCCAGTGGCTCAACCCCGTCAGATCAAGGCGCATCTCATTACCGGGTGAAAAAATACGCAGATCTTCCCCATCGCGTTCATAAAAATGACAACATTCAGCTCCGCGAGCTGCGACGGTTACAAAATATTAAGCCATCGTAAGCAAATTCGACAGATTTCGGTAATAATTGTTGGTGAAGTCGATAATCGACATCATGACTCAAGTGAGTCAGAACTACCCGCTCAGCCTTCAATTTCTGCGCGAAGTCAATAGCCTGAGACACGCTAAAATGGGTGGGATGATTACGAAAACGTAAGCCATCAATCACCAGAACTCGCAAACCTTGCAACCGAGCGACGGACTCCTCTGGTACGGCACTACAATCAGTTAAATACGCCAAATCTCCGACACGGTAGCCTAAAGCTGTCTCATCACCATGCAACAATCGAATCGGTACAATCTTGCGACCAAACAGCGACAGCGTATCAGCGATAACAACTCCTTTGAGTCGTGGTCGAAAACCAACCTTTGATTGCGACTCAAACGCATAGCGAAAACTCGAAGATAAGTGTTGTATCAGCTGCTGCGCCCCGTATACAGCAAGAGGTCGATCGGGAGACCCATTCAGCACGCGCAGATCATCTATACCATGAACATGATCTGCATGATTGTGGGTATACAGCACCGCATCGACCTGAGTAATCCCATGAGACAGACACTGCTGCCTTAAATCGGGAGAGGAATCTATGAGTACATGGTAGCCACCCCAAGATAACAAGGCACTACATCGGCTGCGCTGATTTCTCGTTTCTGTGGAGCGACACACATCACACGAACAACCAACAACGGGAACGCCCGTGCTTGTTCCTGAGCCCAAAATTTTAATCGTTACACCATCTGCCACCAATCACCTCAATTACGCCAACACCTAACATTGTCTTACTATACGAATGCAGGTTATTTAAACAAAACTTTTAAGCAATCAAATCACCTTCGCGGCCGTGACGTTCGCCCGCCGCTCTTTTTTTTAGAATGTGGCCGTGCCTTTTCTTTTAGAATTGCACCTTTGTCCTTGGCTGTTGGTGTTTTACCACCATGCCCCAACAATAAGGATTCCTCTGCTTGGCGGCCACACAAACGTAATGCTTCGCGAATCGCAGCGCGGTTTTGTGGTTGATGATAAAGTAAAAGTGCTTTTTGCAGGCGGCGCTCTTTTTCTGAATAACTACTGACAACAGGCTCACCGCTACGCGGGTCGATTCCCGTGTGATACATACAAGTTGCCAGAGTTCCGGGTGTCGGCGTAAATTCCTGAACCTGCTCAACACGCAGATTATATTGTTTCAAAAAAAGAGCGGTATCAACCATATCGCTTAATGTTGAACCCGGATGACCGGCCATCAAGTAGGGGACAATTCCTCGCCGCTGACCAGTGTTACGATTGTGGGTACGAAAGGTATCGATAAAGCTGGCAAAACTATGCGGTGCAGGCTTGCGCATTATTTTCAGCAATGGCGCGCTCAACGCTTCTGGCGCCACCTTAAGTAACCCACCAACATGATGATTGAGTAGAGCAGCTAAATAATCAGGCTGATGTTCGAGCAGATCATAGCGAACACCTGAGGCAACAAAAACGTGTTTAACCGCTTTGATATTACGGATTCGGCTTAACAATTTCGCACCGCGTTCGCTATCAATATTCAGATTTGAGCAAATCACAGGGTACAAGCAACTATCGCGCTGACAGCTAAGGCATCGTTTTGCATCGTTTAGCTCAATACCATACATGTTGGCTGTCGGGCCACCGACATCACTAACAGTGCCACGAAACTGTGGATCGCTAGCCATCCGCTCAATTTCAGTAAGCACAGATTGCTCTGAACGCGATTGCACCTGCCGACCCTGATGACGAGCAATAGCGCAAAAAGCGCAGCCCCCCTGACAGCCGCGATGACTTGTGACCGACCAGCGAATCTGCTCAAATGCGGTTATTTTTTCACCATAACTCGGATGTGGCCGCCGAGTAAACGGTAACGCATACAGTTCATCTAACTCGGTTTCACTTAGCTTTGTTGCTGGTGGATTTACGACAACAAAACGATTCGCATGACCCTGTATCAGCGTGTGATGATGGTGTTTATCGATGGCAGCAAAACATTGTGCATAACACTGAGTATCATTTTGAACCTGTTCAAAAGAGGGCAAAAGTGATCCTGAAGGTTGGTCACTACTCAACCACGCCGTGGCGCGAACATCGGTAAGTTGGGAGACAGATTCCCCCTGATGTAAACGCGAAACAATCTCAAGCAACGGCTTTTCACCCATGCCGTAGATCAGTAGGTCAGCCTTACTGTCAATCAACACCGAACGCCTAACCTTATCGCTCCAATAATCGTAGTGCGCCAAGCGCCGCAAACTCGCCTCAATACCACCAATAACAATCGGTAGCCCCTTGAAAGCGCCCTTAACAGCAGCAGTATAAGCGATAATCGCTCGATTAGGCCGCGCTCCACTCAAGCCACCAGGAGTATAAGCATCATCACGACGTTTTTTGCGTGCCGCAGTATAATGATTAACCATTGAATCCATCGCCCCAGCGGAGATCGCGGCACACAACAGCGGCCGCCCCATCACCTTCAGAGCTTGTCGATCGTTCCAATCAGGCTGAGAAATTATACCAACACGAAACCCTTTAGCTTCAAGGTGGCGCGCCAGCAGTGGCACACCAAATGCCGGATGATCAACATAGGCATCACCGCTAATAAACAGCACATCCAATTCATCCCAACCACGCAGCGTCATCTCGTGACGATTGGTTGGCAAAAAGAGCGCTAAAGAGGGGTCTTGTGCACTGACTTGAGAACGTTTTTTCATAATACTTTCACAGCTACAGGCTCAGGTTCAAACACCTTAACTATTAAATCTGAATTTTATTCGTGACGAAGGGCCGCTATCGGATCTAACTTCGAAGCCCGAATCGCAGGATAGAGTCCAAAAACTATACCGACAGACAGACTGATCAGCAGCGATAACACCAGACTACCTGATGTTACCACAGTACTCAATCCCGTTATTTTGGAAATAGTCCAAGGGAGGATCAGACCAACAATGCAGCCAAGAAAACCACCGCTACACGACAGGACAACGGTTTCAATGAGAAATTGACTAACAATCTGATGGCGGCGCGCACCTATGGCTCGGCGGATACCAATTTCGCGGGTACGCTCGGTCACCGATGCCAACATAATATTCATAATACCAATGCCGCCAACAAGAAGGCTAATGCCAGCAATGGCACCGAGGACAATATTGAAACGGCGCTGGGTTTCCTCAGCTTGGCGCAATAACACCAACGGAATTTTTATCGCCACATCCTCTTTTCGATGAAATCGTGCGATGAGATGATCAATAGCGGTGGCAACTGATTCAACTACCGCTTCAGAACTCATTTGAATAAACACTTGATGCAACTCAACTTTTTCCCTTATGGTGCGGCCAGATAACCGACTCACCAATATATCACCAGTACATTGACGCATCACCGTAAGTGGAACATAAATATCATTATCACGGGCAGGCGATGTCACACTATTGCTCGCGGCCGCGGTGCTACGGATAACCCCCACCACTCGATAGACATTGCCACCAGCACGGACAAAATTACCCAATACCGCCTGAAGCGGGAACAACTGTCGACCCAGCCTTTCAGTAATCACGGCAACAGCATGATGTCGTTGTTCATCCAACGAAGTAAAAAAGCGACCGGCCACCAGCGGCCTGTTGACCAAATCGAACCAATGGGTGGTGGTGCCAACCACTCGTACTGCAATCTCTTGAGCTTGCGTCACCACCCGCTCATAGCGAATTTTAATCGGCACAATACGGCGAACATTGGGAATCGTATCTCGAAGTCGCATCACATCCAGATAGGTGACCCCATAGACGTTAAAAAAATTCTGACCTTGGCGTTGGTTATCGTTACTCACGGAATCAACCGACTCCATAACAATCACATCACTACCAAGTTGGCGAATTTGCTCTAAGGCATCTTCACTCGCTCCCTGACCAACCGCCAGCATGGCAATCACGCTTGCAACACCAAAGATCATGCCGAGCATGGTTAAAAAAGAGCGCATAGCATGCAAGCGCAAATTGTTCAGCCCCAAGTGAATATCGCGACAGATCAAAGAGGGCAAGAAACGGATCAACATGAAAAATCCCCCACATTTATCTCGCTAGTCCTCGCCTCGTTACGGCTCTCATCTGTGCGCACAATACGACCATCGAGCATATAAAGGCGGCGATCCATTGTGTAGGCGACAGATTGATCGTGGGTCACGGTCACCACAGTTTTACCTTCATCGGCAAGACGATGCAAAACAGACAAAATCTGGCTACCTGTTGCCGCATCGAGATTCCCTGTAGGTTCATCGGCCAATAAAATAGCGGGATCGTTAACCAACGCTCTAGCAATTGCCACCCGTTGCTGTTGTCCACCTGAGAGTTGCGCTGGGCGATGCAGCCAGCGATCATCAAGCGACATGATCGCAGCCAGAGATTTCGCCCGCTCACGCGCCAGCTTTGCTTCAACACCTAAATAATACAAGGGGAGTTCAATATTTTCGAGAACGTTTAATTGTGGAATAAGGTGGAAACTTTGAAAGATAAAACCAAAGCTTTCTAAGCGTAATATACTCAGAGCATCATCATCTAATTTGCTCACATCTTGATCATTAAGCTGATAGGTTCCAGCGCTGATCGGGTCGAGGCAACCAATCACATTGAGCAACGTACTCTTCCCCGAACCACTACGACCTAAAATCGCAACGGTTTTTCCCGACTCAATCGACAGATCAACGTTATTCAAGGCTGAGATAAGACTATCACCAGCACCATAGCATCGACTGACCTGTTGCAATACAATCAGTGCATCGTTTTTAGCGGCCACTGCTTCCAGCCTCCTCTAACGGTGGGTTAAGCTGCACCTGATCGCCATCTTGTAGTCCCGCTAAAATCTGAACGCGGCTCTCACTGCTTTGCCCCAGCTCAACCTGTTGCAGGGTCACAGCTCCATCACGTAAGCGATAAACAACCAGCGCACCCTGATTTAAAACAACAGCCTGAATCGGGATTGCTAACGCTTTGTCAAACTGAGTCACCTGAATTTCGATGCGGCAATTCATGCCACTGCGTAACGCTTCATCGTGATCAAACAACAACAGCTCGGTACGATAGAGTTTAAGATCAGGGTTCAACCAACTGCTCATCGCATCAGGTAACAGTGCCACCGATCTCACTTGCGCTCTAAACGAACGCCCCGGCAATGAATCAACATAGACTAAAGCCGCTTGCCCCTGCGTAACCTTTTCCAAATTCGATTCATGGATCTTTGTTTCAGCAACCATTGCTCCAGTTGAGGGCAAATAGATCAACTCTTGCCGCTCGCGCACTTGTTGTCCAGCACTAAGAGGTTCGGTATTGCCGCGCCAATTTCGCTGCAACGAGCTGGCGTATACCACCACCCCAGACTGAGGGGCAACAATCACCGTTTTAGCGATAGCCTGTTGCACCTTTTCCAACTTCATCGTCTCACGCTCTAACAACGCTTTCCTTGAACTCAACACAGATTCAGCCTGAACCTGCGTTGCCACCGCCTTACGTTTATTGCGCGCTAACTCCATGCGTGTTTTTTTAACTTGCGCTTCCAGCTCAGTCAATTGACGCACATGGGTAAACTTAAGCAACAGCTCCAGATTACTTTGACTCAGTTCACGATCGATCCGCGATTTTTGTGCCGACAGCTCATCGGCCTGAAGTTCAGTTTGTGACAGAAATTTTTCCTCAAACAGCACCTTCGACCACGCTAGTTTTTCCTCAGCGCGACGCAACTCCTCTTCGGCCAGAGCAATTTGCGCAAGCTGCTCTTTTTTTTGATTAGGAAACTCCCCCAAACGATATTTTTCAAGATCATCTTGAGCAAATTGATACGCCAATCGTGCCGATTCAACATCACTGCACGACTGACTTTTCACCACCTCTAAATTTTCACGCGCCTGGACAAAATTCGCCTGTGAAGACTGAACACTGATCTGATGCTCAACCAATTGATCCTGCAATGAGCTAGCATCTAGCTCAATAAGTGGTGCCCCTTTTTCAACTTCAGTCCCCTCATCGACCACTGATAAAATAGTGGTAACCCCCGCAAGAGTATTAACTATCACCGCCTGATCTTTCGCCTTCAAGCTACCAGCAGCATTCACCGTCACCTCAAAACGACCCGATTCAACCAGCGACCACACTGGTCGCTGCGATGGCGATTCAACAGCAGCGGGGCCAAACATTAGTTGCCACAACCCAACTACGACCACCACGCCAACACCACACAGGATAATATTTTTTTTATTGCGCCAATTCTGCATATTCGTTCACATCCTCCAACCAATCACTTGTGGCATCAATCTCCAATGAACCAACATCGCGCATCAACTCCATCGCTCTAATTCGATATTGCACCTGTGCTTCAAGTAAGGAGTTTTCTGCCGAAACAAGATCATCCTGAGCTTCGAGTAAATCACGGATTTGAATGCGCCCTGCCTGTAAAAACAGATCGGTACTCATCACTCGACGCTTGGCGACCCTAAGCGCCTGTTGCTGAATCTGAATCAACTCAAACGCTTCCAGACGACCACGCCATGCACTACGTACTTGATATTTAATCAAATCTTCCAGTTGCTGCTGCGCCCGTTGGCTCGCGGCAAAATCGATCAATCGATTCCGCAACGCGTTACGTTCAGCAGTACGTTCAAACGGTAAATCGATACTCAACAACGCCGAATAATCGCCGTTATCGGGATTAAGCTTCACATTCTCGCGCTCTACCCACGACACCCTGCGATGAGCACCATCACTTGCCTTACCCAACAATGTTACATCGGCGCGTAAGGCATCCTCGGCAAGGCGAATTTTACGCTGCGAATCTGCCACGCGGCTGTGCTCAATGCGTAGATCGCGACGCGATGCTAACGCAAGCTGCAACAACGATGACGGCGGTTCCACCAGCTCATGAACACTGTCAGCCAATGATTTCACCGGTGTCGACAAAATCTGACGATCCAATTCCAGCCGCGCATCGGTAGGCAAACCAAGAGTGAGCTTAAAACCATCCAAGCTCTCGGCACTTTTTTGCTGAGCGCTCACCCAGCTTACCCGAGCGCGCAGTTCATCTTGCAACGCCTGATCAACTTGAATTCCTGGCAGCCGCCCCGCATCGGCCAGCCGCTTGGCGCGCTTTCGTGCCACCACCAAGCGTTGATAATTATCATAAGCGGTATCAACACGATTCATCCGCTCTAACGCCAACAGATATTCACTGGCAACCTGTACCGCAAAAGAGCGGCGATAGCGCTCAAACATCCACATGGCATACAATACATTGCGCTCACCTTGTTGGAGCGGCTCCGTCACCACCTCAGCCCCTGCACCACGCAAGAGGGGGATGCTGATACTGGCATCGGCAACCAAGCCACGCGCCGACACCCTATTAGCCGTTAACAGCTGCACTAAATCGAGGCCAATAGAGGTAATAAACGACGCGCCACTTTTAAACTGACGCACTACGCCAGTCTGAGCGGTGTTGTGCAAGCCATTGCGGCGACCGCCCAGCCCTTTATCACTACTCCACAACGACGACAGCAGCCCTGAAAAGGTACTGCGAAAACCATCACGTTCTAAATCAAGGGCCAGTGCTTGACGGAAAATAGTCTCTTTATTAGTTTGATAAGTATGGCTATTCTGTGCCGCAACCTGTAAGGCATCATCAAGTGATAATTGAAAGGGATCGGAGTTTAAGCGGAATTGAGATATGGGCGTATCATCACCAGCCACCTCAGGAGTGGCTGCAGTCACCAGTTGCTGTTCACCCAGCAACCGATGGCGCAACTGCTCCTCGGCGCTAGCGATGGTAAAAGATTGGTCGAGACCTGTTTCGGCCCGCTTTTCTGCAATTATCGCATAACCAACCTTATCGGCTTCGGTTATATACGCAGCTGGGGCTACACAACCAGTCAAAAAAACAATAAGCAAAACGTTCAGATGTCGCATTAAATTTATCACCACACAGCCTCTATCTTAGAAAAAACTAAAACAAAGGTAGCACATCTGGTCAACAAAGCGGATAAAAACCTGTAATGATTGAAAGAAAAGTGACTTGAAAACCGCCTTGACAGCGACTTGAATACCTGAAAAAATGCGCCATTCCTTGATGGTCGCGCAAAAACGAATTAGATGGCTAAGCCATCAACCTATGAATCTCTCGCAAGGTGATATTATTATGAGCACTACAATCAAAATTGGAACCCGTCGTAGCAAACTAGCCATGTGGCAAGCCTACTATGTTGAAGAGTTGCTACAAAAGGCCGGGATGCAAACTGAAATTGTTGAAATAGATACTCGCGGCGACCAAGTTCTCGATGTTTCCATAGCAAAAATTGGTAGCAAAGGGGTGTTTACCGAAGAGTTAGAAGACCAACTACGCAGCGGCGATATCGATATTGCCGTACACAGTGCTAAAGATATGCAATCGGAACTACCTGAAGGTTTTGAAATTATTGCCTTCACCGTGCGTGAAAAAGTAAACGATGTGGTCGTTAGCCGCAACAAACAGCTACGTCTTGGCGATACCAGCCGCCCACTGACCATCGGTTCCTCATCGGTACGTCGTCGGGCGATGCTCAAGGCCCACTATCCACACCTAAAAGTTATTGAGATGCGCGGCAATCTACAAACTCGTATCGCTAAAATGGATGAAGGTCAGTGCGATGCCATCCTCCTCGCTTACGCGGGTGTCAATCGGATGGAGTACAACGACCTTATCGTTGAGACACTGCCACTTGAGCAGTTCATTCCACCCGTCGGTCAAGGCAGTGTTGCCATCGAATCATCCGTAGCTCTTGATGCTGAAAAACGGCAAATCATTCGTGATGCTGTCAATCACACCGAAACCGAGTTCCGCCTCCTTGCCGAACGTGCCTTTTTAAAAACCCTCAAAGGTGGTTGCAGTATCCCCGCCTTTTGCATGGCCGAACTCGCCGACAACAATCAGCTCGACGTTACTGGCGGCATGATTAGCCTCGACGGTCAAACCCTGATCAAAAATGTTATTTCAGGATCCCGTGACGACGCCGAAGATATCGGCCACCAAATGGCGATACTAACTATGAATCAAGGTGGTGCCGAAATTCTCGCGGCCATCCGTAAAGAGCGTGGCGAATAATTATCAATTTAAATACACACCAACCAACAAAAGGCGCTCCGCAAGGGGTGCCTTTTGTTGGTTGAACAGTTTGAATGGCTACACGGTAGCGTGATGGCGGACAATATTCGCCCTACTCTCTAGCCTAACGCCTCAGGCAAAGTCTCAACAAACGCCCGAATTTCATCGCGCACGCGGCGGTAACAATCAAGCTGTGCCTGCTTATCTTTCAACTCAGCGGCCATCTTCGGTGGATCATCAAAACCAACATGTACCACCTTAGCTCCAGTCGGAAAATAGGGGCAGGTTTCATGAGCGTGGCCGCAAACAGTGACTACAAAATCGAAATCAACCTTGAGCAATTCGGTGACCAATTGCGATTTTTGTGTACTGATGTCCACACCAACTTCGGCCATCACTTTAACCGCATTAGGATTCAAGCCGTGGGTTTCAATGCCAGCGGAGCAGACCTCAACTTGGCCCCCTTTGAGCGCTTGTGCCCAGCCTTCAGCCATTTGACTACGGCAGGAGTTTCCAGTACATAAGAATAGCAACTTAATTAAAAAAGGGATGCTCTACAATCAGAGCACCCCTTTTTTCAACCTAACCTACTGCTTCAATTGTTTTTATTGAAACATTAGTTGCCCGCCATCATCGCGTCAACATCGGCTTGAACTTCACCTGTAGCTTTAATATCAAAGTTTTCAATCAACACTTTAGCAACGTTTGGTGACAAGAATGCTGGCAAGGTGGGTCCGAGGCGGATACCTTTAACACCAAGATGGAGCAATGCTAACAGTACGATAACTGCTTTTTGCTCATACCATGCAATATCATAAGAGATTGGTAGGTCGTTAATGTCGTCAAGGCCAAAGACCTCTTTAAGTTGAAGAGCAATGTATGCCAGAGAGTAAGAATCATTACACTGACCGGCATCGAGTACGCGTGGAATGCCACCGATATCACCTAGGTTAAGCTTATTGTAGCGATACTTAGCGCAACCTGCGGTAAGGATAATGGTATCCTGTGGCAGTGCTTCAGCGACTTCAGTGAAATAGCTCCGTGACTTATGACGACCATCACAACCGCCCATAACAACAAAACGCTTAATCGCGCCACTCTTCACCGCAGCAACAACTTTATCAGCAAGTGCCATCACTTGAGCATGGGCAAAGCCACCAACGATAGTACCAGTTTCAATTTCCACTGGAGCCGCACATGTTTTAGCTTGCTCAATAATTGCTGAGAAGTCCTTGCTTCCACCTTCAGCACGCTCAGCTATGTGTGGCACGCCAGGCCAGCCTGCCATACCTGTGGTGTAAATACGATCTTTATACGCATCTTTTACAGGGGTGATGCAGTTGGTGGTCATCAGAATGGGGCCGTTAAATGAGGTAAACTCTTCCCCTTGCTGCCACCATGCGTTACCGTAGTTACCTACGAAGTTGTCATACTTTTTAAATGCAGGATAGTAATGAGCAGGGAGCATCTCACTGTGAGTATAAACATCAACGCCTGTACCCGCAGTTTGCTTGAGAAGTTCTTCCATATCTTTTAGGTCGTGACCAGAGATAAGGATACCCGGCTTATCGCTAACGCCGATATTAACCGAAGTCAATTCGGGGTTGCCGTATGATGTAGTATTCGCTTCATCTAACAGCGCCATACCAGCTACGCCAAACTCACCACACTTGAGAACAAGGCCAACCATCTCATCAACACTGAGATCTTGTATTGTCGAAGCTAATGCTTCAACCATGAAAGCATAAATTTCTGATTTTTGGAAACCAAGTATTGCCGCATGATCAACATACGCTGCAAGGCCCTTAAGGCCATAAATGAGTAGTTCACGCAGAGAGCGAACATCTTCATTTGCTTGAGAAAGGATACCAACCTCAGCTGCCTTAGCAGCAAAATCAGCTGAGATACGCGCATTATCAAAGTTAGCATTAGTGATAGTCGCAAACAAACCCTGAGCGACAAACAAACCAACCGTATCATCAAGTTTATCAGCAGCTTTTGCTTCTACCGCAACAACCGAGAGGCCACGCAATACATAAACTAAAAGATCTTGCAGATTAGCAGTGCTCTCCTGCTTACCACACACACCTGCGACAGTACAGCCAGTACCCTTAGCAGCTTCTTGACATTGATAACAAAACATACTCATGTTTGTACTCCTTGTAAAACGTAAGAGAGGAAAGAATTTAGTTCTTGATGCGAGCGACAATGACAGAGACTAAACGATAAAAAATTGACACAGATCAAATGTAGCAAATTACATACAAAAAAAAACAGCGGTTAACTGGCACGCTGAAAACTTAATTCTTAATAGACTAGCAGAAGATCAACTCTGGTCAACAATGCCCAGCATAAAATACACTAAATTAATCACTTATCAAAAGGGCTAAAAACTCCAGCGTAGGCGAGCGTAACCGAGAGTATTCGACTGCTGACCAAACAGACTGTTTGCCGCACCATTAAAATGTTGCAACACCAATTGCAATTCAAAGTTATCACTAACAGATAAAGTATTAGTAGCCAGCAAATATAAAGAATCATCATCGTAATAACTAATGCCAAGCAACTGACGGCTCAACGCAGTGATATCGAAAGAGAGATCAACCGAAGCGGTCCAACGGCTAAAGCTCAAATCACGCGCTGAACTCGGTTGCAGGTGAAGAGAACTGGTGGTCAGCTCATCAGCAGGATCGCTTAAATAGAGCAATGAGACCACAGTCAAGACATTACGCCGACCCGCCCAGCTATAATCGCTCTCGATGGTTGCCACGACGGCTGAGCGATTATCGTCACCACTATCGTGCTGAGGGATAAAACAACTCATTTCGCCGCGTAAACCCGCCCCCGCCACACTACCAGCAAAACCGCAACCGACAACATAATCAGCTTCAATATCACCAACAATGAGTTGTAGATCGTAAGCATTAACATTGAATAGATAGCGGCCAGCAACGCTGTGTTCATTACCATTAAATAACGGATCACGCACAGCCCACACCAGTTCCAACCGCGAAGCAAAACCAAGATTACGGCTAATCAGCAGGGCATCGCTACCAGCACGCTCCTCATAATCGAGATCATAAACCGAATAGCTATTAAACAGATCGTTGGGGTTCCAACGTGTTGCCATGCCCCAATTGATTCGATGGCGACCTAAACGCAGCCGATATTGATTCGCTTGCCAATCGAGATAAAACCGATCAAGGGTGCTGGTTGCCAACAGATCACCACGCTCTAGCCAGTTAGAGGTAAGATCTATTGTGCCGTTATCGCTGCCAACTTGTTGCGCGAAACCATCAATACGCAGGGTGTCGCCGAGATAAAATCGGTTGCGTAATGCGGCGGCAAAGCGCAGTTGATCACTCGGACGATATTCAACATTAAAACGTTGATGAAGTAAGAAGCACGTTCACGGTATCGATTCCCCTTTCACCTTGCCATCCTCAAAAACAATCACCCGCTTGGCGCGTTCAATGACGCGCGGATCGTGAGTCGAGAAGATAAAGGTGGTGCCCTCCTCCTCATTGAGCTGCTGCATAATATCCAATAAGCCACGGGTGGTAACGGCATCGAGGTTTGCCGTCGGTTCATCGGCCAGCACAAAGCGTGGCCGCGATGCTAACGCCCTTGCAACGGCCACCCGCTGCTGTTGTCCCCCCGAAAGCTTACTGGGTATAGAATTTAATCGCTCACCGAGGCCCATCTCACTCAGTAAGGCAGTGGCTCGTCGCTCACAATCAGCATGGTCTTTGCCCTGCAACTGCAGCACAAATTCAACATTTTCCTTGGCTGTCAACACCGGCAACAAACTAAAATCTTGGAAGATGAAACCGATGTGGTCACGGCGAAAACGGATCAGTTCGCGACTGCTGAGTTGGCCGAGGTCTTGCTCGCCAATTCGCACCTGAATGGTCACGATCATCGACTCCTAACAGGTTAATTCCTGCAATAACTAATGGTCTCGCAAAAACAAATAAGATGGCTAATGTTTCTCAGCCAAAGCAGAGTGTAATGGTTTAATCAAAATTTGCCGCGCCGGATACAGCGCCGCGATCACACTGACCAACACCACCATTATAAATATAGCCACGTAATAACGTAACGCCACTGTCGGATAAAGCACCGCATCGACCCCGTAAGCGCCGAGACCTTGCGCCATCGCCCCGAGGGGCAATCCTGTATTGCCGAGCAATTGAATTAGCAGCCAACTGGCTAGCAAGCCAACCAGCGCCCCTGCTGCGCCAAGAAAACAGGCTTCGAGTAAAATCAAGCCCAGTACTTTAAGGCGACTCATACCCGTTGCTATCAATACAGCAAATTCGCGGGTGCGTTCGAACACCGCCATCAGCATAATATTGACCATACCAAAGCCTAAGGCGAGGATAAAAACCCCGGCAACAATGGCATTAGAAAGATCCATACTGGCCATCATTGAGGCAAGAATTGGTTGAATTTGGCGCCAATCACGCACCACCGCCCCAGCGGGTAGTTGAGCTGCGATGGTCTGACGATCTTCATCAATGGTAGTACGACTTTTCAAGCGTACGGCGATCTCATGGACACCAGCTATCCCGGAATAGTGGGCCAGATCGCCACGACGGACAAACAGTTGCCCCTCATCAAAGGCGGTCGAGGCGGTATCAAACAGCCCGCAAACACGAAACGACGCTCCCGTCACCTCCCCTGTAATATCGGAGAAGGTCAACACCACCTTAGAACCAAGGCGCACATTGAGTTTGGCTGCCAAACGACCACTAAGCAAAATTGGATTACGCCCTTGCTCGGGCAATACAGTACCAGCAACGAGTTTCTCAGCAATATCAACAACAGCACTCTCTTGGGCCATATCAACGCCATTGATCTGCACTCCACGGGTGGTGATCGCCGAGGCCACCACGCCATCGACTCGTTGGCGTAGCGTAATCGCAGCAACATGCGGCAGTGCGTGTAATTGCTGGCTAAGCTGATCAGCATCTGCAAGCTGCTCACCAAGCGCGCTATTAATAAGATACTGTTGCCTGTGAATTTGCAGATGGGAGGTTTGTAAACGGATGGCATTATCGATCATATTTTCGGTCATGGCATTGATAAAACCGATCATCAACAATACACCGAGCAAGCCAAACAGAGTGGCGGTGATCATAATTGCGCTACGCAGGCGATTACGCCACACGTTGCGCCATGCTAAACGGATCAACATCAGCGCCCTCCCTTCAATGCCGCAGCAATGGCTAAGCGCTGCAACCGACCAATGGGGTAAAGAATGCAGACAAAGACCAAGCAAAAGACAATCACTATAGGGCTAACAAACAGCGCAGGATCGAGGGAGAATGGGATGATCGCTTCAAAACCCATCTCCTCCATGGTCATAGCAATCTCACCCGAAAGGGGAATTGGATGATAGTAAAACCACACCAGCGTCGGTGTGATCACCGCCATACCGAGCACCAATCCCATCACCGCGAATTCACGCTGGCGTTCAAGGGTCATCATCATAATGGTGGCAAACAAACCAAAACCAGCAACACCATAGAGAACAAAGATTAAAAACTGACCACTGATTCGATCGAGAGCCACCTGCTGCTCTAACTCAGGGGAGAGATCAGCCCAATCACGCACTCGAACTTGCGCCCCCATCACCTGTTGCGCGTGGGATTTCAGCTTATCGAGGTGGTTAATATTATCGAAATGAAGTACCCACGACGACACCTGTTCAGCAGTAGCAAACAGTTGTTGAGCGCTTTCCAGCGGGAGATAGACCACCCGTCGATCAAATTGACCGACAGGAAAGTGAACAATACCCACCACTGGATACAACCCAGCTGCGGTGACCCCATGGTACCCTTGACCATACAACACCAACTGATCACCCAACTCTAATCTTAAATATTCAGCAAGGCCACTGCCGATGACACAACCATTTTCGTTATCAGTAACAAAATAACGACCTTGGCTGATTTTTGCTGCCAATCCCGAATAGACATCCTCAAGTTGCGGACTTATTCCCATCACCACCACCCCCTTGGAGCTGCTAGCTGAAGCTCCTAAAGCGAAGGACTCTAAACGGGGAACCACATGACTTAATCCAGTGATTGAATGAATTTTTTTGCTAAATTTTGAATCGGCTGGAAGTAATTTATCAATGGATTGGTTGTCAGAAAATTGGGGATGCTGCAATTGCAGATAACCCGAATAGAATCGGGTGACATTATCGAGGTTGTGTGAATATGAACCCTCTTGCATGGAGCGCATGAACAACGACAACATCAGCGTCATGGCAATGGTGCTAGCGGTGATAAGGGTGCGCCGCTTCTGCCGCCAGATATTGCGCCACGCTAACTTAACCAGAAACAGCCAGCCCATTAGCGCAGCTCTCTCATCTGATCGAGGGAGAAAAAATCATCATCAATGGCAAAATCGAACTCAGCCGCCGAATAACTTAGTACCGTTTTTTGCCCATGCTTATCGGCAGGTTGCATCTCCATTCGGGTTGGGATCAAACGTCCACCCAACACTTTAAGCTCATAACTCGACATGGTGTTGATCAAATCGCCAAATTCATCGTAAAACTCAACCTTACGCTGATTGAGCTCACTCTGGCTGACCCACACCACTAACTTACCCCAAACCACGGGAGCATCGGCAAGAGGTGTGGCCTCGATCACCCAGCATGGTGTGCTATCAAAAGACTCTTGGCGTAGAATAGTATGGGTGTAATCAACAACGATTGAGGACTGATTGATCAGATCATCGTTAGTAAAATCGGAACCCATCCACGATTGACCGAGCATCGACGGGGCAATTTTAATCACCCGTTCAATACGTGGCACCCAGTTCCACATCTCCTTACCGCGCTTGAGCGAACTCGAACCTTTATCACGGGCGGGTGCGAGGACCAAAACGAGAGAATAGTCTTCCCCTTTCGTCCAGCCCCTCATCTTCATAGTTCGCAGCCAATCGGGGCGGATAATCTGCATGGTGATCTCGGTAAAGCTTGATTGACCGCGCATCTTTTCGTCGGAAGCGCGCACAATATCGGTTGCCGTTTGACATAAACCATCGGCCGGAAATACAGCTATAATCAACAGAATAGTTAAAACCAAACGCCCCATCATCAACCCTCTCTGGCCTTAAATAATTAACCAAATCATACATTAACCCGAGTGAACCAGCGCCCGCCACCAAGCGAAGCCACCATACGCGCCAACAATCTGTCAGATTATGGATAAAACGTCACAACAATCACAACAA
>NBLY01000017.1 GCA_002084665.1 Desulfobacteraceae bacterium 4572_35.2 | reverse complement strand
GACGTGGTAGTTTCCCTTGATTTGACGGCGTTAAAACAAAAAATATATGAGCTGTATCCTGAACAGAAAATTGAAGTTTACGGTTCAGAGACTGGCGTTGTGTTAGCTGGGACTGTTTCAGGGCCGGAGATTCGCTCAGGACACGCTGTGACTAATTTGCTTCATGTTGAAGGGATACAGCAGGTTATGTTGGAGGTGAAGTTTGCCGAGGTAAGCCGTAACTCCATCCGTGATTTGCAGGTAGCGATGGGACTTAATGATATCGGCAATCAGTTTTTAGGAACTATCGGAGTCGCAAATGTAAGCAATGATATTTTTGGTAGTGCTTTTAAGGTCGGCGAGGATCTTTTTCCAAATGGTAGTATGCCGCATGACCCCGGATCGTTGTTGGGGAACTTTGCAGGTATTAACAATAATGTTTTTGCAAAATTTGACAATATTACCACGGCATTAGAGTTCTTGGAAACCGAGGGCTTGGCGCGACTGTTAGCTGAACCTCGCTTGGTGACCATGAGTGGCCAAGAAGCAAGTTTCCTGGCTGGTGGTGAATTCCCGATTCCTGTTCCGCAGGGTGACGGAGATATCACCATTGAGTTTCGCGAATTTGGTGTTGGGCTGATCTTTACACCGGTGGTTCTCAGTGATGGCAAAATCAGCCTGCGCGTTTCACCGAGCGTAACTCGGACAACTGCTGACTCGGCCATCAAGATAGGTTCTGGCGGGGAGCAAGAGTTTTTTATTCCGAGCTTGTCAACACGCAAACTGGAAACAACCGTGCAGCTCTATGATGGACAAACTTTGGCTTTAGCTGGCTTACTTGAAGATAATTTGAGGGAGACCGTTAGAAAGGTTCCTGGCCTGGGCGATATCCCGGTTCTGGGTGCTCTGTTTAGAAGCAGCGACTATCAACAGGAAAAAACCGATCTGTTGATCACCGTTACCCCACATCTGGTCCAACCGGTGAAAGAGGGTTCTATCCGTTACCCGGGGGAATTTTTCCAGCCGCCAAATGCCTTTGAATTTTATCTGGAAGGGCGATTGGAAGGGGAGCGCAGTGCTGATGACGTATCTGCTGTGACGGTGCATAGTTTTGAGACCCGCGCCATGCCTGTTGAATCTCAGGGTGGATTGGAAGGTACATTTGGGCATCAACCGGTTTCAGCTCAATAACGGAGGAGATCAATCATGAGAGATTTTCTGCTTACTATAGCGGTAACCATCGTCCTTAGCGGCTGCGCCTCGTTTGAAGAAGCGTATCAACTTGATCAGGAATTTGGCGAAGCCAGTCAGATCACCTGGGATCAGCAGGTGGCCAATCCTGATTATCGTTATGCGGAGAGCATGCCAGAGAACCTGAGTGGCATTACCGCCGAAGAGGTGATGAACGTACACAATGAAACCTTTGCCGAAGAGCCAACAGAGATAGATGTTTTCCAGCTTGGGGTTGGTACCGATTAGTTTTGCTGCCTCTCAATAAGGACTATTGTGGCAAACATGAGTGTGACTGGGTCTGGCAGAGAATATAGGGGGGGGCGTTATGATGAAAATGAAGCAAGTAAAGAACAATCATGGTGCCGCCCTTGTCGAGTTCGCAATTGTGTTGCCGCTGTTGTTGCTGTTGCTAGTCGGCATGATTGAGTTTGGCTTACTTTTTTACAATAAACAAGTGTTGACCAACGCCAGTCGCGAAGGTGCCCGTGCTGGAATCGCACGAGTTGGCAATATTTCCGCCATTGTCGATGACTATTGTCGCGACCGCTTAATCAGCTTTAGTAGTTCCAGTGCTGTTGACACCGATGTTGACGGCGAAGGCGGCGCATTTAATGCTGATTTGGTGGTCACCGTCAAATACAATTATGATTTTATGCTCCCGTCGTTGCTTGGTTTTGGTACCCAGATGGAGTTAAGTGCAGTAACGGTGATGAAGATGATGATGATTGAGGAATCGTCGTAGGAAATTGTTTCGTGAATTGCTGGTTACGAAGGGGGCAAGCATGGCGACAAGAAACCTAGTTCAAAATGAGCAGGGAACGACGATGGTTGAATTTGCACTTATTGTTGTTGTGTTGCTGTCGATTGTGTTTGGGATTATAGAATTCGGTGTGCTTCTGTTTGACCAGCATGTGCTAACGAATGCCAGCAGAGAAGGGGCTCGTGCAGGGGTCGTGTCTCGAGCGACACGTTTACCAGTGTCAGATGTGATGGATGTTGTCGAACATTATTGTCAACAACACCTCGTAACTTTTGGTGGGGACGCTCTGCCAACCACTGTTGTTGTCCGTAGCGGATCATCCTTTGGTGACGATTTAGATGTCACTGTGACATATCCGTTTTCCTTTTTAGTTCTATCCAACTTTGGGTTAGGGCCGATCACATTAACGGCTAAAACTCGGATGAAGATGGAGTAGTTGCTAGTTGAAAACTGAGGAGGGTTGAGATCATGAAGCATCGACATGCACGGTATTTAGTTCTGACTAATTCACGTGGCGCAACTTTGGTCTTAGTTGCAATCTTGATGGCAGTGTTGATTGGCTTTGCTGCATTAGCCATTGATATTGGCTATGTTGCAACGACGCGGAATGAACTGCAAAATATTAGTGATGCCGCGGCTCTTGCTGCAACTGGCAAGCTAGGTGAAATCTATTTGGAAAACGATGGGTTGTATAATCATGATACCGATCATACGTTGATTGAGGCCATCGCAATTGAAGTTGGACAGAAAAACCAAGCGGCAGGTTTGTCTATTGTGATAGCTGATTCTGATATCGAAATTGGTTCATGGAATGGTGATTCTGGGGTGTCACCACGTTTTACCAGCAATACCGTTGACCCCGATGCTGTTCGGGTTACCGTCCGAAGAGATGATAGTTTAAATGGCAATGGGAACATAGCAACATTTTTCGCTCGAGTGTTTGGTAACGACTCGGTCGCCATCATGGCCGATGCCGTTGCAGCGTTGACTGGGCCAGCTGTCATCGATCCTGGCGTGCTGAAATTACCAGTTGGCTTGTCAGAGAATCAGTTTCCGAACAATTGTAAAGAGCCGATTACCTTTGGTGACACTTTGGATAGTTGTGCTGGCTGGCATATCTTTGATGAAGATAAGGTTAATGCTAACGATCTTGATGCCATGATTGTTGGGATGATTGTTGCCCATCCCGATGGTCTGGCGTGGTTAGAGACAAACTATCCAGATATGAACAAAATTCCGGCTGGTTATGATTCACCCGGAGTTACTTCGGGTGAAACCATATTTAATTTTCAAGGTGGAACGATCGCCAGTCTGTTTAATAGCAATGGCAAAAATCCAGCACCCATTGTAGCTTTGTTCGATTTTTGGAAAGAACGCGATGATGACGAAGAATATAATTTCCCCGATCAGGCTCCATTCAATCTCGCAGAGTTTGATCGTAATGATGTTTGGGTAGCTACGGTTCCTGTTTATGCTGAGACGTTGCCATGTAAAAATCCAACAGGAGAGATCCTCATTGTTGGTCAAGCTGATATTATTGTCACTCAGATTAATGGACCACCCGAAAAATCCATCGACGCCGTGATCGACTGTAATTATAAGGCGTTGCGTGGTGGTGGTGCTGGGGGGGGGACGAAAGGACTTCTTCCGAATCTCGTTGAGTAGTCTTGATGTCGTGCCATTTTGATTTGTTTGTTCTCGTAAGGAAGTCTCTAATGAAAGCGGGGTCAATCTATGATCAGATCTATCAATATCGCACTAGATATCTCTAACAACGAGCTGCTGCAAAGATTGTTGTTACAGATTCAGCGGCTTGATGCGGTTCAGGTCGTCCCTCTTGCGAAGCTGATTACGAAAGTGAAGCCAGATATTGTGATCATTGATGATAATGGCCAAAATTCAATGTTCAATGTGTTGAAAACGCTTTGCGATGAGGTTCCTGAACGGATTGTTTTTCTTGTCTCCACTGATGCTTCACCACAGCGAATTGTCGAGATGATGAAGACAGGTATCGCTGAATACTTGATGGTTCCAGTTGATAAACAAGTGCTGCATAAAGCGATTGAAGATGTTCGTATTCGTCTGACCAATGTCGTTGATAAAGTTATTAATGGTTTAGTGTATAGCTTTATAAGCAGCAAAGGTGGGCTGGGGGCAACGGTCATTGCGGTAAATACCGCTGTAGCAATGGCAGTGGAGAAGAAAATAGATGTCGCTTTTTTTGACATGAGTATTCAGTCTGGCGACGCTTCAGTGATGCTCGATGTCGTACCTGAAACGACGATCATTGATATTTGTCAAAATTTTCACCGCCTCGATGTGGCTTTATTGCGCGGTGCCATGTCTAAAGCACCCTCTGGCTTTGATTTTCTTGCTGCGCCTTTGGCCCAGGAAGATTACCAAAGCGTGAGTGCTCACCATGTGGAACAAATTATTAATCTTTTTAAAAAGGTTTATGACCAAACTGTCATTGATTGTACATCAATGTTTATTGATGAATGCACTGTCGAGGCATTTAAAGCGTCTGAAAAAGTAATTGTTGTTACTGAACTCTCTGTGTTAGCCGTCCGCAATACTGCAAGGCTAATTCAGTTGATACGTAAAGTTGGCATCGCCGCCGATAAAATTGAGGTGGTTGTTAATCGTTACATTCGCGGGGGGGTTCTTTCTGTTGCCGATGTTGAGGAAACAGTAAAACAGCGAGTTTTTTGGTTATTTCCAAATGATTTTGATGACATTGTATCTTCGATTAATCAGGGCGTTCCTTTACTTTTGCTCCATCCTCATGCCCAGTTTTCTAGCAATATTTTGCATTTTGTAGAAAAGTTGAAAGATCCACAGTCGGTTGGGGATTATCGAGGTGTCCGCGGTACGTTTGGCAAGGCGATCTAGTTTTTATTCTGTCCTTAGGAGGTTACCATGGCACTTCGCGATATATTGACACAAAATAAAATAAATTCTGATGTTGTGAGAGCCAAGCCGACAACAAAGGATAACTATTATTATGAAATCAAGCATAAATTGCATACTCAACTGGTCGAGGAAGCCAATCTTTCCATGCTGGATCAGATGGATGAGGCTGATATCCGTAGTGAGATTGCACAAATTCTTGAGCACTATCTTCAGCAGGAGAAAGTTTTTGTCAATGAACAGGAACGAAAAGATCTTGTCGTTGAAATTGTCGATGAACTCGTTGGCTTTGGCCCCCTTGAACCATTTTTAAAAGATCCAGAGGTTTCAGATATTTTATGCAACAGTTACAAAGATATTTATGTTGAACGTCATGGATTAATAGAAAAAACGCATGCACGATTTATTGACGATGCTCACCTGATGAATATTATCGATCGTATTGTTTCAAAGGTGGGACGGCGCATCGATGAATCGATGCCAATGGTTGATGCTCGACTGCCTGATGGCTCGCGAGTTAACGCCATTATTCCACCCTTGGCGATCGATGGTCCAAGCCTGTCTATTCGACGATTTGCGGTGAATCCATTACAAATGAATGATTTGATTGATTACAAATCATTACCCGCACAATTGGCCAATTTTTTAGCTGGCTGCGTCAAGTGTAAGCTTAATATCATGATCTCTGGTGGAACTGGATCTGGTAAAACCACTTTTCTCAATATCCTTTCCGCTTATATCCCTGATAACGAACGGATTATTACCATTGAGGATTCGGCCGAACTACAGTTGCAGCAAGATCATGTGGTGCGCCTTGAGACTCGTCCCACAAGTATTGAAGGGACCGGAGAGATTACGCCGCGCGATTTGGTGAGAAATAGTTTACGCATGCGACCAGATCGAATCATCATCGGTGAGGTTCGTGGTGCCGAAGCGTTTGACATGCTGCAAGCGATGAATACTGGCCATGAAGGCTCTTTGACAACTATCCATGCGAATACGCCACGTGATTCCTTGACGCGGCTTGAGTCAATGGTTTTGATGACTGGCATTCGTCTGCCCGAGGGGGCATTGCGTTTCATGGTTGCTTCAGCACTGGATATGATTATACAAATTTCACGGTTAAGTGACGGAACTAGAAAGGTTACCTCTATCAGTGAAGTGGTTGGCATGGAGGGCTCAGTCATTACGTTGCAAGACTTGTTTGTTTTCGAAAAGCAAGGTGTTGACCAAAATGGTGTCGTTAAAGGTTGCTTTAAATCAACTGGAATTAGGCCACAATTTGCCGACAGGTTAGAACTCGCTGGCATTGAGGTGAGCGATGATTTGTTCAACAGTAACCGCTACTACGAGTAGAGGAGGGTGGTATGGACCAGCAAACTATATTGATGATAACCATTTTTTTCTGCACAGTAGCTTTTGCTGTGGGTCTGTTTTATCTGGTAAGAGAGAGTCAATTTGCTGAAAAACGGACAATGAAAAAGCGACTTTTATATATTTCTGCCGGTGGACAACATGGCCATGAAAGGCTTTCTGTTTACCGAAATAGGGTTCTTCGGGATGTTGGGGTCATGGAGCGTTTTCTGTTAACACTACCCCGATTAAGTTCATTGGATAACCTGTTACTAAAAGTCCACATGCCATTAAATGCGAGTGGTTTTATTATGATTAGCTTGCTTTTGGGGGCCGCAGGTCTATTGATTGGTTGGCAATTTTTACCGCAAAAAGGGTTGGCCGTTGTTCTCGGTGGCCTGTTGTTAGCTGTGCCCTACATGATGTTGAAATTCTCAGAGCAAAAATATTATGACGACTTTCAAGAACAGTTGCCGGAAGCTCTTGATCTCACTTCACGAGCGTTAAGCTCAGGTCATGCTCTCGTATCAGGGCTTGAAATGGTTGCGACTGAAATGAGCGATCCGATTCGTACTGAATTTTCAGTTGTGGTTGACGAAATAGGCCTCGGATTAACCATGAAGGAGGCGCTCGATAATTTGTGCGCGCGAGTAGATAGTATGGATCTACGTTTTTTTGCCATTGCTGTGTTGGTGCAAAAAGACACTGGGGGAAACCTGACTGAAGTTCTTGAGCAGATCAGTAAGTTGATCAGGGAGCGTACAGTTTTTGATCGACAAGTAAAAACATTGACCGCCGAGGGACGACTATCTGGAATTATTTTGGTTCTCCTGCCAGTATCAATGTTCGGTTATATCTACATGGCTAATTATGAATATGTTTCTCTGTTGTGGACTGAAGTGATCGGTCACTACATGGTAGTTGCTGCCGTGATTTTGCAGATTATTGGAGCCTATATGATTAAACGAATTGTGGCGATCGAATTGTAGGAGGGCACATGAGCTATCTGTTGAATGTTTACTATTTGCTTATTGAAAATCTAAACTATTACGGCATGTTATTGCTTGTTTTCCTTGCTGTAATAAGTATGCTGCTCGCCCTTTACTTTGTGTTTAACCGCCAAAGTGAAGTGAAGCAAAGGCTTGGCCGCTTTATTCCTCAGCAAGATGATGTTGATCATTCTAAACCAAGACTGGTCGAAGAACAGAATGGTTTTGTAACGAAAGTCGTCAAACCATTACATGACATGGTTGCACCGACAGAGAATGAGACTAAAAAAAGGTTACGTTTGAAATTGATACAAGGGGGGTTTCGCTCAGAAAGGGCCGTGCAAAACTATTTAGCATTGAAAATTGTTTTGGCAGCCATGTTGCCTGGTGTATTTCTGTTTGCCCGTTATTTCTATAGTTTCTCGGCTCAGGTAGTTGCCGTGGCAGCCTGTTTGACCATAACTGGATTCTTTTTGCCAAATATTATACTTAACTATCGAACTAAGGCGCGCAAACAAAATATTTCAAAAGCATTACCCGATGCCCTTGACCTGATGGTTGTGTGTGTGGAGGCGGGCCTTGGTTTAGATATGACTTTTAAGCGAGTTGGAATTGAGATTCGGCCCATCAGTTCAGACCTCAGCGATGAGTTTAAATTAACAAACCTGGAAGCGAGTGCTGGTCGTCCACGTGATGAAACCTATAAAAACATGGCAGATCGAACAGGAGTCGCCGAAGTTAGTAATTTAATGACCCTGCTCATCCAGACCAACCGTTTTGGAACAAGCCTCGCAAAAACATTGCGTGTTCATGCCGAGGCGATGCGAATAAAACGGCGCCAACTTGCTGAAGAAAGAGCGGCTAAAGCAGCCGTTAAACTCGTTATACCGCTGGTGTTTTTTATTTTTCCAGCATTGTTTGTAGTGCTCCTTGGTCCGGCCGCTATTCGGATTATAACAATTTTGTTGCCTGTTTTAGGTGGCGAATAATGCACAGCGTGGTTTTTGAGCGTAGAGGATGTATTTAGCACAGGAGGTTAATCATTGATTTTAATTGTCCCCTTAAAAAATAAATTAAAAATATTGTTACTCGTTTTTCGCCGAGCACTCTTTTCGGTACTTCTCCTTGGTACGCTGTTGTCATTGTGTTGCTGTACTCAGACGGTTAGATCGTACAGTTCTCAGTGGCCAGATGCAGCGATTGATTCATTGAATAGTGACAAAAACAGTGAAAAAAAATTGGATGATTTGTCCGTCGAACAATTGATATTTAGGGGCAATGCTGTGCTAGCTAAAGGTAATGAGGGGCTGGCGCGTATTTATTACGCAATGGCTATCAATAAAAGCCCTGATTCAGCAGCCGCGTTGACGGGGGCGGGAAATATTTTCTTTCGCAATGGCGCTTTTAAGCCAGCCACTCAAGCGTATGAACGTGCGTTAGAAAAAGTTTCTGACTATAGTCCTGCAATGCTAGCTCTTGCACGTGTTCACCGTGTTCAAGGTAATTATTCTGAAGCCATAGAAATTTTATCTGCGGCACTGACGATTGATGAACAAAATGTCGAAGTGTTGACGGAATTGGCAATGGGCTACGATAACACTGGTCGTGCTGAAATGGCTGAACCTTTGTATCGTCAAGTGGTCTCTTTGCAACCACAAAGCGCATCTTGTTATAACAATCTCGGTTTTAATTTGATGTTACAAGGTGATTATCCTGAGGCCATTTCGGTATTGAGTCGTTCTTTAAAGATTGAACCAGATAATGTGCATGCGCAGAACAATCTCGCTATCGCCTATGCTCTAAGTGGTAATGAAGAACGAGCAATCCGCTTATTTACAAGCGCAGCAGATAAGGCTATCGCTTACAATAATATTGGCTATTTGCTGATGGAAACTGGGGAGTGGAACCGTGCCGAACATGCCTTTAAAAGTGCTCTTGAGCTCAATCCACGGTTTTATGTACGCGCTCAGAACAATTTAGATCAACTTAATCGGATGAAGCTCGCTAACTAATCTGATATTCACGGAGAATAGAGGTAACTGGTGGCAAATCTTTAACCTAATGCGAAATGAGAGTAACATTCCTATATCGAAGGAGGACGTATGAAATATCTGGCTGCAGTGCTTATGTTACTGATGTTGAGTGGTTTATGTCAGGCGAAAATCATGTCTGTTAATGTTGAAACTGCAGATATTTTTAGTGCCCCCGTCGAATCTTCTGGCTACGTTGTATTGCAGGTTCCACGTTACTACCCTTTGCAGTCTGATAGCGAAGAGAATGGTTTCTGTCAGGTTAGTGACTTTTTAGGGCGTACAGGATGGGTTCGTACCGTGCAAGTAAATGTCACACCAAGTGTCGTGATTGCAGTAAAGATGGCGAATGTTCGTGAAAAGCCAGGAATAAGTCACCGTATTGTTTTCAAAGCTTCAAAGGGGGTCGCTTTTAAAATTGTTGATGAAAATAATGATTGGTTCAGTGTCGTGCATGAAAGTGGCAAGAGAGGTTGGATCGCTAAGTCTCTTACTTGGGGCGCGAATGGTATAACCAGTGAATAATTGAAATAATCGCGAAATATGCTCACCGTCCATGGCGACAAATACCCTTTCCAGCGACGGTGCTAGTTCATCTATAATTGTGCTGAATAGTTATAAATCTCTTAACTCAAGGTGATATTTATCCTGATACAGGGGGGGGGATACTAGAGGAACTGATATTTCGATGCAGTTTGCTTGTCTTTTGTAAATTGTACGTTAATGTTATATATCGGTTGGCCACTATTAACTAATTGGTTTTATTGAAGGGGGAATGGCGAATGAGTAAACTGCTACGTTTTGTTGTTGTGTTCGGGGTTGTTTTTTTAAGCTGGTGTTCAGTGG
>NBLY01000119.1 GCA_002084665.1 Desulfobacteraceae bacterium 4572_35.2 | reverse complement strand
GGTCAGCATATTGCGCTGCGGCCTTTAGTGCTCGATCACCGATCATTAATACAGGTTTTTTTTTGCGGAGCAGTTCTTCTATTGGTTGTTCTGGAACGAGACAATTAACGTCGTCCCAGCGATAATATTCGCGTAACAGTACTCGCAGCAAATTAACCGAAGTCGCCGATTCACCCGTAAGATAAATACATTGCCCCTCAAGTTCCTCAATGGGCACAGGAGAGAACAACAAAACGCTTTTAACACTACATGCGCTAATCGATAGATGTGGCAACAGAACGTAATCTCTAAAGCGGCAACCATATTCGAAAGATGATGAGGGACTGACATCAATAGTTTTATCTTCTGATTAAATTTCTAAAGTTTTACCCGCTCTAGAAAACTGGTATCAATATCACCCTCAATAAACTCTTTATTGTTCATAATTTTTTGATGGAATGAGATTGTTGTCTTAATTCCTTCAATAATATACTCGTCTAACGCCCGCGCCATCCGCTTGATGGCCTCTTCACGGGTATCAGCATGGACAATAAGTTTAGCGATCATTGAATCGTAATGAGGTAGCACTTTATATTGGTCATAGACAGCACTATCCACTCGCACCCCTAAACCACCAGGAGTGTGATAACCATCAATTAAACCTGGACAGGGGGTAAACTTCTCGGGATCTTCGGCATTAATACGACACTCGATGGCATGACCTTGAATCTTAATGTCATCTTGAGTAACGCGTAGTGGATGACCAGCCGCCGACATAATTTGCTCTTTTATGATGTCAATACCCGTAATCATTTCAGTAACGGGGTGCTCAACCTGAACACGGGTGTTCATCTCCATGAAGAAGAAATCATTGTTGGCATCAAGTAAAAATTCAATTGTACCAACACTTGAATAATTAACAGCCTTTGATGCCGCTACCGCACAATCACACATTTTCTGGCGAACGTCTTCTGGCAAAATCGAACATGGTGCTTCTTCGATTAGCTTTTGATGGCGACGCTGAATGGAGCAGTCGCGCTCACCAAGATGGATAACATTGCCATGCTTGTCAGCAAGGATCTGAATTTCAACGTGACGAGGGCGTTCACAATAACGCTCAATATAAACTTCAGGATTACCAAAACCAGACTGTGCCTCAGACCGGGCCGCAGCAAAGGCATTCGGCAACGATGTTGGTGAATGAACAATTTTCATACCGCGGCCACCACCACCTGCTGTTGCTTTGATAATGACAGGATAACCAATTTCACCAGCAATGCGCACCGCCTCTTCAGCAGTTGGCACGCCCTCTTTGGTCCCTGGAAGAATTGGCACGCCTGCAGCAGTAACTGTTTGACGAGCGCTGATCTTATCACCCATGAGACGCATATTCTCAGCGGTAGGGCCGATAAAGGTCAGACCACAATTTTCACAGATCTCAGCAAATTCCGCATTTTCAGACAAAAAACCATAACCGGGGTGAATCGCATCGGCGTCGGTGATCTCAGCAGCACTAATAATAGCCTTCATATTGAGGTAACTATCAACACTCGCAGCAGGACCAATGCAAACGCTTTGGTCAGCTAATTTCACATGCAACGCTTCACTATCGACATCGGAATGAACCGCAACGGTTTTAATTCCAAGTTCTTTGCACGCCCGCAAGATGCGTAACGCTATCTCACCGCGATTAGCAATGACAACCTTGTGTATCATAATCTCTCCAGAATTCGAATCAGATGTATTTCAAATGAAGCCTGAAAGTACAGGATCAGAATTACAACTTTTCTACGAGGAATAACGTATCGCCAAATTCAACAGGTTGAGCGTTATCTTTAACGAATTCAACAATCTTACATTTGAACTCAGCTTCGATCTCGTTCATCAGCTTCATGGCTTCAACAATACACAATGTTTGCCCAGCTTCAACAACATCACCTACCTTGACATAGTCATCAGACTCAGGAGACGGAGCACCATAGAATGTACCAACAATCGGTGAGGTGATCGCATCATACTTATCATTTACGCTAACTTCTGCTACGGGTGCTGCAGTTTGAGCGGCGGTTGGTACAACTTGTGGCGCAACGGCAACAGGCGCAGCATAATTAGGAGCTGACATATGGATCACCTCTTGATCCTTGCCACGCTTGATAACGATGCGTTGCTCTTCAGTTTCCATCTCAAATTCAGTAATATCTGTATCGGTTACAACTTTAATCAATGTTTTAATGTCTTTAATATCCATCAGATTCTCTCCACTTCATTGTTGAGAAGACTGCCTTGCAGTCACGGCAATATGATATGTGCCTTAATTATTTACCATAATTTTTTCAAATACGAATAGTTAGGTTACAATGCTTTACAGATCTAGCTTAACATTCGACATGCTTTGACAGCAAAAGATGTGTAATTATTACCTGCAGGCAATTGCTCGATAACTCTTTTGGCACTGCGTTAAACAGCGGTATCCATCCGTGGATAACAAAACAGTATCTTCAATTCTTACACCACCGACACCAGGCACATAAATACCAGGCTCAACAGTAAAAACCATTCCTGCACCTAATCGTGCTTCTGAACGAGGTGACAACGTCGGCGATTCGTGAACATCCAAACCGACACCATGACCTAATCCATGACCAAAATATTCACCAAACCCATGGCCGTGAATATAATCACGAGCAACACGATCCACCTCTTTGGCTGTCACTGATACCTCCAAAGATTCCAAAGCAAGATCGTGTGCTCCAAGCACTACATCAAACATCGTCCGCAATTGATCTGAGACATTACCAACACCAAAAGTAACTGTCTCATCAGAACAGTACCCATTACAACGAGTACCAAAATCAATCGTAACTAACTCACCACACTCAATCTTTTTATCAGAAGCAATACCATGCGGCAATGCGCCACGAACTCCTGATGCGACAATAATGTCAAAGGCCTTATCCTCGCCGCCAAGTCGACGCAAGGTAAACTCTAAATCCAGCGCGATCTCCCTCTCAGTCATACCCACCATAATACGGTGAAAGACCTCCTGAAAAGCAACGCAGTTCAATCGAGCCGCCTCATCTAAGAATGAGAGTTCCTCTTCATCTTTAATTTGACGAAGTGAACTTAATTCGTCATCAACAGCTTGAAACGTGAGAGTTGAGCACTTGTTTTCAAGGCGGTTATACTCAAGCACATCATCGGCCAACACCTCAGCTTTAGCCTGAGTTGTGTAACGTGAATCGGTTAAAAAAAGAATCTGATGTAAAGTGATAAGCAGTACACCATCAGAACCTGTAAAACCGCAAAAATAGCGAAGACTTACACTGCCCTGCAATAAAAGCGCGTCTAAATTCTTCACCCGTAAGATATCACGAAGCCGATTAACCCGAGATTTTAACATATCACCACATCTTCAGCGAGACTAAAAAAGTAAATTATCTGTTTAAATAATCGATCAAACCATCCACAGCCATCATGTAACCTTTTATACCAAATCCAGCAATTTGGCCGATAGCAACAGCTGCGATAAAAGAATGTTGCCGGAACTCTTCACGAGCGTGAACATTTGACAAATGCACCTCAACGGTCGGTAGAGCAACAGCAGAGATCGCATCACGCAATGCCACACTGGTATGAGTCAAGCCAGCCGGATTGATCACAATACCTGCAAAACCATCGGCAAAGGCCTTATGAATTTGGTCAATCAAGAACCCTTCAACATTCGATTGATAAAAATGACACTCAATCTTCACATCTTTACTTAATGCGTGTTGAGTGATTTTTTCGTTAATTGAAGAAAGTGTTTCACTGCCATAAATGTTTGGCTCGCGAATACCGAGCATGTTCAGATTTGGACCATGTGCAATGAGTATTTTCATAAATCAATCTAACGCTGTACGTAAAAGGTTAGCATCGCGGCGCAGTAAATAGCGCCCCTTTGCAGCATTACCATCGCGATCAACAAGTAATGCGACAAAATATTCGCTAGTCAACATAATGAGAAGTATGTTCAACTTTTCACACTTCACAGCTATCTCTTCAAGGCCACCAACATCAAGAAGTGATGCGGTATGAGCCACCTCAGTGACAATTGCGGCAAACTCAACAACCACAGATTGTCCACCCTCTTCAGTGGCCGAATCAATAGTAAAATGATCTACAGCAATACCATCACAGCCCATTAAAATTGCCGACTTAGCTCCGGGCGTTTGCTCAACTAGGTTTTTTAAAATTGGCTTAAACATTACTCCTCCTGCGCTCGATTACATCCAACCATTGCTCTAACCCTGTAACGTATTTATCGATATCATCTTTAAAACTCGCATCATCACTGCTCGGTAACAATTCAGCAAGTTTATCTTGATAGAGAACATTATCTGGATGCTGCTGCACCAAGCTACGATAAATAGAGATCGCCTTCTCTTTCAAGCCTTGGCTCAAATAAAGTTCAGCCATTGTCGCTGTTGGTAACAAGATATTCTCATCTTGTTCAACCTTAAATGACTTTAGTTGTCCATTCAAACCCTCAATAGCCTCATGATCAGGATCATTAATAACAAGCTGATTGATACGAACTTGAGCACGCTCATAATGTTGTTGGCGCAGATCTAACTGAGCCAACCCCACCAATGCTGCACTGTTGTGCTCATCGAGGGACAAAACACGTTCATAATACACGATAGCTTCATCAAACTCTTCGATCCCCGTCAACAATTCAGCAAAATATAGTAATCCTAAAACATGATCTGGATTCTTTTCGATGCCACGCTTAATAGCATCAAGACCTGCCTCATCCAAGCCAAGCTCACAATAACTGCGAGCCAATGGCAAAAAAACATCTGAGGCAGGATCAAGACGAAGTTGTTCCCTATAGCCTCTTATCAAGCCGAGCAGTTGTAATTCATCCACAGCTAATTCCACCAACAAACCTCCATCTACAGTTCAGCAAAAAGGTCAAGGCTCGCAAGTTTCTCACCAAGTTGCGCCACAGAGCAGATCTCATAATTGCCGATACCGCGATTGAAAATCATTCGTAACACACCATCCTGAACCTTTTTATCCCGTGACATGGCCTCCACGTAACTCGACACAGCGAATGACGGCGGCTGCACGGGCAAATTACATTTAGCCAACAACGCAACCAAACGCTCAACATCGTGCAGAGTACATAAGTTCAACTGTTTAGCCAATTTAGCGGCGACAACCATACCAATTGCCGCCTTGATCGCACAGGAACGGGTTATCGCTGAAATCAACGCCTCACGATCGCGGTTAACTAATTTATCAATATTCACTTCAAGCCAGCTAAAAAAATCGCCGTCGTAGATCATGCCGTACTTAATCACTTCAGCTAACCCAGCAGTAAAATCGCGATCAGATAAAGTATTTAACGTTTTGACATCAATCATGACATGACATGGCTGATAAAATGCGCCAATGAGGTTTTTACCTAAAGGAAGATAAAGTATTTAACGTTTTGACATCAATCATGACATGACATGGCTGATAAAATGCGCCAATGAGGTTTTTACCTAAAGGATGATTGATAGCGGTTTTACCACCAACGGAGCTATCAACCTGAGATAAAAGAGTGGTAGGAACCTGAACGAATGGTATGCCACGCAAAAAAGTTGCCGCAGCATAGCCAGCCATGTCACCAACGACACCACCGCCGAGGGCAACAATACCGGTACTTCGGTCACACTGTCGTTCAATTAATTGCGTGTAGATAGAGTTAAGTGTTGCCGACGTTTTATAACTCTCGCCATCGGCAACACAAATCAAATCAACCTTAAAACCCGATTGCTTTAACGAACTGGAAACAGTCTCACCATAAAGCGGGTCAACCGTGGTGTTGGTCACAATCACCGCGTGATGGGGGAATTTCAAACGTGCCAACGTTGCGCCCAATGTACTTAGGCAATCATAATCGACATCAATATCATAACTACGGCAAGCTAAACCGACAGTAAGTTTTTGCATTTAATTAATTTCTGGATAAAGGGCTAACAGGATTTCGTCAACAACCTGTTGTGGATTAAGTTGATCGGTAACAATAGTCACATCGGCTTGCTGGTAAAGCGGTAGTCGCTTTTGCCACAACTGGTGTAATTGAGTATCAGTACCATTTTTCGCCAAAGGTCGGTGTGAGGTGTCAACCAGCCGTGATTCGATGGTTGACCAATCTGCATGCAGATACACCACCGTACCAGATTGCTTCATGATATGCCAATTATCAACACTACCGACAATGCCACCACCCGTTGAAACTACGGCACGATCATGACCTTTTAATCGAGCTAGTGCTTTGGTTTCGAGGTCACGAAAAGCTTGCTCGCCCTGCTGTTCAAAAATTTGAGAGATTTTTAAGCCAGAAGATAATTCTATTTCAGCATCAGTATCAAAAAAATGGTAACCGAGCACATCAGCTAACTGGCGGCCAACCGTTGACTTACCCACCGCCATAAAACCAACAAGGTAAACTACATTTTTTAAATTTAAAGACATATAGCAATTCGATCAAATAAAAAAGGACAGGGCATGCCCTGTCCTTTTATTGCAGATAAATTTCTTTTTATTACTGAGCTATAATAGTAGGTGTGATAAAAATCAATAATTCTCTACGGGTATTTTTATCAATTGTTGACCTGAAAAAAGCTCCAACATAAGGGAGATCTTTAAGAAGAGGTATCCCCTGATCAGAATCGGTCATTGATTCTACATAAACACCACCGATAACTGATGTTTCCCCGCTTTGCAGCAACAACTTAGTTTTAACTTCTTTTTTATCAATACCAGTTCCATCACTGAACGTAGCACCAGGGCGACTATTTGATGCTTCAATTGTTAAAATAACACTATCATCGGGATTAACCTCAGGTGTAACCGTAAGAGATAAAGTCGCGTCCTGAAATTCCGTTACAGTTCCAGCATCAGAAATAGTTTTATACGGTATTTGCTGCCCATCAGATATTTCAGCTTCTTCGCCATCCAAAGTCAAAATCTTAGGTGCTGATACAATTTTCAATTCATTTGCTGCTTCCAACGCAGCTAATTTTAATTCCAAAGTGGTCAAATCATATAATAATTTCCCAGAAACACCGATACCTGATGTACCAATGGTCGACGGAAGCATAAAATTACCACCTAAACCAGCATTACCAGTATCAAGTCCTATAGTGTGGTCACCATCGCCATTACCTTTCACATTATCATAAGATATGCCCCAATTAACACCAAGTTGCAAATCTGTACCAGTTGAAGCTTCGACAATTCGCGCTTCGATCAAAACCTGCTTAACTGGCTCATCAAGCAAAACCAGCAAATCACCAATCTCAACTAACTTAGATGGGATATCTGTTACCATCAA
>NBLY01000118.1 GCA_002084665.1 Desulfobacteraceae bacterium 4572_35.2 | reverse complement strand
TTATCCACCGGTATTGCTGATGATTCTCCCTCCCGGCGCGTTCATTACTTTGGGATTACTGTTAGCGGTGTTGAACAAGACCACAGATCATAAGGTTTGATTGTCACGTCCAATTGAACTTTCATCCTGAGCACCAACCTATTATGCTATTAAAAAAGCATTACGGAGCACCGAGATGAGCAACGAGCTGGCCCCCAGCACCGATGAGATACAACGTGAAATGCGTTTGCAGCAAAAATTCAGCATGGCTGGGGCCATCGGCCGCGCTGGCAGTGGCCCGATGAAGGGGGGATCTCCTGTTTCTCAGCAACGACCACTATTCCAGCGCTCTGGTCAGGTAGCTGATCCTGCTGCTCGACAAGCTCCTGACTGATGCCTATGTGTGATGATAAGTATATTTTTTAGGCTCGTCACTATATCCACCTCAACCCCAGTAACTTCAGCCGATAAACTGGCAATACCCTCTCCATGAACGTTGCCAGCCCAGCTACAATTGTGCCGAATAGTTACTATTTTTCTTCATACCAACAACGGCATTCGCTGAAAAAACTATTTGAGGTGAGAGCCAGCCATTAACATTCAGACAATGAGTTCGCAAAAATATCGTTGTTGAGCTTTGACTTGTTTCAACGCCGCGCTATTCTTTCTTATATCATCCAATAAGACCGTGCAGACATCAACATTACAAGAGGTATTATGAAGATTGCCGTTGCCAAGGAGATCAAAAATCATGAGTACCGCGTGGCCATGACACCTCACGGTGTTGCAGCACTGGTTAAAGTGGGACATGAGGTGGCGGTGGAACACCATGCAGGAATCGGCATTGGTATGAGCGATGACGACTACATTGCTGCTGGGGCAAAAATCGAAACGGACACTCAACGGTTGTTTGCCGAGGCTGAACTAATTATAAAGGTGAAAGAGCCGCAACCGAGTGAGATTGAGATGTTGCAAGCGGGACAAGTGTTATTTACTTACCTGCACTTAGCGGCACTACCGAAACTAACGCGGCAACTCCTTGATCGAAAAATCAGTGCCATCGGTTACGAAACGGTGGAAGATGACGACGGTGGACTACCACTATTGCAACCGATGAGCTTAATTGCTGGTCGAATGGCGACACAGATCGGTGCAAATTTATTGCAAAAAGAGCATGGTGGCCGTGGCGTTCTGCTTGCAGGTGCCCCTGGAGTGGAACAAGGCAAAGTAGTAATTCTTGGTGCTGGCACCGTGGGCGAAAATGCCCTAAAAATAGCCGTCGGAATGGGTGCAGATGTCACCATTTTCAACCGTAGCCCGCAGAAACTGGAAGAACTTGATCGCCGTTACAGCAATCGAATTCAAACCCTCCTCGCTACCCCAGAGCTTATCTCGGCGGCTGTGCGTGATGCCGATCTACTTATTGGTGCGGTGTTGATGGTTGGGGCAAAGGCACCGCAACTGGTCACAGCAGCTCAGGTGGAGCAAATGAAGGCGGGTAGCGTTATTGTGGATGTTTCTATTGATCAAGGTGGCTGTATTGAAACTATTCAGGCAACCAGCCATGACGCGCCAAGCTACCTTCATGCTGGTGTTATTCATTATGCGGTTACCAATATCCCAGCGGCGGCGGCTCGAACAAGCACCTTAGCATTAACGAGTCGCACCCTACCCTACATCATCCAACTAGCGAACCATGGTCTACAACAGAGCCTTAACAATAATGCTGGCTTTTTACACGGGCTAAATGTTCATCAAGGGGTCTTATGTCACCCCGCTGTGGCAACAGCTCACAACATGGCAGCGACAACAGCCAAGCAAGCGTTATTAAACGGTGAATAAATTTCTAAAATCGGACCATCAAACCGGCATAAGGACCTGATATTTCAAGACTGACGTACAGATCTTGCTCATCAACATCTAGATCAAAAAAGCGATAACCGACAAAAATTCCTGCATTGGCAATAGGCGAATACTCCAATTGGATATCGGCATCAAAAATACTATTATCATCGTATTCAAAATAACCTGCACGTAAACTGATGCCAACTAAGTCAGCCAAGGCAACCCGGCTCCTAATGCCCAATGTTGGCAGAGGGACTAATAACGAATCACTTTCATATAATCCTGTACTTGGGTCAGAAAATTCTACTTCAAAATCAGCGACCTTTACCGACAACTCAACACCAAGCTGAAAACGTGTCGGAGTATCATCCATATTAATCAGATAATAGGTATAACCCGCATCGTACAAATCGAGTTTAATTCCAGTCGATACATGATCACCACTGTTAAAAACTTGGCCATTATAACTGCCTGTAAATGGGATGGTACCAGAACCAGAAAATTCAATGGGTAGATAGGAGAAAGTAAGGCGTGAATCACCTAACTGTAAAGCAACCTCAGCGAGCAACTCCTCGCTGTCATTGAGGTGTAAATCTTGATCAACATCGAGCTTTGAGCTAAAACCATGATCACTAACAGCAATGGAACCTTCAGGCTCTAACATTTGATAGCCAGCCTTAATCGATAGCAATTCATCGGCCAGTGCAGGCGCAGTAACAACCAGCAACAACGAAGCAAGAACAAGAAAACGTAAACCGTTCAACATAGAACCTCCCATTTTAATTCTGACAGTATTTCTCAACTCAACCAAGCATCAGTTAAGCAACTGTTTTATCGGCACTTTTACCAACGCACACTAACACAGCAACGTGCAACCTACATACCAACTTTACTTTTAACAACCAAGGCACGATAGGTTGTTAATTATTCCAATAAAAAATTGTTTATAAATTATCAACGAATATATTTATGAGAAAATAATAGAATACTCATTCCTTTATAAATCCAAACAATTACAAAGAAAACAAAAGTTACACATTCACCATGAAGCGTTTTTTTAAAAGTTTCTATTAAAAGCCAATTAAATAAACCGCGAATTTATTTGATTATTATTTTCGAATGGTTTTATTACGACCATGGTTCAATAACGACACTTTTTGCCAAGTGTGGCCGAAAATTGTCACTGGGTTGATTTGCAAAACAAGTTTCCTCACTATGCCTTAATTACCCATAGCAATTAATACCCAGAAGGTGGATCATCTCCTCGTCCATGACATCCTCGCTCCGCCCTCTTCTGTTGATATAACTCAACAGATATATCAACCACAGACTAAACACACAACGATAGTACAGACAACATTAGCCAAGCTTCGCTATGCATAATTTCCTACGCAACGACAGTTAGTTAACTGTAATCTCCTGTCGCTATCAATCGACAAACTACCCTTGATTTCTATCCTATTTCGCACTAAACTATTTCCACAAAGAAAAAAACAATTAGTTGAGACAATTAGTCTGAATTGTATTATAATTAAAAACGAATGACCATTCTGCAGTGAGGCGCAATGGTCGTTTGGTTGCTCATAAAGAGGATTGCTATGACATCAGAAAAACTACAAGTGATGCGTAAAACATGGGCTGAATATGCCAACCACAAATTGGTTGAGCCGCAAAACATTCGACCTCATGTCGCTAATTCGTGGCAGCGGTGCCGGAAACTGAATGTCGATCCATATTGCGATCAAAAACTCATCATAAGCCCTAAAGATCTCAAACAACGTATGGCACAGTTTAAGGATCTCATTACAGTTGCTTTACCGACGATGAAGAATATTTACAATTTCGTACGTGAATCGGGCTTTAAAGTTGTTCTAGCTGATGAAGATGGCTACGTTCTGTCAATAATGGGAGGTCCTGAAAATTCAGCTAATGCCGACGACGAACAGATGTGTGCTGGAGCAAACTGGAGCGAATTATACAAGGGTACCAATGCTATCGGTACCTGCTTAGTTGAGCGCCAACCGTTGCTTATCCATGCCGTGGAGCATTTTTGTGAAACGAATCACCTGATGACCTGTTCAGCCGCACCTATTCATGATCCTAATGGAAAATTAATTGGTGTTTTAAATTTGACTGGTGAATATCATCATGCCAACGACCACACGTTGGGAATGGTGGTCGCTGGTGCCAATGCCATCGAAAACCAATTTCGTTTGCATCGTACCAACCATAAGCTTTTTTCAGCCTATAAATATTCTGAAACAATTATCAACACCATGTCTGAAGGGTTAATGACTGTCGATACAAAGGGTATTGTTACCCAGCTAAATGAAGCCGCAGCACATATGGTTGAGACAACGGCTAGTGAAGCGATTAGCATCCACACCCTTGGCCCACGACGCGACAAACCATTTGTCGCCATCAACTGTAGTGCGACCCCTGAAACCTTGATTGAAAGCGAGCTGTTTGGTTATGTCGACGGGGCTTTTACTGGCGCATCAAAGGGTGGTAAAGCTGGAAAATTTGAGATGGCAGACGGTGGCACTCTATTTCTTGATGAGATTGGTGACATGCCGATGTACACTCAGGTAAAGCTATTGCGAGTAATTCAAGAACGAAGAGTGTCGCGAGTTGGTTCGTCAACCGAAATTCCCGTTAATATCCGCATTATTGCGGCAACTCGCTGGAAATTTCCGTGAAGACCTCTACTAAAATGTCATTTTACTGCAAATTCCACCACTGAGAAAACGGTTAGACGACCTGCCAGAGCTCATTGCTGCGCTGGTTGAAAAACTATCGACCCGCTTAGGTCGTCGCCAGAACTGATGGAACTGGACTCAGATAGCTCAAAAGAGGATAGCGCAAGCTCAGTCCTTGTCCGTCCCCTTAAAGATATGGAGAGAGATTTACTGATCCAAGCTTTGGAGCAATCTGAAGGTAATATTGTTCAAGCATCGCAAATGCTCGGCATTAGCCGTAATACGATCTACCGAAAAATTAAAGAATTTGATCTCGATATTGCTCGGGTAATTAGTGGCTAACTGTCATCTTCAATAACTAAACACAATCAGTCTAGGTTGAAACTCTTAACTGGGGCATGGACAAAATATCCATGCCCCAAATATATTCACCGCGCCAAACTACCACCCTAAATTTAGCAATATCAACGTTGATTCTAGTACCAAATACCGAAACGAACCATGCTCCAATTTTACACAGCTGTTTCAAAACCGCACACCACTTTCCCCATATTATCTCTCTCATCACAACATAGTGAAAACACAATAGTATTGACGTATACACCTGTTTTTGTGGAGTTTAGATGACAAATCAAATTATTACGCTATACTTTGGCATGTTCCATGCTCAAGCCAGCTGTATTAAACAAAATGTGTGTAGTCTAGCAAAGTTTGGAACTCACTGAAATTACAGTTCAAGAAATACGTTGTAACAACGGTGTTACACGGATTTAGTAGTTCAATATCATTCAGGAGGTAACAAAGTATGGGAGGCAAGTTGATGAAGAAAATTGCACTAATGTTGTTGGT
>NBLY01000016.1 GCA_002084665.1 Desulfobacteraceae bacterium 4572_35.2 | reverse complement strand
TGGGCCTTTTTTTATGCAATAAATATGGATAACCACAAAGATGGCAATTAGATAAAAAGAATTTGTGAAAGTGATATTGGAGAACGTCTAGCATGCTGCTGGGATGAGATGGAGTGAGAACTAAATCGAAAGATATATGTTAGACCATTTGATTATTGAATATGGGAGCACAATGTACTCCCATACCATTTTCTTGGGATAAATTTGAAGCAATTAGCCCCTTTTTTGTAGTTCATCTAACATCTGCTGATATTTTTCTGGATCTTGTTCAGGACAAATTACTTCTACTGCGATATCGTTTTCGCATGAGAGAGCAGAATCCATATCGCGACCACAGGAGCAGTTGATGTCAGCTAACTTGCCTTCATTACTGCTGCACCCTCCAGAGATCCCCTTGCGACCGAACAAAATTCCAATCGCTAATCCCGTAAATGCGAGTAAAAATATTATCAGAGCAGGTAGTAGTAATTTCATTATTGGCCTCGTTACTTCGTTAAATAATGGGTAAATAGTTCATTGGAACTTTCAGTGAATGCTTCACCCTCTTTGATAATCATAAAAATTGCAATATTATTTTTATTAGCAAATTCCATCCCCTTGGTTGGACCAAGCACCATTATAGCGGTAGCATAAGCGTCAGCAAGCATACAGGTCGAACTCACAACTGTGACTGATGCCAGTTGGTGATTGATCGGATGACCGGTGCGGGGGTCAATGGTGTGTGAATAGCGAACGCCGTCCTGTTCAAAGTAGTTACGATAGTCTCCAGAAGTTGCCATGGCGATATCGGTTAAATATAGTCGTTTTTGCACGCTCTGTTCAGCGGTCGCTGGACTTTGTATACCAATAACCCAAGGGTTGTTCGCTGATTTAAAACCGTGGGTAATAATTTCACCGCCGATTTCGACCATGAAATGTTCAATATGCAGATCAAGAAGCACTTTAGCAATAGCATCGACAGCATAGCCTTTGGCAATGGCTGACAGGTCTAAATAGATCTCGGCTGCAGTTTTTAACAGTTGCGGTGGTTGGGTTTTAAGTTGCAGTTTTTGATAGCCGATTTGCTTTATTAAAGAATCAATCTTATGTTGTTGGGGAATGGAGTCAATGTTGATTGTCGGCCCAAAGCCCCACAGGTTAACTAGGTTGCCAATGGTCATATCAAAGGCACCATGGCTGAGTTTGCTCGTCTGTTGACCTACTTGTATAACCTTTAGGGTCTCTTTGCTGATGTCGACCCATTTGTTAGCTTGATGCTGATTAAATAGACTGATCTCTGAATCGGCTTTATAGGTTGACATTAGGTGGTCAATCTCGTCTAGCCGATCAATAATTTTACCTGAAACAGCCTTAAAGTCAATTGTTGTAGTTGGGGCAGGGAACACTTTAATATGGTAACTAGTGCCCATTGTGGCGCCTTCAAGCAGTATTGGGCCAGTAGGAGCTTGGTTGCTTTTATTCAGATATACAACTAGGGTGCCTATGAAGAGTAAGGCTAGTGCGATTATTACAATCCTTTTTTTCATTTTAACTCCAAAAAAAGGGCCACATCAAATGACGTGGCCCATAAATCATGTGTCGTTAATCGAACTGTTTATTACATGTCGGTGATTCCGAGGGCCATACGTGCTTTTACATGCTTCTCCTGTTCTTCCATTTGAAGCAAGTTTTCGAAGATTTCACGAACTTCAGCTGTTGATGCTGTCTCAGCGACACCTTTGTATGATGCGATCAAGCAGTTGTCAATCGTTTGGCCAATTTTCAGGACATCATCAACGGTCATCGTTGGCGAGTATTTGATGGCATCAAGTGGTGCAAAGGTTCGTTGCTCTTGTGAATATTGATACCAGGTATTAAGTGCTTGAGACGACACAGACTGTTCAAAGTCTTCTAGCGCTTTTGCTAGATGTTTTTCATGACGAATTAAATAATCCAACAGTAATTTAACGCGTGCGCTTTGAGCTTTATCTGCGAGTTGCTGGTAAAAATCGCTTACTTGACAATGGAAATTACGAGCATAGTCTAAAATCTCTTTTGCTTGTCCGTATGGCATAACAATCCCTCCAGAATAAAGTACGCCCTCTTATGTCTACGATTAAATCGTAACACAAGAGGGCGTTATTTCAACTATTACTGATTAGCCACCAAAGTCATCGAACATAACGTTTTCACGTTCTACACCTTGATCAAGCAGCATTTGCGTCACCGCATTTGCCATCATTGGGGGACCGCACATGTAGTATTCGCAGTCCTCAGGAGCTTCGTGATCTTTGATGTACTCATCAAAGAGAACTTGATGAATAAATCCAGTGTAGCCTGTCCAATTGTCTTCTGGCATTGGGTCAGACAGAGCAATATGCCAACTGAAGTTAGGATATTTCTCTTGAAGATCGTTAAACTCTTCAACGTAGAACATCTCTTTTAAGCTACGCGCACCATACCAGTAGGTCATCTTACGGGTAGAGTTCAAACGAAGCAATTGATCCAAGATGTGGGAACGCATAGGTGCCATACCAGCACCACCACCGATGAAGACCATCTCGTTATCTGTATCACGAGCGAAGAACTCACCGTATGGGCCTGAAATGGTAACCTTGTCGCCTGGCTTCAGGTTGAAAATGAAGGAAGACATTTGTCCTGGAGGTGCATCAGGAGCATTTGGGGGTGGAGGACATACCCGCACGTTAAGCATAATCATCCCTTTTTCAAGAGGGAAGCTCGCCATGGAATAGGCACGCATAATTGGCTCTTTTACCACCGATTTATTGTCCCAAATGTTGAATTTATCCCAATCGGACCGGTACTCTTCTTCAATGTCAAATTCAGAGTAAGATATTTCGTGAGCAGGGGCTTCGATCTGAATGTAACCACCAGCGCGGAAATCGCAATCCTCACCTTCAGGAAGATCAACAATAAGTTCTTTGATGAAGGTTGCTTTGCCATCGTTTGATCTAACAGTACATTCCCATTTTTTGATGTCAAAAATCTCAGCAGGGATACCGAGTTTCATGTCTTGCTTAACACCAACTTGGCAGCCAAGACGCAAACCATCACGTGCTTGACCTTTGGTGATAAAACCAGTCTCAGTAGGTAAAATGTCACCGCCACCTTCGTAAACGTGAACATGACATTGACCACAAGTACCACCGCCGCCACACGCTGAAGGGATAAAGATACCCTGTTCAGCTAAGGCACCGAGGAGTTTACCGCCAGGTTTGGTTACAATTGTTTTACTTGGGTCGTCGTTGATGAAAAAACTAATGTCACCGCTGGGCACCAAGCTCTTTCGTGCTACCAAAATAATGGCAACCAGAGCTAGGATGACACCGGTAAACATCGTACATCCGGCTATTACAAGTGTGAAATCCATACTATTCATCCAATCTTTAGTATCTGCTTTAAACTACGAAAATTTCAGCCCAGAAAATGCCATAAACGACATTGCCATTAAGCCAACGATGATGAAGGTGATTCCAACACCGCGTACCCCTTTAGGGACATCGCTATAGGTCAGCTTTTCACGAATACCGGCTAACAGACAGATTGCCAAGGCGAAGCCAACGCCAACCCCTGCGCCGTAAACGGCACTTTCTCCAAAGTTGTAGTCTTTATTGACCATGAACAATACTGCGCCAAGGATGGCGCAGTTGACCGTAATTAATGGCAGGAAAATTCCCAAGGCATTGTAGAGAGCTGGAAAATATTTATCGAGTGCCATCTCCAGAATCTGCACAATTGCAGCGATAACCCCTATATAGCAAATTAAACCAAGAAAGCTCAGGTCAAGGTTAGGATATCCCGCCCATGCTAGTGCCCCCTTCTTCAATAAAAATGTGTAGAGCAGATTGTTGACTGGGACTGTAATGACTTCGACAGCAATAACCGCTGCACCCAGCATTAACGCGGTATCTACTTTTTTAGATACCGCGATAAAAGTACACATGCCTAAAAAGAATGTTAAGGCGATGTTGTCGATAAATACAGATTCAAAAAATATTGTAAAATAATGTGACATAGCGTCTATTCCTATTCTTGGAGTTCAGGCTTCCAGGTCCGCAAACCCCAGATGATAAAGCCAATCAGGAAGAAGGCGCTGGGTGCCAGCAGCATCAAGCCGTTAGTAACATACCACCCGCCATTATTGACTGGGTTGAGAATAGTCAGGCCGAAAAGTTTTCCTGAACCGAACAGTTCCCGAACAAAGCCGACGGCTAAAAGCACTACACCGTAGCCAAGCCCGTTGCCAATACCATCAAGGAAACTCAGTTTAACTGAATTTTTCATCGCAAACGCTTCCGCTCGACCCATAACGATGCAGTTGGTGATAATCAGACCAACATATACCGATAGAGCTTTACTCATTTCGTAAGCAAAGGCCTTGAGCATCTGGTCGATGATGATAACTAGCGTCGCAATAATGGTCATCTGAACGATGATGCGGATACTATTAGGAATATGGTTGCGAATTGCACTAATTGACGCATTTGAAAATGCAGTAACCAGTGTTACCGCAATGGTCATTGTTAGTGCAGTCGACAATTTGTTTGTAACCGCCAAAGCAGAACAGATACCAAGAATCTGGAGTGCGATGGGGTTGTTATTAAATAATGGATCCAGCAGTGCGTCTTTTGCTTTTGCCATGATTAACCTCTCTCTGCTTTAAGTTTAGCTAGGAATGGGGCAAAACCATGCTCACCAAACCAGTAGCGAACGATGCCATGTACCCCTTTGCTGGTGTTTGTTGCGCCAGCAAGACCGTCAATAGTGTTTATAGCATCTGAAGCGCTTGGGTTGAACTTGCCGTTTTTAACGACTTTTAGAGCGACAGTTCCTGGGTTGGAATAAATCTGCTTACCAGGCCATTGAGCTTTCCAGCGTGGGTTGTCAACTTCAGCACCAAGACCCGGAGTCTCGCCGTGGCTATAAAAGGTTAATCCTTTAATTGTCGTGCCATCAGTTGCGACTGAAACGTAACCGTACATCATTCCACCGAAACCTGTCCCGCGGATTGGCAGAACAGCAGTGCCGCTCTTTTCAATGTAAACCGCAGCATATTTAGCGCGAGTACCGATTCCTGCAACATCAAGATCTGCAGGTATTTCGACCGCCAATTCGGGGTTACCAACGGCCTCTTTTTGATCGTATGTTGCGGCATCAACGGCTGTAGTGTATTCGCCTGTAGCCAGATCAACGATTTTAAGTTCAAAGTTAGTAGTGAAGAGCTCATCTACATTACCACCATCGTTAATCTGCTGCTGGTAACCACCTGCGGCAAGGACGGTTTGGCGGAGCTCCAATTGCTGGTTATATGCTTCTTTGTCGATCCGTACGATTGCTGCGAGGCAAACGAGAACCGAGCAGACAACACACAGCAGAAAGGCAACCAAGAACGTTTTAAATATGGAATCATTAGACATGGCGCATCTTCCTTTTCTTGATGTGTGCATTGACGACTAAGCGGTCGATCAATGGCGCAGAAACACTACCGAACAGGAGGATGATGCCAACACTTTCAGGCATCATTGGGTTAAATACCCGAACAGTAACAACGAGAAGACCAATAAGCATGCCATAGATCCACTGGCCTTTAATCGTCATAGCTGCTGCTGAGTGGTCTGTCGCAAGGAAGACCATGCCAAAAGCGAGGCCACCAAGAACAAGGTGCCATGCAGGACTCATTGCTTCTGGGCTAAACATGCATAAAGCTGAAGAGAGGCCAATCACACCCAAAAGGATCGATGCAATGATTCGCCATGAAGCGATTCCGCTAATGATCAAAACAACTGCACCAAGCAAGCATGCTAAGGCTGATGTTTCACCCATGCTGCCTGGGATTGTGCCAAGAAAAGCTGATTGCCATGTGATCCCTTGAGCCATAATGCTTGGCACACCGTCACTTAAAGCCATGGATAGAGGTGTTGCACCCGTGTAGCCATCAACAGCTGTCCAGACTGCATCGCCTGACATGGAGCCAGGATATGCAAAAGACATAAATACCCATGCAACTAACGCAGGGTTTAGGAAATTCATGCCAATACCGCCAAAGATTTCGCGGCCAATAACGACACCAAAAGAGGTAGCAATGGCAACTTGCCACAATGGTGCTGTTGGCGGCATGAGGAGAGCGATGATTACTGCCGTTACAAGAAACCCAGCATCAATGTTTTTCTTACGCATTGATGCGAAAACGGTAACCCATATCGCTTGCGTGATCAGGGCAATGAGTAGAACAGGTAAAAATGAGCCTGCACCAGTGATCAGGTTGGCCAGCAGTGAGGTGCTATCACTGAATCCTGGCAGTTGGCTGATTTGACCAGCCGCCAGCATTTGATTCAATGTCAGGTTCTCTTGGAAGCCACTGTTCCACATGGCCATCATGATGCATGGCAACAGGGCGAGCATGATAATGCTCATCACGCGCTTGTGGTTGATACTGTCCCGAACTTGAACCGTACCAGTTGTTACGGTTGCAGGAGAGTATAAGGTTGTGTCGATCGCTTCGTGTAGGGCAGCGTACTTTTCCCACTTACCACCCTTATCAAAGTGAGGTTTCAATTCGTCGAGTAATTTCACGGCTCTTATCCCTCTTTCTCGATAATGGTTAGTGTGTCACGTAGCATAGTGCCGTAATCATTTTTACCCGAACAGACATAAGTACAGAGGGCGAGGTCTTCCTCAGCCAACTCCATGCAGCCCAAAAGCTGAGCTTGGTCTTCATCGCTAGCAGCAAGGCTACGTAACAAAAAGTTAGGTAGAATGTCGAGAGGCATCACCTTTTCAAATGAACCAATGGCTAAAACATTGCCACTGCGGCCGTATTGGCTGGTGTTCATTGGTGTTGATGGGCCACCGGTAAAGGCTGACAGGAAAGCTCGTTTGATTGAAAATTTGTCGCCGCCAGCGGTGAGTGATGCGAAGAATTCACGTTCACGCTTTTCAGGAAGGACAGAAACTTGTAGGTGGAAGCGGCCTAAAAAGGCGAGGTCGCCTGCTGCGATTGTGCCGTCAAGAACAGAACCTGAGACAATGCGTTGCTCGCCGTTAACGAGTTCACCGGCAGTTAACTCTTGTAGCGATGCGCCGATTCGAGTACGAATTAAGCGAGGCTTGTTGATGCTTGGCCCAGCTAGGGCAATAATTTTCTCTACAGGAATTTTCCCTGTGGTGAAAAACTTGCCAAAGGCAATAACGTCTTGATAGCCAATGGACCAAACCGTTTTATTCTCATTCACTGGGTCGAGAAAGTGGATATGAGTTCCAGCCAAACCAGCAGGATGTGGTCCGTCAAACTCTTCACAACTTGTCCCAGCAACTTTTGGAAGTACCACGTTTGGCTTTTGGCAGATAAAGACATTACCCTCAGTGAGGCGGGTCAAGACCTTAAGGCCCTCTGTGAAAGCTTGCTCTTCCTCTTTAATGATCAGCTCTGCTTTCGCTGCAAGAGGATTGGTGTCCATTGCTGTAACGAAAATGGAGCGGGGTGTGCTGTCGATCGCTGGAGCTTTGCTGTATGGGCGAGTTCTAAACGCTGTCCATAATCCTGAATCGACAAGATTTGTAACAACGGTCTCGCGAGCAAGGCTGTCAAGTTTTGCCGCACTTGTTGCGGTGAAGACTTCAGCATCATCTCCGTTAAGTTCGATAACAACCGATTGTAGCGCACGACGTTCACCGCGATTGATTGCGACAACTTTACCGCAACCAGGCGCAGTGTATTTTACACCCTCGGTTTTCTTGTCTGTAAAAAGTACTTGGCCAAGTTTTACTTGGTCGCCTACTTTTACGCTCATGCTCGGTTTCATGCCGACATAATCAGGACCGAGTACCGCTACGGTTTTAATGGTCGGTCCGTCATAAATTTTTTGTTCAGGGCTACCGGTGATCGGCAAATCCAAGCCCTTATCAATTTTGATCATTTCCAATACACTTTCTTTAAAGGGTTGAGAATCAATCTATGTTCAACTTTGCTTGATTTCGCTCTGGGGATTCAGAGGCGGTGTGCAAAATAGACGCAGTTGATTGGATCGCTCACGCCTTTACTCGGTCCTGCACGAACTGTTGTAGATTTCATTTAATACATACCTCCCCTTTCAAATAAAACCAAAACGCCGGATCTCGAGATCTCTCAAAATCATCGGCACCACATAAAGCATTGTGAATAAACTACGACTATTCACGCAAATACTCTCATCTAATTGTATACAGTATATTGTATATTGTTTAACAGTTAGTATTACGATGTAATGTATATCTGTGTCAATAGTGGATGAAGAAAAATGGCTGAAAGATGTTGTTTCAGGAGTGTTTTGGTGGCAAGCGATTAATATATCGTCACTGCAGAGGCTTTTGGGTTAAATGTATATATTTTCTATACAGTTGGGCGGGGAGTTTGTCGCTGATCGCCAGAGGTTTCAATACTCTTGTTGAAATTGCGTAACGCAAACAGGTCGGCAACTTTTAGTGAAGCAAACTGAAGGCCGAACCCGCCAGGCAGTGCCACGTGACAATACCTTGGCAAAAAATGGGGCTCTCAGCGGTGGATAGGTCGAGCTGGATAAAAACGGTTTCGTCAATTTTTGGTAAGTGATCGGTGGCAATAAATACCCCGCCGCTGCTCAAGTTGAATGCGCAGGCTGTACGCAGGTTGTCTTCATTAAGGCCAAAGTGGATGAGCAGGCTTGTTTGTAGGCGCGAAAAAGAGCGGTGTGGAAGTCCTAGGATCCGTCGCGCTGAAGCGAGAAAGAGGTGGGTGTTGATTGGAGTAAATAAAACGTCAGCGGGGCGGTCGTGAAGAACGTGGTTGAGTTCGGCAAGTTTGCTGCTGTCGACAACCGTCACCACTGGAATTGATGAAATTCGATTGTCCTCTCTGAGTAGGCGGCAGAAGTTAAAATCATCTTGGTTGCATGAGGGGGATGCGAAGATAATGTCTGGTGCGTTATCGCGCGCCTGACTTAAGAGTTCGGCGTAATCCTTGCCAACGTAGACTGTGAAGCCCTCGCGCTCAGAAAAGTTGTCATCAATCGTGAGTAGATCTTTTACTTCTTCAGAGATAAGGATTTTTTTTTGTTTCATCGTCATGCTAAGTAGCCTTTCTCTGAGTGATGACGCCCTCTTATGCCGAGGGCGCAGAATGGTTATTAACATGCCGTATGTTGTGCTACGGTGCAAGCTCTTTAATTTAAGGGTAGGTCTCTAATCAAGGCGATGGCTTCTAAAACGTATGGGTCGTTACTGATTGTGGTTTGCCACTCTTCTTCATCGTCGTTGCTTGGTTCGTGTGATGGAAGTTCAGTCGCGTCTATTGTGTCATCATCGTCACGCGAGTTTCTTTCGGTGATGATGCTCGTCAATAGCAGGCTGCGTTGAGTGTTTTTAATTCGATTCTGTGTTTTGAGTGATTGTTCGCTGATTTTTTGCATTTTCAAATTTGTGCTGACGCGTTGCTTGCTGGTTTGTCTCAATTTCTCAATAGGCAGAGTATCTGGTAGCGGTTGGTAATCACTGCTGAGAATCGTGTCCCAGGGCATGGAGTAATCAAGGTACTGTTCGCCACTTTTAATGGCCTTAAAGCGGTCAGGTAGAACAATGTCGGCCTCGATGCCGCGATATTGAGTTGAGTCACCACTTATACGGTAGAATTTTTGTACCGTGATCTTGAGTGCGCCAAGTGGTTTGAATTTTTCCATGTTACGTAGTGGCATATTTTGATCGAGGTCGATCACCGCCTGAACGGTCCCTTTGCCGTGAGTGTGTTCGCTGCCGACAATGATCGCGCGGTGGTAATCTTGTAGTGCGCCAGCAAGGATCTCTGAGGCCGAGGCACTAAATTTATTCACTAGCACGATAAGGGGTCCAGCGTATTGCACAGCTGGATCATTGTCGGAGAGTACTTCAATTTTACCGGTACTGTCTTTGATCTGAACGACGGGCCCTTTTTTGATAAACAGGCCTGTTGTGTCAACGGAGTCGGAAAGTGATCCGCCACCATTATTGCGCAGATCGAGTATCAAGCCGCTGATGTTCTGTCGCTGAAGGGTTGTTAGTTCTGCGAGGGTGTCGTCGGTAACGTTACGCGCATCGTCAGCACCGTTGTTGAAGTCGCGATAAAAACTTGGGATTTTTAAGTAGCCATAGCGTGAGTCGTCATCGGGTTGTTCGATGACGGTCGATTTGACAAATGTTTCTTTGATTTGCACCACCTCGCGAATGATTCGGATGATTTTCCGTGAACCATCAGCCTTGCGGACGTGGAGTCTTACCTCTGTTCCTTTGGGGCCACGAATCAGGGTTACGGCATCGCGGATACGGGTATCGGTAATGTCAATAGGTTCCTGATCACCTTCAGCAACCTTGAGGATTGTATCTTCACTTTCAAGTTGGCCATCTTGCTCTGCTGCGCCGCCGGGGATAACATTGACAACTTTGATGTAGCCATCCTCTTCACGCAGTAGGGCACCGATCCCTTCAAGGGAACCGCGCATGTGGATGTCAAAATCTTCTTTTTGATCAGGTGGTAGATAATTACTATGGGGATCATAGGCTCGCGAGATAGCGTTCAGGTAGCGATCAAAGTGGTCTTTGCGTTGCCCTTGTAGCATCCGCTCTAACAGGTGAGTGTAGCGTTTGCTGACTTTTTCCCGTGCTTGCTCACGTAGCTGAATGTCGGTAGCGATGACAACATCCTCTTGACTGTCGGTAGCTTCCTCACTCGCAGAGTCGCTTGTTTTTTCCTCCTGCTCCTCTTTGAGGTCAAGGTAACGGTTGGCGACTTGGTATTTTAACGTTTTGCGCCACCGTTCACGTAGCTGTTCATCTGTCTGGCAGAAGGTGAGTTTTTTAGTGTCAGTTTCCAACTCCTCTGAACGAGTTAGGTCGAATGGATTGGCGAGAAGGTCGCGGATCATCTTCTTTACAATGGGAATCCGCTGGCTCATGATCTCACTGCTATAGATGGGCAGGTGGATCATGCCGCGGCGAATTTCATTGTCGATATAGTTTTCATAGGCGCCAAGCATTTTGATGTCTGTTTGGAGTAAAAATCTTTTTTGCGCGTCAAGTTGCTTGATGTAAAGATCGAAGGCAGCACTTGAAAGCTCATCGTTGAGCCGTTTGTGGCTGTAGTGGTGTCTGGTGAGGTGTTCACTGACGATATAGCCGAGTAGCTTTGCCCGTTCCGGGTTGAGTTCGTGGGTGGGGAGCGAATTGGCTGCCGAGTTCGTGGCGGCAAAAGTGAGGCAGAAAAATAAGCTGTAGCGGGCAATGCGGTGAAAGATGTTCATATAGTTGCGTATCCTTTGGCGGGTTATCGATCTAGTTTCCGCCAACATTAGCATAAACAATTGCTCTAAATGAAAAAAAGGCCGACAGGGGGAAGCTGCCGGCCAAAAAGTAGGAGGTTTTTGGGGAAAAACCTTTTCCTGCTGTTGATGGCTAAACTATAGCGAGTTGTTCATCGGTTGGCCACGTGCGAGTGCGTAAAAATTTGAGAGAATGTTGCCGGCGGTTGACTGTGCATTTACACAGCCTGTTGGCATGGGTGGTTGGTTATGCTGCGCTGTCGTTAGTTGGGTCTTGGTTGAAAAAAGAGGCCAGTGTTTGTTGTATCTCGGCCGTTGGTCCTTTGATCTGGCGCGCAGGCGGTAGCGAGTTGAGAAAGAGGCGGCCGTAGCGTTTGCTGATAACTCGCTTATCGAGAATGAGAACAACGCCACGGTCGTCGCGGTGACGGATGAGGCGACCAAACCCCTGTTTGAGGCGTATGATCGCTTGTGGCACAGTGTAGAGCATGAAGGGGTTCCCCCCCTGTTGCTCAATCGCTTCGCTGCGGGCAATCTGTATCGGTTCGGTGGGTACGCGAAACGGTAGCCTAGTAATGATGATCTGTTCCAGGGCTCGGCCTGGAACATCAACGCCTTCCCAGAATGAGTCAGTGCCAAAGAGGATGTTGCCATCGCCATGCTTAAATTGCTCAATCATCTGGTGGCGAGCGGCTTGGCCCTGACACATGCAGTGAAAACCGTGGGCATTTAGGGGTGCGTCGAGCTGATTATAGATTTTTTTTAGTAAGGTGTAGGCAGTGAACAGAATAAAAGTGCGGCCATGCGATGAGCGAACGGCTGCTTCAACCTGTTCGGATAACATGGTGGCAAAGTGGTCATGGTTAGGTTCGACGATGTCGGTGGGGACGGCGATGACCGCTTGGTTGGCGAAGTCAAAGGGTGATTCAAGCTGTCGTTCGGTGCGCCGTTCTGGTGGACAAAGGTCGAGGCCGCTGCGTTGATTGAAGAAGTTGAAGCTGTGGTTTGTTGTCAGGGTGGCACTGGTTAGGATGATGGTGCGAAAGCGATCATACAAGGCCCGCTTGAGCGTCTGTGCCACGTTGATCGGCGCCATGTTTAGCCACAGTACCATCTCGCGGTTTCGTCCCAGTCCGGGGGTTGTCTCAATCCAGGTGCATGCTTGATCGTCTAAGGTTAGCAGGAGGTTGAGGTCATTGCTGAGTCCGGCGAGGCGGTCACAGACACCCTGGGTGTCGGTGAGGTTGCCGATAAGCGCTTCTGCGGTCTTGTCGGGCAGATTTTTGTTGCACTCTTTGAGCAGGCGATCCAGTTTTGCGGTTATCTCGGCACTTTCTTTCGCTAGCGGATTCAGGCTTTTTCTGAGTTGCTTCCAGTCAGAAGTTTGTGCTTCGGCTGCGGTGATGCGCCAGCGTAAATCATTGCGTGATGATGTTTGCTCTTTTAGCTGGGTGAGTGCATCGCGTTGTGACTGAAATTGCTGGTGAGAATTGTCACGTAGTTGGCGACAGCGTGAAGCTAGCTCCTCAATCTGAGTATAGAGAGAATCGTAGAGTATGGCTTCGGTATCGGGCAACTCTTTCGCTAGGCTGCTGAGCAGTCGTGGCAGTTGGCCGCGTTCCTGCTTGCGCGGATGGCAGAGTCTGTTGAGGATGCGAGAAAAGCTAAATTCGCTGATGTGGATAGAGAAATTGCGCGTGGCGGCATCCTCAAGGTGGTGCGCTTCGTCGATAACGATACGGCTGTAGGGTGGCAGGACCGCTGCCGCAGAGTAGTTTTCAGTCTGAGCGCGTACGGCCAGATCTGACATGAGCAGTGAGTGGTTGACGATCAATAGATCCGCATGAGCAGCTCGGCGGCGGGCTTTGTGAAAGAAACAGCGGGTATAATGGGGACAGCGAGTTCGCGGGCATTGATCCATCTCGCAACACACCTCATTCCATACTTGGCTGGCCGGGACAATGTTTAGTTCGTCACGGCTGCCACCCTTGGTAGCTGTTGACCAGCTGCGTAAATTTTCGAGGTCGCTGGTGTGCTCGTTGTTGAACAGGTCGGGTTCACGGTAAGCGTTGTCGAGGCGGCGTAGGCAGAGGTAGTTGCTGCGACCTTTGACTAAGACGGCTTGAAAATCCTGCTTGATTGCTTTTTTAAGTAGCGGTAGATCTTGGCGGATCAGCTGTTCTTGTAGGTTGATGGTGTTGGTAGAGATGGCAATCGGCTCCTCGTTGCCAAGAGACCACAGTATCGCGGGGATGAGGTAGGCGAGACTTTTCCCTGTTCCTGTCCCCGCTTCGATTGTTGCCAGTTTGCCTTGATTGAGAGCGTCGGCGCAGTCAAGTGCCATTCGCAGTTGCTCGGGGCGCTCTTCATAGCTACCGAGGTGCTGCGCCAGTGGCCCTTCGGGGCCAAGGTGTGCCGCAAGTGTTTCGGCTTTGAGTAGTTGTTGTGCTTGAGGTGGACACGCCTCGACAACTTTATACACGTTTTCAACAGTGTTATCCACAATGTGGAAACCGATCCCTTGCTCACCGAGGGTCGCAGCGATGCTGAGGTCGGCGTTGGAGGGGGTTAGATTGCCCGAAGGATGGTTGTGGATAACTGTGTCACCGCTATGGCAGCGGCTAAGTAACGCAGGAACCGATTGTTTGTTGCCGCGTGCGAGAACCGTTACGCTCCAGATGGATAGGTTTGTGTCGGTGTGGCCAAGGAAAAAAACTTCATTGCCGTGACTGTCAGCGATCGCTTGGCGTATAGAGAGCCGACTGTTTTGACTGTATGATTTCATTGTAAGTGTCTACGCATTTTCTTCGAGAGTTGAAATTGATGTGCTACTTATATCATTAAAATAGTGCAGGTGACGCTTTTAAAATTCTTGAACTGTGTTGTTGTTCTTGACTCAGCAGGGGAAGCACTTGTAAAATCCGGACGGCAAGTCAGACTGAACTGGTCAGGTAAGGCAGGTGGCGCATTGAATTGGTGTGGGAGAAATTATTAAATATGTATACAGATAAGGTGATGGACCATTTCTCGAATCCGAGAAATGTTGGACAGATTGAGCATCCAAACGTTGTGGTGAAGGTTGGTGATCCTGGCTGTGGTGATGCGGTGTTGATCTTTTTGAAGATCGACAATGATATCATCACAGATGTGAAATATAAGGTTTATGGTTGCGGTGCTGCGATCGCTACAACTTCAATGGCTAGTACTATGATTATCGGTAAGTCATTGGCTGAGGCCCTTGAGGTGACCGATGATACGGTTGCTGAGGCACTTGGCGGTTTGCCTGAAGCTAAAATGCACTGCTCTAATTTGGCTGCCACAGCAATTCGTGCAGCTGTGACCCGTTATCTGCACCCTCCTGAAGAGTGAGTAGGTCGAAGCTGTATTGCTCTTGATATATTTAGCGTAAATGATTTAAGCCCCGAATTATTTTTGATTGAGTTCGGGGCTTTTTTATTGATTGAATGTACCGTAGATCATGTATACAGCAGACAAAATTAGGCAAAAAAATGGTATTTTTACGTTGGTTTATTGGGTGTAAAATTGAGCAAGGTTTTAGGTTAACATACTGATATTAAAGGAGTTTGTGTCCCCTTTGTTGCATACAGTATACTATATTTTTAGCTTGACAAAGTGCTGGTTTTGACTTAACTTGCACGACGCTGAAATAAGTAGAATATGTCTGCTTGTGTGACATGAATTAACCCTGTCTGGAGGAGCTGCTTCATGCTTGAGAGTTATCTACCGATACTCGTCCTCATAGCCATCGCGCTGATGTTCGCATTGGGATCGGTGACTTTTTCATTCTTGGTTGGACCAAAGAAGCCAAGTGCGGTTAAACTTGCCCCATATGAGTGCGGTATGCCTCTTATCGGAACTGCTCGCGAGCGGTTTTCCGTTAAATTCTACATTGTCGCCATGCTGTTTATTTTATTCGACATCGAGACGGTGTTTCTTTATCCGTGGGCCGTTGTCTTTAAAAAATTAGGCGTGTTTGGGTTTGTAGAGATGGGCGTCTTTGTCGTGATCTTGTTAATTGGTTACGTTTACGTCTGGAAAAAAGGAGCATTGGAATGGGAGTAGTACAAAAAGTTGGACAAAGCTCTGAACCGGACCATGGTAGGGTTTTAGGGGACAATGTCATGACCACCTCTCTTGACTTGGTGGTTAACTGGGCTCGCTCCCGTTCATTGTGGCCCATGACCTTTGGTCTTGCTTGTTGCGCAATTGAGATGATGTCTACCGGTGCTGCGCGATTTGACCTCGACCGGATGGGGGTGTTGTTTCGTGCCTCACCACGTCAAGCCGATGTCATAATTATCGCTGGTACTGTTACGCATAAAATGTTGCCAGTTATTGAAACTGTTTATGAGCAGATGCCTGAACCTAAGTATGTTATCGCAATGGGTGCTTGCGCTTCTTCCGGTGGCGTGTTTGATACCTACAGTGTTGTGCAGGGAATTGATAAGGTCCTCCCTGTAGATGTTTATATTCCAGGTTGTCCGCCCCGCCCCGAAGGATTGTTGTACGGATTGATTAAGCTGCAAGAGAAGATTATGCGTGAGCGTAATAGTTTTGGTGCCGCTATCGGTGCAGGTGATGTAATCCCGGGCTAGTTTATTGCTAGAAACCGAACAGATAGGAAAATAGTATGAGCCAAGCTGTTGTAACAAAGCTGAAGGGTGCCTATGCCGGATCTGTCCTTGAGGTGAAAGAATATCGGGACGAGGTGACGGTTACGGTTAAAAAAGAGGATATTGTAGCAATTTGCCAATTCCTGAAGGATGAAGCTGGTTATAATTTCCTGTGTGACCTCTGTGGTGTGGACTATTTAGGGCAACAACCACGTTTTATGGTTGTTTATAATCTCTATAATGTTGCCACCAAGGAGCGGCTGCGCGTCAAGGTGGCTGTTGATGAAGAGGACGCTAAGGTGGATACTGTTTCCACTGTCTGGTCAACAGCGAACTGGCATGAACGTGAATGCTGGGATTTGATGGGTATCGCTTTTAATAATCACCCTGATCTGCGTCGGATTCTTATGGCGACAGACTGGGAAGGCCATCCATTGCGTAAGGATTATCCTCTTCAGGGGCCTGATCGCGAACTGTATCAGGGCCGAATTTCATAATCTAGCGCATTATCGATCTAAATAACGAGGCTTGAAATGGCTAAAAAAGAGACGATGACAATAAATATGGGGCCGCAACATCCGTCAACGCACGGTGTGTTGCAATTGGTTCTTGAACTGGACGGCGAGACCGTTGTCAGTGCTGTACCCCATATCGGTTTTCTCCATCGTGGGGTGGAAAAACTAGCTGAAAATCGTAGTTACCACCGTGCACTTCCATTGACGGACCGCCTTGATTACTTGGCGCCTATGAGTAACAACCTTGGCTATGTGTTAGCCGTGGAGAAATTACTCGGAATTACCGATCAAATCCCTGAGCGAGCAAAAGTCGTTCGAGTGATGATGGCAGAGCTGACTCGAATTAAAAGTCACTTGGTGTGGTTAGCGACACACGCTCTTGATATTGGCGCAATGACCGTCTTTTTATATTGTTTCCGTGAGCGTGAAGATATCATGGATATGTATGAAAAACTTTCTGGCGCCCGTATGACATCGTTGCCAAAATCAGTGCCGAAGCTGCGATTGATATTGGTTTAACTGGACCAGCAATGCGTGCGAGTGGTGTTGATTGGGATCTGCGCCGCGATAATCCCTACTCAGGTTACGAAGACTATGACTTTGAGGTGATAACACGTGACGGCTGTGACACCTTTGATCGTTATACGTTGCGTCTCGATGAGATGCGGGAATCGTGTAAAATTATTCATCAGACTCTCGATAAACTGCAGCCTGGTCCGATCCTTGCGGATGTGCCATCGGTTTGTCTTCCAGCAAAAAAAGATGTAACCAATAGTATCGAAGGTTTGATTCACCAGTTTAAAATTATCACCGAAGGTTTTAAACCTGAGCCCGGTGAAGTCTATCAAGGTATCGAGGCTCCAAAGGGTGAGTTAGGCTTTTACATTATTTCAGATGGAACTGCCAATCCTTTCCGGATGAAGATTCGACCCCCCTCATTTGTTAACCTTCAAGCGTTACCGCAGATGATTGAGGGTAAATTACTCGCTGATGTTGTTGCGGCAATCGGAACGTTGGATATTGTTCTTGGTGAAATCGACCGTTAGTAAGTAGTTGCTTGGTATTTACCAGACTTAAGTCTCCTGCTATTAGATCAACAGTAGGAATAGAGAAGAAGGAAAGAGGAAAATCATGCCTGAAATGCTTAGCCTCTCGAATGACCCGATACTGTTTATAAGTGTCATGGTTGCCAAAATTCTGGCAGTGTTTATCGTGGTCATTTTAATCGTTGCCTATGCAACCTACGCCGAGCGGAAAATTATCGGCCGGATGCAGACTCGCCTTGGACCCACAATGACGGGGCCATATGGTTTATTGCAGCCTATTGCTGATGGATTGAAGCTGTTTTTTAAGGAAGATATTGTCCCCGCTCAATCGAGCAAATTAGCGTTTGTATTAGCGCCAATGATGATTTTAGTTCCTGCCTTTATCACCGTAGCAGTTATCCCTTTTGGTGGAGATATTGTGATCGGTGGCTTCACGGTTCCACTGCAGATTACCGATCTGAATGTTGGGATTTTATATGTTGTTGCGATGGCTGGTCTTGGTGTGTACGGGATTGTCCTTGCCGGTTGGGCTTCAAACAACAAATATTCGCTGTTGGGTGGTGTCCGTTCCGCAGCTCAGATGATCTCATATGAGCTGGCTGCTGGTCTGTCTATCATTGCGATATTCATGCTTTCTGAAACGTTGAGTCTCAGAGGTATTGTTGAAGCGCAGTCAGGTTCCGTTCTTAACTGGTATGTGTTTTCTCAGCCACTGGCCTTTTGCCTGTTTGTAATTACATCTTTGGCTGAAATTAACCGTACACCTTTCGATCTACCTGAAGCTGAAACCGAGCTGGTTTCTGGTTTTTGTACAGAATATTCATCGATGAAGTATGCGCTTTTCTTTATGGCCGAATATGCCAATATGATTGTTGTTTCAGCTCTTACCGCAACGTTGTTCCTTGGTGGTACGGCGGGACCATTTGCTGGACCGATCAATATTCTACTTAAAGTTTTTGCATTTATGTTCGTGTTTATTTGGATTCGTGCCACGTTCCCACGTGTGCGTTATGACCAGTTAATGTTTATGGGCTGGAAAGTGTTCTTGCCGTTGGCATTACTGAACATTGTTATTACTGGTGCTGTCGTAGTTTTTTTATGATGTAACCCCTGTTCAAAGGAACGCCCAATGATTAAAGAGTTTATTCAGGGCCTAAGCATAACGGCAAAACATCTTTTGCCGGGTCATTCAACTACAGTTGATTATCCAAAACAAAAGCTCGAACCGTCTGAGCGATTTCGTGGCTTACACCGTCTGGTCCCTGACCATGATCGTGAAAAATGTGTTGCATGTTATCTATGCACAACGGTTTGCCCTGCTAAGTGTATAACTGTTGAGGCTGGTGAAGATGCTAATGGTAAAAAGTATCCGACCGTTTATCAGATTGATATGTTGAGATGCATCTTTTGTGGATACTGTGTTGAAGCATGTCCCGTTGAAGCGATTGAAATGACCGGCGAGTATGAATTGGCCAATTATAATCGTGAAGACTTCTGCTTCACCAAGGAGCGTTTGCTCAAATAATCGGTATAGGAGCCACACTCATGGAATTATTGCAGCTGTTCTTCTTTTATCTTGTCGCGTTTGTCGCGATTCTTTCAGGGTTTTGCGTCATCACATGCAAAAACCCGATCAATAGTGCTATCTCATTGGTCATGACATTTTTCTGTCTTGCGATCTTTTATGTCATGTTGCATGCACCGTTTATGGCTGCTGTACAGATCATGGTTTACGCTGGCGCTATTATGGTATTGATCATCTTTGTCATGATGTTACTCAATCAAGGCTCAGAAGTTGTGTCACGCTATCGTCATGCAGTGACTGGTGCATTTGTTGCCGCCGGATTGATGATGGTTCAAGTGATTATCACCATAAAGCAGGGTGATGTTAGTAGCACTGTTGGCCCGATTAATAGTGAAGTAATTGAAACCGTTGGACACACAGAGCTGATTGGTCAAGCGATGTTCACCGAATTTCTGCTTCCGTTTGAACTCGCTTCGATTTTACTGCTGGTGGCCATCGTTGGAGCCGTTGTTTTAGCGAAACGGGAAGTATAAAATTTAGGAGCAGGAGATTTTATCATGATTACGATCACTCACTATATGGTTTTAAGTGCCATCTTGTTCTCAATGGGAACGGTTGGTGTCTTAACCCGGAAGAATGCCATAGTTGTTTTTATGTGCGTTGAGTTGATGCTTAATTCGGTCAACCTCACCTTCATCGCACTTTCGAGTCACCTCGGTAATATGGATGGTCAGATATTTGTATTTTTTATTATGACCGTTGCTGCGGCGGAAGCGGCTGTAGGCTTAGCGCTTATGATTGCTTTCTTCCGTAACAGCGATTCCATAGATGTTGAGGACTTCAGCCTGTTGAAATGGTAACTTCTTCAGGGCTGTTGATAGTTCAGTCCGCCTAGAGGAGATGTAGATGTACGATAACTTATGGCTCATTCCGTTATTCCCTTTTATCGGGTTTTTAATCAACGGGTTGTTGGGCAAAAAAATCAAAAATGAAAAGGTGATTGGGTCTATTGCAACCCTCGCAATCTTCAGTTCATTTTTAGTGTCCTGTAACTACTTTTTGAAATTGCTTGGTGATACTGAAAAAGTTCACGAAGTAATTGTTTGCAATTGGATGACTGTTGGTACATTACAAGTCGACTGGGGCTTTTTGCTTGATCCCCTCTCGGCCTTGATGATCATGAACGTAACAGGATTATCGACGCTGATCCATCTATACTCAATTGGTTACATGCATGGCGAAGAGGGCTACTTTCGCTTTTTCTCCTACCTGAACCTGTTTAGTTTTGCGATGCTAATGCTTGTCCTTGGCAACAACGCTCTAGTCATGTTTGTTGGCTGGGAGGGTGTTGGTCTGTGTTCTTATCTTCTTATTGGTTACTACTATGAGAAGAAGAGTGCGAGCGATGCCGGTAAAAAAGCATTTATTGTAAATCGTGTTGGTGATTTTGGTTTTCTCCTCGGTCTCTTTACTCTGTTCTGGTCTTTAGGTAATGAGGGGGTGTGGACAATTCGATTTACCGAGATCTCTGCCAATGCTCATCTACTTGAAAATGGTGGCATTATTGTTACCGTCATCACCTTGTGCTTCTTTCTTGGCGCGACAGGTAAATCGGCACAGATTCCACTCTATACATGGCTTCCTGACGCAATGGAAGGGCCAACACCAGTATCTGCATTGATCCACGCAGCGACAATGGTTACTGCGGGTGTTTATATGATCGCTCGTATGAATGGTCTGTTTGCCATGGCACCCGATACCATGATGGTTATTGCCATCGTTGGTGCATCGACTGCATTGTTTGCGGCAACCATTGGCTTAGCGCAGAACGATATCAAACGTGTCCTAGCTTATTCAACCGTATCGCAATTAGGTTACATGTTCTTAGCGATGGGCGTTGGTGCATTTGGCGCTGGTATCTTCCATCTGCTTACTCATGCATTCTTTAAGGCCTGCTTGTTCTTGGGCTCAGGTTCAGTTATCCACGGTATGCATCATGCCTATCATCATGCTCATTTGGATGATGATGCTCAGGATATGCGTAATATGGGTGGCTTACGTAAGAAGATGCCGATCACCTTCATCACTTTCTTGCTTTCAACTTTAGCTATCTCAGGAATTCCATTCTTCTCTGGTTTCTTTTCAAAAGATGAGATCTTGTGGTGGTCATTCGCCTCAACTCGTGGCCATTGGGCTCTGTGGCTCATGGGGGCACTTGCTGCGCTGATGACAGCCTTCTACATGTTCCGCCTTGTGTTTATGACGTTCTTTGGTGAGCAGAAAACAGATGCTCGTGCTAAGGATCATATCCCTGAGTCACCATTGGTCATTACATTACCGTTGATGATTCTAGCTGCTTTAGCAACAGTCGGTGGTTTCATGGGTATTCCTCATGTCTTAGGTAACCTCCTTGGGCATGTGCCAAACATGATTGATAATTTCTTGGCGCCAGTATTTGAGCATACTCAACATTTACATGAAATTCATGCTCATGGCAGTGCGGCAACTGAGTTTACCTTTATGGGCATCTCGGTTGGGATCGCAGTTGTCGGAATCGGTACCGCGTGGTTGCTCTATTGCAAAAACCAAGAACTGCCTGGCAAAATTGTGGCAAAATTTCCTCGGCTTCATCGCGCTATCTATAACAAGTGGTACATCGATGAGTTTTATGATGCGTTGATCGTCAACCCAACAAAGAAATTAGGCACAGCGTTGTGGCTTTTCTTTGACGTACGTATTGTCGATGGTCTGGTAAATGGTCTTGGTTGGATCGTTAAGGGCAGTGGTCGCGCGCTACGTTACACCCAAACCGGTTATACACACAACTATGCGATGTCGATGGTGGTTGGTGTTGTAGTTATCATTGCTGTCTGTGTCTTCAATTAAATGATAACTGTGACTAGAACCTCATATACAAGGAGCAACTTATAATGTCAGAACATCTTCTCAGTCTGATGACATTCTTCCCAATCTTGGGCATGCTGATTGTTCTCATGCTACCTAAGAATAATGGCGGTTTGCTTAAAGGTGCGACACTGGTTGTCACACTGATTACATTTGCTATCAGCTTCCCTTTAGCTCTTGATCCAGTATTTAAAACATCAGGCGCGATGCACTATAAAGAGTTTGCTGAGTGGATCCATGTCGGCAATTACTTTCAGATGAACTACAATATTGGTGTTGATGGAATCAGCCTTTGGTTGGTGATGTTAACTACCTTTATTATGCCTATTGCTGTGTTGTCTACGTGGCAAGCGGTAACGAAAAACGTCAAAGGTTATATGGCGTTGTTACTGCTGCTTGAAACAGCGATGCTTGGCGCATTTATCTCCCTCGATCTGTTCCTGTTTTATATCTTCTGGGAATTGATGTTGATCCCAATGTATTTCATGATTGGTATTTGGGGTGGTGCGAACCGTATTTATGCCGCAGTTAAATTCTTCATTTACACGGCGGTTGGTTCACTGTTGATGTTAGTAGCGATCATCTATATCTACTACACTGCTGTTAATTCTGGCATGGATATTAGTGGCTTTAGTATTGCGGATTTTTATAATCTGTCACTTGATTTGGCGTTGCAAAAATGGTTGTTCCTTGCCTTTGCCCTTAGCTTCGCGATTAAAGTTCCTATGTTCCCTGTTCATACTTGGCTCGCCGATGCTCATACTGAAGCACCCACTGCAGGTTCCGTTATTTTAGCTGCGGTGATGTTGAAGATGGGTACTTATGGTTATGTCCGTTTTGCCATGCCACTGTTCCCTGAAGCATTAGCTTACTATCTTCCTTATCTTGCCGGTTTAGCTGTCATCGGTATTGTTTATGGCGCTTTAGTTGCCATGATGCAGAAGGATGTGAAAAAACTGGTTGCTTATTCATCGATATCTCACCTTGGTTTTGTCATGTTGGGTATTTTCGCCTTAAATACCATTGGTATGAGTGGTGCCGTTTTACAGATGATCAACCACGGTATTTCGACTGGCGCATTATTTCTTATCGTTGGATTTATCTATGAGCGTCGCCATACCCGTTTGATCAGTGACTTTGGTGGACTGTCAAAACAGATGCCTGTTTATGCCACGATCTTTATGATTGTAACCCTTTCATCGATTGGCTTGCCCGGCACAAATGGTTTTGTTGGCGAATTTATGATTCTTTTAGGCGCATTCCAAAGCGAGTTACGTTGGTTTGCTGTTGTGGCAACATCAGGTGTTATCCTTGCGGCTGTCTACATGTTGTGGATGTTTCAACGGGTTATGTTTGGCAAGCTTGACAACCCTAAGAATCAGAATTTAAAAGATCTTTCTATCCGTGAGCTGTGCGTGATTGCACCGCTACTGATTTTTATTTTCTGGATCGGTGTCTACCCTAATACTTTCCTAGAGAAAATGAATCCTGCTGTTGATCAACTTATTGAGCAGGTTACTGGTGAGAAACCTCAGATCGTCATTCCTGTTGCTCCAGCAGCAGTTCATGGCCATGCTGTACAGCATGATGAGGTTCCTGTACACGGGCAACATCACTAACGGGTTTTTAGTTCAGTACGGTTAACTAAAATCATGACTTTGCGTTAAACCGCTTCTAAAGGAGCATCTACATGGAAAATCTGGTGCAAACTGCCATGCAAAATGTAAATTTTGCAGCCATCATGCCTTCATTAGTTCTGGCATGTTTCAGCATGGCCTTGCTATTAATCAATGCTTTTTCTCGCCGTGGAGCGACTGCACATGTTGCAGGAATTAGCTTGTTGGCCCTCGTCGTGACGGGTTTCTCTGCTCTCTCAGCATGGAATAACCCACAGGTCGGTTTTGCTGGACATGTTGTCCTCGATAATTATGCAGTCTTTTTTACCTTTGTATTTCTTATTTCAGCTGCATTGACAGTGTTTATGTCTGATGCTTACCTGAAGCGCGAAGGTTATCCGATCGGTGAGTTTTACTCTTTAATACTGTTCAGTACCGTTGGTGCCATGATTATGGCATCTGGAACTGACTTGATGACGATCTTTCTTGGTTTAGAGATACTTTCGGTCTCACTGTATGTTTTGGCTGGTTTTTTTCGTGGATCGAAAAAATCAAACGAAGCGGGACTCAAGTATTTCTTACTGGGGGCCTTTTCAACGGGTTTTCTCCTCTACGGAATGGCACTGATCTACGGTGTGACTGGAACGACAAACCTTGTTGATATTGGTTCACACTTTTCGCTATCTCCGCAGTCGGCAATGAACCCTGTTGCGATTGCAGGTATGATGCTGATGGCGACTGGTTTTCTGTTTAAAATTGCCATTGCCCCTTTTCACATGTGGGCACCAGATGTCTACGAAGGTTCACCGACACCTATTACAGCGTTTATGAGTGCCGGGCCTAAGGCTGCAGCTTTTGCTGCTCTTATGCGCATCTTTCTTGTCAGCCTTTCCTCAATGCAGACAACATGGGAAACAGCATTCTGGGTTCTCGCTGTACTTACTATGATTACTGGTAACTTTCTAGCGCTAAACCAACAGAATTTAAAGCGCATGCTCGCTTACTCTTCCATTGCTCATGCAGGTTATGCAATGGTCGGTCTGGTTGCGGCAAACGCAATTGGTATCTCAGGTGTCCTCTATTACATGCTCGCTTACAGTTTTATGAATATCGGCGCTTTTGCGGTATTGGTACTTATCGGTAAGAAGGGTGAGGAGAATCTGACCTTAGATGGAATTCGTGGCTTTGGTTATAAGCGTCCACTGCTTGGCGTTCTGCTGACCATCTGCTTATTCTCTTTGATGGGTATTCCACCTTCAGCAGGATTTAGTGGCAAGTTTTTCATCTTTGCCGGTGCGCTGAATGCTGGTTTTGTCTGGCTTGCTATCTTAGGTGTATTGAACTCAGCGGTTTCACTTTATTACTATCTACGTATTATGGTTGCCATGTACTTTAAAGATCCTGAAGAGGACTTTGAGTGGATTAAACTAACACCTGGTGCTACGATCTGTATCGTAATCTCAGTAATCGCTGTTTTATATATGGGTATTTTACCGAGCGGTATCATGTCATTGGCTCGACAAGCATTATTGTAGTCGAACTTATAAATTGACAAAAAGGCCTCGGTTTTACCGAGGCCTTTTTTTATGGAATTTTATGAAATTTCGCTGCTGTATCGAGCTACTTCAAAACAATGGTCAGCTGAAAGAGGTCACTGTTCCGGTTTCTGCGCAATTGGAGATGGCTGCGATTGTGAAGCGGCAACTTACTAAATCATCATCTTCCCCAGCGCTGTTGTTTCGTTCCATCGAAGAGTGTTCCTTTTCGTGTGTGGCAAACCTTTTCGGTACAACCGATAGAATATCAATGATCCTGTCAGGCAACGATGGGGACAGCCTCGATCAGCGTATGGCACAGTTAGATGATGGTCTTGATAGTTTCTCATCGTTTATGAGTTGGCTGTCGGCAGCGGATGAATGTAAACCGAAAAGAGTTTGTCCCCCCGACATGATCCAATTGGATGACTTTTCGGACCTGCCAGCAATTAAGGTTTGGCCAGAAGATGCGGGTCATTACTTGTCCCTAGCTGTGGTTATTTGCCGAACACGACAAGGTCAACGGGTTAACTGTGGTATTTATCGCGTACAAATTCATGGACCACGCCAAGCAACGATCCGTTTTCGTCCTGGATCTGATGGCCACCGGATTTTTGCAGAGTATCAGAAACATAACGAACCGATGCCTATTGCGATTGTTTTAGGTTGTGATCCGGCATTGATGTTTGCGGCGGTTTTCCCGCTAAGCTCTCACGCCAGTGAATTATGTTTTGCCAGTTACATTCAGCAACAGCCCCTCTCTTTTTATTGTAGTGAATTAAGTTCGCTGCCAATACCGACACCCAGTGAGGTTGTGATTCAGGGGTCGCTTGACCCTGCAATGACCTTACCAGAAGGCCCCTTTGGCAATCATGAGGGCTACTATAGTGATATTGAACAGTGTCCAGTGTTCAATCTTGAGCATATTGAGTCGCGCCGTGATGCAGTGATCCCAACAACAATGGTTGGCGGGCCACCAACTGAAAACATGGTTCTTGGTTCTTATGTTACACAGTTAATTATCCCGTTAGTTAAACGGCAGATTCCGCAGGTGTTGCACATTTTTATGCCGCCAGAGACCGTTTTCCATGGCTGCGCTTTTATTCAATTGCACGTAGATGATCAGCTCGAAACCGTTAAGCAACAGATCCAAAATCATCAATTATTTGTACACAGCAAATTTCTTGTTTTTGTTGATGATGAAATCGATGTTAATCAACCGCAGCAACTATTTTGGCGGGTCATTAATCATTATCGTCATAGTGCTTTTAATGTAAATATCGCTAGTACCGAACAGATTGTCATCGATACGACAGGATGTTGCTTAATGCCACATCAGCGTTTACATTCAAATGCAGAAATTGAAAAAAAAGTGTCTGAGCGCTGGCATGAATTAGGGCTCGACACCTAAACGTATGACAAGGGACGAGTAAAACCATGAACCTTATTATTTTATATCCCACAGATTATATAGCTGATGGGCGAGTACAGTTGAATGATTATCGCCACAAGCATGTTGCTGCCGTTTTAAAGGCTAAAGTGGGTGAGCAAGTACGTGTTGGTGATTTGAATGGTTGCATGGGCTTAGGTTCCATTCTGGTGTTGACTGACGATACCCTTGAAATGTCTGTTGTTTGTGATGTTGAACCGCCACAACCTGCTGCGTTGAATTTAGTGTTAGCACTGCCGCGACCTAAGGTGTTCAAACGCATTTTGATCACGGCAACCACTCTAGGAATCAAAAGAATTTGCCTGATCAATAGTTGGCGCGTGGATAAAAGCTACTGGGGGAGTCCGAGCTTAGCGCCCGATGAAATCAATAGCCAATTGGTTACAGGATTAGAGCAGGCACGCGACACTGTTTTGCCTGTGGTGACCCTTCATTCACGCTTTAAGCCTTTTGTTGAAGATGAACTACAAAATATTTCTGGCGGGGGACCATGTTTTGTAGCCCATCCACATAATGCCAAGCCTTGTCCTCAGTTTCCTTTGTGTTCAGCCGATCAGATGGTTACGGTTGCTGTTGGACCCGAAGGGGGCTTTATTGAATATGAAGTGGACAAACTAATTGAG
>NBLY01000117.1 GCA_002084665.1 Desulfobacteraceae bacterium 4572_35.2 | reverse complement strand
ACTCTATGTAGACAGCAATCTCCGACTGACCTCCACACTGCCACTATTTTTTATTTACATTATCGCTAAAGAGTGTCTTAATGCAATTAAACGAACGTTTAATCTGAGATTTAAACTGAATCGTATTGCAGGGATGCCTAAATGACAAAGAATCCACCTAAAAACAAACGCGGCGCAGCGCATGCGTCAGCTCGCCAGTGAAGCCAATGTCAATTTGGCGATGATAAATTATTGCTTTGGCAGTAAAAAACAATTGTTGCGTGAAATTCTCGATCTATTTTTTAGTCGTTATTTGGCAATTGCGACCACGGAGCTACACAGTAGTGATGATCTATAACTGATTTGCACCATGATGATGTCGAAATAAATGCCTACAAAGCGACGATGGGCGAACAAATGGTTAACATTATTAATGAAACCATATGCCAGCCAGTGCGGGCAACCACCGGGCGACAACTTTCCCCTAAGGTAATTACCCCCTTAATGACATCGATGATGGCATCGCGGTTTCTGTTTGCCCCAGTGATGGAGCAGATTGAGATTGATGCTGTTTCCCTGCCCACCGTGGACGAATCTTCTTATCTCGGCACCGGTGTCATTGAGTTGTGCCTTAACTATTGATGAAGCAGTGGCGTTGGCACTGCAACATAATCCTGTATTACGCAGTCAGCAACTCAGCACCCAATTAGCTCAGGAAGATAAAACCGCCAAGAAAGCCAGTAATTACGGCAAACTGAGCTTTGTCTCCTCCTTTACTCACTACAATAATCCACGCACTCTTACTCCAATGACCCCGTCAGTGATGCAATCGAATCCGGCGGCGGTTGCGACCACCGAAGATTTATGCACTACCGGGGTGATCTACGAAATTGAGTTATTTACCGGCTTTGCCCAGACTAGAGCGATAGAGGTTGCGACTTTGCAACAACAGCTAAGCGTTGCGACCACCAGTTTGAATCGTGAGCAGTTAATCTATAACGTCAAAGTGCTGTTTGTGAATATTCTGGCGCAACAGGAACTGCACCAGGCACAGCAAAGTTATGTAGATGCTATCGCCCGCCTACATCAGGCGGTACAAAATGAAGTTGATTTGGGGAGAAAAGCCCCCGTGGATGCTCTTAAAAGTGGCGCCGAGCTGCAACGGGCGCGCGGTACATTGCAACATCTGCACTCACAAATAGAGGTGATGCAGAGTGCTTTGGCAGCCCTGATGGGTACTACCACCATCAATAACACATTGGGCAAAATGGAGAAAACTGCAACCTGCGCGAAAGAGCTGGTTGTTATAGATAGCGAGCAGCAGTTGGCCCAGCTCCCCGAATTACAGCGGTTGCGCCAAGCACAATTGGCGGTGGATAAGCAACGCAAACAGGTGGAACAGGTATCTTCATCACTGTATCCCCACGTTGTAGCTTCTGCCGCTTACGGACAAAACTATGGACCAAACGATTCCAGCAATGTCAATGATGGCGACTGGGAGCATCAGGAAGTATGGCAAGCCGGTATAAATCTGCGTTGGGATCTGTTTGATTTCGGTGGGCGCAGTGCCAACATCAGCAAAGCTAAAATACAACAGCAACAACAGCAATACTTGCAACAGCAGACGCAGCTGGAACTGCAACGGGCATTGCAGGAAGCTATAAATAATATCAATACTGCCGTTGCCGATTATCGTAGTGCCACTGCCGAACTAAAATTGAGCAACCAAAGTGCTGCTATTGAGCAAATACGCTTTGATGCCGGAGCCGCCGACATTAACGATCTACTATATGCAAAATCGCTGGCAACACAAGCAGACAGCCGCTGTATAGCCGCCGTTTATGCTTATACCACTGCCAGTTTTTATTTAGATTATCTGCTCGAAAAAGGGGAACATAAATGAAGAAATTAAGTGCAATTGTAATCCCCATTCTGCTTTTAGTGGTTATTGCCGGGGGAATAATTTTATTAAAGCAACGCCGCTCTGCCGTGCAGGATGTTCCTTTGCCGCAACGCCAGCTACACAGCGTGCGGATAGTAACACCAGTGCAACGCACCATCAGTAGCAGTAGCGATTTTCTTGCCCGGATCAGTGCAGTAAACAGTGCCACTATTGCCAGCAAACTAAATGGCTATATAACGGCGCTGCATGTTGAGGAAAATCAGCAAGTTAAACAACATCAACTTTTGGTGCAAATTGACGATACCGACCTGCAGACGGCGTTGGTCGCCAGTCGTAGCCGCCTACAGGCGGCTCGCAGTCGTTTGACGTATCTTGACAGCATCTGTAAGCGCAATCGCCAACTATTTGAAGCAGGCGGTCTGGCACGGGAACAACTTGATGCCGCCATTGCCAATCGCACTGATGCTCAGGCGACACTAAGTGAGATTACTACCACCATTGAACGGCTGACTAAGCAGCTGGAATATTGCTCAATTCGGGCTCCGTTTGCCGGTACCATCGGTAGCATCTTTTTGCGCAGTGGTGCATTGGCAACAACCGGCAAGCCAATTTTAAAATTAAACAGCCCGCAACAAAAACTAACCTTCAGTTTTATGCCGCAGGGTGTAAAAATTATCCCTAGGCAAGCAGTATTGCTAAAGGAGAAACCTATTGCAAGCATAAGCCGCTTATATGCCGATGCGCAGCAAGGTTTGCAAGTCGCCGAAGCAATTTTAGCGCAAAAGCTTGATTTGCCTGTGGATAGCTACATAAATGTTGCAGTGGTTACTGGTACTGCCCAGGGTTGTGCGGTTCCACTGCAGGCATTGGTGCAACACCCACCGGAACAAGAGCAAAATATTAGTCAAGCAACTACCAGCAGCAGTGTCATGGTTTTACGCCAGGGGGTGTTTGTTGCAACGGCAGTGCAGGTGGTGTTGCGTGATCGCCATTTTGCCCTGATTGAACCGCCAATAACAGCGCCAGTTGCGGTGGCATCGCAGGCGAAGCTGAGTCAATTACCCGGGTTCGGTATGGCAATAATGACCGTTGCAGGGCAAAAAGATACCGCCGGAAACGGGTTAAAAAATGAATAATAGCTGGATTGAAAAATTACTGCGCCGCCCATACTTTATCTATTCCCTGTTGACTCTTTTCGTTTTTCTGGGAGCGATAGGCTATCAGAAAATGGAACGCAAGCTGTTTCCGGAATCCAACTATCCGGAGATTGCCGTGGTTATTATGCAACCCGGTGGATCGGCGCAAACACTGGCGGCAAATGTTAGTGTGCCGGTGGAAGAGGAGTTATATACTCTTAACAATGTTCGGCGGGTGTTTTCCACCACCATCGATGAGGTGAGTGTCATCCGTGCTGAGTTTGAGTACAGTAAAGACCTCGACATGGCTGCCAGCGATGTCGCCAACGCTTTGGCAAAGATCAACTCCAGTCTACCGCAGGATATTCTGCCACCGCAAATTCACAAAATATCTGCTGCCACTGCTCCGGTAATGGTGGTTGCCATCAGCAGTGCCGACAACAACATGGCGTTGACCGACATTCGTCAGTTGGCGCAAAATACCCTAAGAGCGCAGTTTATTAAACTGCCAGGTGTTGCTAATGTCGATATTTTCGGCGGCTATAAAAAAGAGGTACAAATTGTTGTCGACAAGGGGCAACTTGAACGGTATGGGCTTACTCTTGACAGTATTACCAAGCGGTTACGTGCCGATGATCGTGATTACGCCATTGGTTTTATCAGTGGCGATAAACAACGTTTTTTGCTCAAAGCGCCCGGTCGCCACCCTGGGCGATGTTAGCGATATCTACTTTGGACATTACGAAAACAGTGCCGCCTACTACGGTAACGGCAAGCCCGCCATTGCGCTGGCTATCCAGCGTGAATTAGATGCCGATGTTATTCATACCATCGCTACGGTGGAACAACGTCTGACCACCATCAAACAGCAATATCCGCAACTGCGCTTTGAAATTAGCGACACCCAGAAAGAGACCATCGTTCAATCGACGGAGAATATGTTTTCTTCTCTGCGCGATTCGATTTTAATGTCTATTTTTGTGGTGTTCCTGTTTTTAGCCAGTTTCAGACAGATGCTGGTTATTTTGTGTACCATTCCGCTGGTGTTTAGCACCGATAATGTTTGTCGGCGGTTATCCGCAGACGGTATTTCGCCCGCTGACGCAAACTTTACTGCTGGCACTCAGCGCATCGTATGTGATTTCAATTACTGCGGTGCCGTTGTTATCGATGCGTATTTTGCAGTTGGATCATCCGGCATTACTACGAGCCGAAGAGTTTTTCCATCGCCATTCCAGTCGTGCCAATGCCGCTATTCACACCATGTTTGCTAAAATTGTCAGTGGTGCGCTGCAACGTAAAAGTATCGCTTTTGTGTATTGTGCCATGTTGATTCTGGCGTTTGTAATGAGCGTAAAAGTGGTAATGCCGGTGGTTGGGCGTGAATTAATGCCGCCCATGGATACCGGCGGAGTGCGGATAAGCATCACCACCGATCCGAATTTCGGTTGTCCACCGCGGTTGGCAATGAAGCCGGGGTGCTTAGCATCGGCAGCGGAGCCGGACCAGATCATATTGTTATTACCGCCACATATGTAAACCGCCATCAGCGCAGTGCAACTATCTGGGATATTGAACACCGTCGAGCTAATATCGATATCATGCTCTCCAGTCCGAGCTTTGCCGCACTCAGTAAAGCTGGGGAACTGGTTGAACAAGCATTGTATAAAACCGGCGGGGTGGTTTCGGTGGCACGCACTTGGGATATGGATAAAACCGTCTACAACCTTGCTATAGACTCAAAGCGGGCGGCGTTGTATGGACTAAACAGCGGTGCCATTACCAGTCAACTGCAACAGCAGTTACGTGGCTCAATGGTGGCGACGTTGCCGGCAGTAAACAGCATTGATTATGGTGTGCGGCTATGGTTACCGCAAACACAGCGGGATCGAATAGCACAGTTATCCACCACCCTGATAACCACCGCCAGCGGGGATAAAATTCCATTGGCAGCAGTAGCACAGATTAGCTCAGGGCTGGAACCATCGATAATCAACCGCGAGGGCTTGAACTACACCTTAAACGTGTATGGCTCCCGTGAAAAAGCAGCGATCTCCCATATTATGGATAATTTTGACCAGGTCTTTGATGCTGACACCCTGCCCACTTCAGTTACGATGGAGCAAGTTGGCGACATCAAACAATTCAAAAATTCCGCCAAGCGCATGGCTTCCGCCATCGGTTTTGCGGTAATTCTAATCTTCTTTACCCTGATCACTTTTTTCGACTCAATCAAAATTCCAGTTATGATAATTTTTTCTATTCCTTTAACCATTATCGGCGTTGCCTGGACCCTGCTGGTTATGGATTATCATGTAGCAATGCCGGCGATGATGGGCTTTATTCTGCTATCGGGGATTATAGTCAACAATGCGATTTTACTGATCCATTTTGCTCAGGAACAGATTGCGGCGGGCTTGTCGCCAAAAAATGCCATGCTGGAAAGTATTCGCATCCGTACCCGTCCGGTATTGATGACTGCTTTTGCCGTTGCGGCCGGAATGTTGCCGGTTGCCATGGGCAGTGCTATCGGCCTGGAACGGCTGGCTCCACTAGGCGCAGTAGCGATAGGTGGGTTGCTAATTGGGACATTGTTGACCTTGATATTTAT
>NBLY01000116.1 GCA_002084665.1 Desulfobacteraceae bacterium 4572_35.2 | reverse complement strand
GCTACGAAATATTTCTCGCACACTGCCCCCTTTTTAGACAACAAAAAAACAGCATAAAAAAAGCCCCCTATCGATTACGACAGGGAGCTTTTTTAACTAACAGTGAAACTGATTGTTACATCATGCCGGGCATACCGCCCATGCCACCAGGCATAGCAGGCATACCACCAGCAGCGTCATCACCAGCAACATCAGCAATACATGCTTCTGTGGTTAGCATGAGGCCAGCAATTGATGCCGCATTTTGCAGTGCGCTACGAGTTACTTTTGTCGGATCAAGAATACCCGCTTCGAGGAGATCAACATACTCATCTGTTGCAGCGTTGAGACCGAATGAACCCTCACTGTTCTTAACATTGTTAACAACGATTGAACCTTCAAGGCCAGCATTTGCAGAGATTTGACGCAGAGGCTCTTCGAGAGCGCGCTTGATGATCTGGACACCAAACTCCTGCTCGCCAGCGAGTTCTAAGGCATCAACAGCTGCGATACAACGGATCAGAGCCACACCGCCTCCAGGGACGATACCCTCTTCAACTGCTGCACGGGTTGCATGGAGAGCATCTTCAACGCGAGCTTTTTTCTCTTTCATCTCGGTTTCAGTTGCAGCGCCAACTTTAACAACAGCCACACCGCCAACCAACTTAGCCAGACGCTCTTGCAACTTCTCACGATCGTACTCGCTGCTGCTCTCAGCAATTTGAGCACGGATCACTTTTACACGGCCATTGATAGCCGCTTCGTCACCAGCACCATCGATAATGATGGTATTGTCTTTATCAACCACAACACGCTTAGCGGTACCGAGCATATCTTCTGTTGCATTCTCAAGAGTGAAGCCCATCTCTTCGCAGATCACCTGACCACCAGTCAGGGTGGCGATATCTTCGAGCATCGCCTTACGACGATCACCAAAGCCAGGAGCTTTAACGGCAACAACGTTTAATGTGCCACGTAGCTTGTTAACAACCAATGTTGCCAACGCCTCGCCATCTACATCTTCAGCGATAATCATAAGAGGACGGCCCGACTTGGCCACTGGCTCAAGAATAGGGAGCAGATCACGCATGTTGGAGATCTTCTTGTCGTAGATGAGAATTGCAGGATCTTCCATTGCCGATTCCATGCGCTCTGAATCAGAAATAAAGTAAGGGGAAAGGTAACCGCGATCAAACTGCATCCCTTCAACGGTCTCTAAAGAGGTGTCCATTGATTTCGCTTCCTCAACGGTGATAACACCCTCTTTACCAACCTTGTCCATCGCTTCAGCAATGATGTTACCAATAGTGTCATCACTATTCGCTGAAATGGTACCAACCTGAGCGATCTCTTTATGGTTTTGAATTGGTTGTGATAAATCACGGAGTGAAGCTACTGCTGCTTCAATCGCTTTATCAATACCACGCTTAATCTCCATTGGGTTGTGACCTGCAGTGACAAGCTTTACCCCTTCACGGTAGATCGCTTGAGCAAGAACTGTTGCTGTTGTTGTTCCGTCACCAGCGATATCAGAAGTTTTAGATGCAACCTCTTTCACCAGTTGCGCACCCATGTTTTCAAACTTGTCTTCAAGCTCAATCTCACGTGCAACAGAAACACCATCCTTGGTGATCAATGGAGCACCAAAAGATTTATCGATAACAACATTACGACCTTTAGGTCCTAAGGTTACTTTTACGGTATCAGCGAGCAGGTTAACACCAGCAAGAATACTTGCGCGGGCATCTTCAGAAAATTTGATCTCTTTTGCAGCCATTGATTGAAACTCCTAGGTAAATATTAAAATTTCGAGAATTGATGGGACAGATTCGGCAAAAGCTAGTGATCTATTGCTCAACCACCCCGAGGATGTCGTCTTCGCGCATCATCATGTACGCCTTACCTTCAACTTTAACTTCGCTACCTGCATACTTACCGAACAGAACACGATCGCCCACTTTGACATCAAGAGGGAGAACATTACCTTCAGCGGTTACTTTACCTTTACCTGCAGCAACAACAACACCCTCTTGAGGCTTCTCTTTTGAAGCGGTATCAGGGATGATAATGCCACCAGCAGTCTTTGTTTCTTCTTCAATACACTCAACGATCAGGCGGTCTTGCAGAGGTCTGATATTCATTCTCTGTCTCCTTTAAATAAAAAAATGTAGTGGCGTTATGCCAAAAGTACCAAGTTTTGTTTGCGCAAAAACAAACATTAGCACTCGCAGCAAAGGAGTGCTAACAGCAAGAGAAATATAATCAGTACTGAGATAAAGTCAAGGGGTAACTCGGGAAAAAAAACGCCATTGGTATGCCCCCAGCAATCAAGCAGAAGAGCACAAGAACTTGACACCATTTTTCACCCATGATAAACCTCAGGATCAATACAGAAAATAGGTTATATTTCAACCAGTTGCACAGGCAACGCAACAATTAAACGACTCATGAGACTCCAAATTAAGAGAGGCTCCCGAAAGGAATCATCATGGTAAAAAAACTTTATATCCCCGGCCCAGTCGAAGTCAGTAGTGACGTTTTTGCTGCCATGTCGGCACCGATGATTGGCCACCGGATGCCCGAATATGCCACCTTGCACGCCAGCGTTACCGGACAGCTGCAATCGCTGCTCAACACTAAAGATCCAGTTTTTTTAGCTACCTGTAGTGCCTTCGGCATCATGGAAGGGGCAGTGCGTAATCTGGTGCAAAAACGCTGCGCCAACTTTGGCAATGGCGCCTTCAGCACCAAGTGGCACGATGTCACTAAGCGTTGCGGCATCCCCGCTGATCTATTTAGTGCCGAATGGGGTCAACCTATCACTGCTGAGATGGTCGATAATGCTTTAGCTAGTGGTGACTACGATGCCATGACAATGGTTCACAACGAAACTTCCACTGGGGTGATGTCGCCGCTGGCTGAGATCGCTGAGGTGATGAAAAAATATCCTTACGTCTCCTTCATTGTCGATACCGTATCATCAATGACAGCGGTACCTATCGACTTTGAGGCTTTAGGCCTTCGCGGTTACTATTTCGACTTTGAAGAGTTCGAAAAGAACGACCTTAAAAACAACACCCCTAGCACACCGTGCATTAGCTTGATCTATGGTCTCGATGCTCAATTAAAGAAAATGTTTGTTGAGGGATTAGATAACCGTTACCAGCGTCACGCTGAGATGGCCGCAGCAACACAAACATGGCTCCAGCACCAAGGATTCGGTCTTTTTGCCAGTGAAGGTTGCCGCTCTATGACTTTAACCAGTGGCGAAAATGATGGCAACACCGATCTGGAACAACTGAAGAAACTTGTCGGCGAGCGCGGCTATGCAATGGACAACGGCTACGGTAGGGGCGCTTTTTTCGTCTCAAAATCCACACATTGCTACAGTGCGGCATTATGCAGGCTCTAGTCCAGCAAATTTCAGCAGTAACTTCTTCGGCCCAAAGCGGTTAAAATAGACCGTAACCTTCTGTTTATCTCCTGTCCCTTCAATTCGTCGTACTGTACCGACACCAAAGCGAGCGTGGCGAACGCGACTACCTATGCGTAATTCACCACTGCGTACAGCTGTTGGCTCCACCTCAATAACTGGCTGATCAGCAACTGTTGGTGCTGTGGCCTGTTTATGTGGTGCAGGGGATGGGGCAACTGGTGCTGCTGTATTATGGCTAGGTTCAGCTGTAGCGGGGGTAGCAAATTGTTCAAACAGCGAAGCTAAATTGTGGTTCGAGGTGGTATGCAGCGGCTTGGTTGCCACATCAGCCAACAACGATTCAGGTATTTCAGCAATAAACCGACTGGGTGGATTATATTGATAACTACCGTAAACACGGCGGCGCTGAGCATGGGTAAGAAACAACTTCTCCATAGCGCGGGTCATGCCCACATAACATAATCGCCGCTCCTCTTCGAGCTGTTCACCACCATCGTTAGCCCGCGATGAGGGGAAGATACCATCCTCCATACCCGTCATAAACACCACGGGAAACTCAAGCCCTTTCGCCGCATGAAGGGTCATTAAGGTCACGCGATCTAAGCTAGCATCGTAAGCATCAAGGTCGGTCACTAAGGCGATCTGCTCTAGGTAATCTTGCAAGGTCAATTCGCGCGCGCAGTGTTCCTCCATACCAGCTAATAGCTGATCGAGGTTATTCAGGCGATCCTTACCCTCTTGGCTATTCTCTCCCATCAGCATCTGCTCGTAGCCGGTCTCCTTAATCAACTCAGCCGCTAATTGCGGGTAGGGAACTTGTTCGAGGCGCCGGCTGAAATCATCCATCATCACCACAAATGCGGCCACTTTTTTAGCTGCCGCGCCCTTGAGGACACCTTGAAATTTTAGCCACGGTGGTCGCGCCAATTCCGCGCGTCGGCACATTAACGATGCGCTGGGCCGAGATAGTATCGGCTGGATTGGTCAACACTCGCAGATAGGCGAGAATATCTTTAATCTCCATGCGGGTGAAAAAGCGCATACCGCCAAACATCACATAGGGGATACGCTCACCAACTAACGCCTCCTCAAGAACCCGTGAAGAACCCGTGATTGAGCATTGGTGCGATAGAGCAACGCCATGTCGCGCAAGTGACGACCCGACTGCCGCAACTGCTTGAGTTGACCAACTACATAACGCGCCTCTTCGAGATCATCGGCCAACGCTTCCAACGTGATCGGTTCACCGTCGGGATTTTCGGTCCACAAGGTTTTACCCTTACGGCCAACATTGTTAGCGACAACGGTTCCCGCTGCTTCAAGAATTGTCCCCGTTGAGCGATAGTTTTGCTCCAAACGGATGGTGGTGCAGCCGGGAAAATCGCGCTCAAAACCGAGGATATTACCCACCTCGGCACCGCGCCAACGATAGATCGACTGATCGTCATCGCCAACCACACACAAATTGCCATGCACAGATGACAACTGCTGCACCAGTCGGTATTGCACCATATTGGTATCTTGAAACTCATCGACCAACATATACAGTTGTAGCCATCATCCTGAGCGACATCGTGGGGAAATTGACCTTTATTTTTTGCCGCATCAATAGCCGCTGCCGCCGCGCGTGCTTTGAGTTGCTTGTCGGAGATATCTAAATCTTTGAGGATATTTTTCAACATCCGCTCTTGGTCTTGATCGTCATAAATGGTAAACGACGACTCAAAACCTAACGCGGTGATCTCACGGCGTAAAATTCGCACACAGGTGGAATGAAAGGTGGAGATCCACGGCGTTTCCTGTTCTGGCAGACGGCTCTCAATACGTTGCTTCATTTCAGAGGCCGCTTTATTGGTAAAGGTCACCGCTAGAATTCGCCACGCAGGAACGCCAAGTTGTTGCACCAGATGGATCACCCGCCCAGTGAGGGTACTGGTCTTTCCCGATCCAGCACCAGCTAAAATCAACAGTGGCCCTTCGGCATGATTCACCGCTTGCAGCTGATGCGGGTTAAGGTTTGGATTAATTTTACTCATCGCCATCGTCCTCAAGAGTCCGCGCCATCAATGCTCTATTGTAGGCTGAAACCATATCGCGCCGCGAGATGATACCAATCAACCTATTGGTACAATCTCTGGCGACAACAGGCAGTTGTTCAATATTACGATAACCAATTTTACGCATCGCGCGGTCTAAATTTTCATCGGCAAAAATAGTGGTGACATCAGTTGTCGCCAACTCCTTGATCACCACTAAATCCATCAGATCTTTTTCAAACACCACACCGAGAAAATCCTGAATAGAGATGATCCCCGTCAGCTCACCATCGATATTGATAATGGGAAAGTTTGTATGTTTGGTGCTGGCAATAAAATCGGTAAACTGACGCAGCGTCATACTCTCTGGCACCGTTTCTAGCTGAGTAATCATGACATCGCCCACATCGATCGACTTCATGATATTGCGCTCCTTACCTGCTTCGAGGTCGATCCCCGCCCGAGCTAGCTCAACGGTATCGAGACTCTCTTTTTTATAATGGCGGCAGATGGAGGTACCAATCACGCACGATAACATGATCGGCACAATAACTTGATAGGAGGCGGTCATCTCAAACAATAGGAAGATGGCGGTCATCGGCGCATGGGTCGCAGCCGACAAGAAAGCACCCATGCCGATGAGGGCATACGACCCCGGTGCAATCGCCATTGAGGGAAATATTTGCTGGGCAATGTGACCAAACGCCCCGCCAATCACCGCGCCGATATATAAAACAGGGGCAAACAAACCGCCGGGCAAGCCCGAACCAAGGGTGATCGAAGTAGCGATCGCCTTAAATAGGATCAGCGCCAACAACAGATACAAAGTGCCGCCACCATTGAGAAACTCATTTATGAAGTCGTAACCGTTACCAAATACTTGCGGTAAACCGACACCGATCAAACCAACTAACAACGCTCCACCAATTGGTTTCATCAACCGTGGTATTTTTAACTTACCGAACAGATCCTTAATGCGAAAATGGACATCGATAAAGGTCGCCGCTAACACTCCAACAATCGCGCCTAGAACCACATACAGCAACAGTTCCCAGTGAGAACCCATCTGATAAGGGGGGATGTGGAAAGCGATCTCATTGCCAAGTAACGCTCGCGACACCACGGTACTCATACCACTAGCGATAACAATTGAGGTAAAGCTCGAAATTTCAAAGGAGGAGAGTAAAACAATCTCTTGAGCGAAAAACACCCCAGCAATGGGCGCATTAAAGGTGGCGGCCACACCACCTGAAACACCGCAAGCTACCAACACTTTAAGACGGTTACCACTGACCTTAAACCCTTGACCAAACTGACTACCCACCGCGCCACCAATTTGAGCAATCGGCCCCTCTTGGCCAGCACTGCCGCCGGTACCGAGGGTGATGGCACTGGCTAAACCACGGGTGATGATGGTTCGGCCGGGGATCTTTGCCCCGCGCAGATTTACCTGCTCTAAAAAGGAGGAGAAACCAAACTTCAGATCTTTTTTGAACCAGATACCAAAGGGGATCATCAACAGACCACCGACAACGGGGAATAAGATCGCCCACCAGCGTGCGCTGCTCCAGTGTTGCCAGGAGATATCAAAGAATTCCATCCCCTGTTCAATTACTAACCAATGGAAAAAATCGATGGTCTGACGAAAAGCATAATTACACAGCCCAGATAACAGGCCAATGGCGACGGCCAGTATGGCCATAAAGGTGTTTTCGCTAATGCGGAATCGGTTGAGAATTTTCAAACCAACAAGGTGTAACCATTCAAAAAATCGAGAAAAAGGAGAGCTGTTCATAATATGTATCGACTCTATATAATACTGAATTAGTTGTAAAAAACATAAACGTAAATATTACGTCTTTTTACTCCTCTGTGTAAAGTACTATCCTCTTCAGAAAACAACAAACGGCGATAACCTCGCTGCTAAAATAAATTTATCGGCTGGATAGTTATAAATAAACGAGCAGAGTTGCAGATTCTTCCAGTGTTGGCAGTTGCGCACCAAAGGTCAACATCGCATCGGCCGCTAGGCCGATAGCAGAAGCCATACCTTGATCTTGTGACAGACCGTTACCATTAGTCATTGTTATTTTAAAACTTGCCATCGATAAAGTATGGCCCTGATGTTGCATTAACGCGTCATAGACCATCGCTCGCAGCTCGCGCACATTGCCGGGAAAGTGATAGGTGGCCAACAACAGTTGCAGCTGCGGCGTGATGGTAGCCTTGACTTTCCCTAAGCTGTGAGCGGCCTCCTCGACAAAATGGTTCAGCAGTAGCGGAATATCTTCGCGCCGCGCTCTTAGTGATGGCAGGTGCACACGGTGGCCTTTTAAGCGATAAAATAGATCCTTGCGGAACATTCCTGCGGCCACCCGCTGTTTCAAATCAAGATTGGTTGCCACCACAAACCGGCAATTGTGGTGTTTTTACCTGAGAAGTAAGACTCAAATCACCGATCTCATCGAGAAACAACGTACCTCCGCTGGCCTGTTCAATCATCCCTGGTCGCACCTTGTCTGCGCCAGTAAAGGCACCGCGCATCGTGCAGCACATCACGCTACATCGGAGTA
>NBLY01000015.1 GCA_002084665.1 Desulfobacteraceae bacterium 4572_35.2 | reverse complement strand
GCCCATCGTATTTCGCCGGCAAGATCGATGTTCGCGGTTGGCAGCCACCGTTTTGATGGGCACGTCGCTGCGCTTCTTTGCCCATCCTACGTGAGAGTGGTGGGTAGGATGGTGCAAAGCGGAGCGTGCCCATGTTGGTTTTATTTCGATATATTGTGAAAGCAGGCATCAATGTGTGTTTTGCTGCATTCGGTCTGTTGGTTGATATTGAAAAGCAGCGTGGCAATAATCGCAGCGGGTAGGGCAGTCACTAGTGGATCGACCACCGTCCACAGCGTTCCTTCGGCGAGGGAATCGACACCAAACAGGCTGCGGCAAACCAGTAACGGCCTTGACTCTTTAAGGTGGATAAAGAACAGCCAGGAGATACTGACCAGGGTGCCGGTGAAGAAACCCGCCCAAGCACTGCGGCGTGTCATGTTCTTGCAGTACAGCGCGCCAAAGTACATGGGCAGAAAAGCAGCGGCGCAGATGCCGAAGAAGATCGCCGTGCCACGGGCAATAATCGCTGTTCCTCCCTCAAAAAATGTCGGTAACGCCCAAGCTAAAAAGTAGCTGATTTAAATCGCAAATAGCGTACTAATATAGAGTGGAATGATCTGCGCTACATTCTTATCCGCAGCAATGAGGGAGATTTTACCGAGGGTGTCGGGGTTTTCGTAGTAGAAGAACACGTTCGATAGCGGGCCGATGATGAAAGAGACACCGACAACAATCAAGATGAAGATTCCGCCGATCAGTACCGCACGATTGAGTTCACGATTACTTTTGACCGTTATGAAGCGGACAATAAGCTGAGGTTGAGCTAAAACACCGATGCCAACCCCAAGTATGATGGTGGTGACCACAACTAGCCAATATTCAGAGCCGAAGGTGGGGAAGCTGGTTCAGCCGGTATGCCCTTTAGCTCCAAAGATGGTGATGGCGATCTCTTTCATGTTGGTCAACCTCGGCTTGCTCTTTATCCCACTGTGCTTCGCGATCCAACTCCTCCTTGGTGATGTAGCCTTTGTTCCAGTTTCGCATACCATAGATCACACAGACGATGGTGCTTGCCAATGTTAAAATAAGTCCGGGCGGAACCATTGTGCCTTCGAGTCCAAGCATTTTAGTCATCCTTGTGATTGATTGATGATTGTGGTGATTTGTATTTACATAAAACTGTTAAACATTGTATCGTCTTATTTTTTATAGGAATTTTGATAAATTATCCAATTGAACCTTTCGAATGGAGCGTTCGACAATATCGAACGGTTAAACGATGGAACTCTATCAATTGCAATCTTTTGTTGTCATCGCTCAAACTCAAAACCTAACGCGCGCGGCGAAAACTCTTAATTTAAGCCAGTCTGCCTTATCCAGTCAGCTCAAAGCATTGGAGGAAGATTTAGATATGGTGCTGTTTAAACGTGGTGCTCGTGCAGGCGCAATCGTTACATCACCAAGCCGGTGAGATGGTGACTTTGGGCCTCAATGCTAGTCCGGCATTTCTGCGTATTGCCGATATTAGTCGCCGTTTGAGTCAGCTACATGGTGAAGTGCGGCCAGTGTTTCAAATTAGTCAAACGGTCAACACCGCTCAGATGTTGCGTGATGGTCAAATTGATGTTGGTTTTTGTTATGGTCGCATGAGTGAGGGCGATATCGTCCACCAAGTGGTTGCTCAGGTGCGCGTGTGTGTGGTGGTTCCGACGCGGATGGTTGCCGATATAGGTCAGCTAGATTGGTCGGGGCTCGCTGACCTACCGTGGATCTGGGTTGGCAACGATTGTCCATTTTATACCATGTTGATGGAGCGTTTAGAGCGGCAACAGTTGATGCCACATCGGCGAATTATCGCTGTAGACGAGCAGATCGTTCGCGAGTTGGTTGCTGATGGTCAGGGTGCCGCTATGATGCGCGAAGACGAAGCGCTGCCGCTAGTAAAGCGCGGACGGGTGAAAATTTGGCAGCCCGGCTGGCTGACTTTACCGCTGGGGATCGCTTGGTCAAGTAAGAATGCCAGCCAATCGCGTATTCGGGCGGTGGTCGATATGGTGCAACAGGTGTGGCAGACCGTCGACGAGGGTAGCGGCCACACACATGAAAGTCCTTACTGGTTGTAACGATGTTGCGGTTTCGAGCATTCTAAAGCTGTGGATTGATGCCGAGCTGGGTTAGTGTTTTGAGTACATCTTTGGTATTGAAGCCTTCGGCAAAACAGCCGCAATCACAATATGGCTCAAAGGCGTTAACTTGTTTAAGTAAGGTTTCAACAATGGTAAGTTTATCGTTGAATTGGTCTGGATTGTTCGCTACCTGCTGTAGCGGGGCAACGAGGTTGAGGTGCAATTCACCATTGTTATATTCTTCACTAATTGATTGATTTAGGCGTTCAAACAGATCCATTGAGTGCTCCTTGTTGTATCTTTAGATTCAATTCGTTATAACCAGCGCACTAAGATGACCTATAAACTGTTTTTTTGCAATAACCGATCTATCATAGCAGGCTCTTGTCGAGCCCGACAGCCTGCTAATTTCAATTTGGAGAATCCATTATGGTTGGCTATCAATATTTAAATCGTCCATTGTTAAGTTGCTCGTTGTTGATGCTTTTTTCCGTAGCTGGCTGTAGTGAACAGATTTCAGCAAAAACGTTGAAAAGCCAATTAAAGCGAAAAGATACGCCGATGATTATTGATGTTCGTAGTCAGGGCGAGTATCAAAATGGCCATATCCCCGGAGCGGTCCACATCCCCTTTTGGGCAGTGATTAAGCGTCGTCAACAAATTGTCACCTCTGAACAGTCACCAGCTGTGCTCTATTGTGAATCGGGAGGCCGTGCGGTGTTGGCGAAGGGGTTGTTGTCGTTGGTGGGTAAAAAACAGCTTCAACTGCTGGACGGCCACATGATGACATGGCGGCGAAATGGTTTTCCGTTAGAGCGTTAAAGGCTGTAAGGTGAGACTGTGCATCACCACAGTCTCTCGACGTGGCTCGACCATCAGATAAATGCGCAAGTGACGGTGTTGGTGGTTGAATTGTTTTGTTAGAGTTGCACTCATCAGGACTTGACGTGGCAGGCAAGTTTTGAAACCTCCTTTCTTCCTAATAGTATATAAACAAAGCCGATTCGGATACCTCCCCCGAATCGGCTTTGTTGCGTTATGTCGATTCATCTCACCACAAAATAAAGGCCTAGTATGGAATGGTTAGTCGATTACGGGGTGATCGGTTTGTTTTTTGCGGCATTTTTAGCTGCCACAATCTTACCGTTAAGCTCTGAGCTTATGCTTGGCCTATTAGTGGCTAATGGAACTGATCCTGTTTTAGTCGTTGCCGTGGCAACGGTGGGGAATGTGCTCGGTTCGCTGACCTGCTATGCTCTAGGTTGGTGGGCCAGTCAACCTGTGTTACAACGCTGGCTGAAACTTTCAGATCATGAGCTTATCCAGGCTCGTGATCGCTTTAATCGTTATGGCAGCTCAAGCTTGTTGTTGGCTTGGGTTCCCGTTGTTGGTGATCCACTAACTGTTGTTGCTGGGGCGATGCGAACCGATATCTGCTAGTAGTGGCTGTTGTGTGACCCGCCGGTGGTGGTACTGATGCGGTTAGAGGTGTCGCCGTTGTTTTTCGGTTGATTCTAAATAATCTTGTGATGTTGCAGGAAGTTGTGCTACCACACAAGAGGTTAATAGAAGATGAGTGTCGATGTGTGGTTTGTGCTGATGGACAGAAAAAAACACTCGGAATTATTTTTCCGGGAACGTATAAGTTTGATACCGATGCCGCCGAGCGGATGGAGATTATTGCCGGCAGTTGTCGGGTGAAAATTGCTGGTCAAGGCGAGTGGATCGGTTTTGAAGATGACAACTGGTTTGATGTGCCAGCAAATTCTTATTTTGAAATTGAGGTCAGCGCTGGTGTTGCCGAATATGTGTGTTCGTATAAATAAAACGAACCCATTTTGAGACATTTACTGCTGCTTAGCTGTGGAGATTATTTATGTTAGAAATTGGCCGCGTTCATACCTTATCGATTAGCCAAATCGACGAAAGTGGAGCCCATTTAACTTTTGGCGATGAGATGTTGCTGCTGCCGTTACGTGAAGTCTCTCGGGCGATGCATGTCGGTCAGGAGCTAGACGTTTTTGTTTATCGCGGTCGTCAAGATCGTCTTGTTGGCACCCTTACCCCACCAGCGGCTCAGGTTGATGAATTTGCGCTGTTGCGGGTCAGTCAGACCAATAACTTTGGTGCCTTTTTAGACTGGGGCCTCGATAAAGAATTACTCGTTCCGTTTAACGAACAACCAGAGCGGATGAAGGTTGACCGCTATTATCTGGTGCGTGTCTGTTTAGATAATACTGGCCGCCTGATCGCTAGTGCTCGAATTGAGCGCCATTTAGAGGTCGAACATCTCGATTTAACCGTCGGCCAAGAGGTTGATCTACTGTTGTGGAAGTTGACAGACCTCGGCGCTAAAGTGATCATCAATAATCGTTATGGTGGTTTGCTCTATCGTGATGAATTAACCAAAGATATGGGCCGTGGTATTACCGTTAAGGGCTATATTAAACGGGTTCGTGAAGATTATCTGATCGATGTGACCTTGAAAAAGGTTGGTAAAGCAGGCCGAGAGGATGCACGTCAGTTTCTCCTCGAATATTTGCAGAGTGAGGGCGGCGTTGTGGCTCTGACCGACAAAAGTTCGCCCGGGGAAATTGAGGCGCTACTTGGCTTAAGCAAAAAGGCGTTCAAACGAGCCGTCGGTGCTCTGTACAAGGAGGGGGTGATTGCCCTCGAAGAGCAACAAATTCGCCTCAAATAGCCCTAGTTGGTGTTTGTGCTATTAAGATGTTTGTGCTTTAAACCCGTTTTCGAGCAGATCAGTCAATCGGTCTGCTGAAACGGGTGCACTATAGAAAAAACCTTGGATCTCATGGCACTGGCGCTCTTTAAAGAAGTGTAGTTGCCCTGAGGTTTCGACCCCTTCAACAATAATGTTCAGTTCGAGGGTCTTTCCCATGTCGATGATCGCCGATGCGATGGCAGCGTCTTGGCTGTTTGATTCAATATCGATCACAAAAGAACGGTCAATTTTAAGCGACGAAATTGGCAACCGCTTCAAATGCGCTAACGATGAGTAGCCGGTGCCAAAGTCATCAATCGCCATGTGGACACCCAGTTTTTGAATGGCCACGAGGATGTTGTGCGCTGAATCAGGATTCTGCATCACCACTGTTTCCGTCACCTCTAGTTCAAGTAGATCAGGGGCAAGTCCCGTTTCAGCAAGGATGTTGGTCACCGTTGCTAAGAAACTGTGGAATTGTAATTGGTATCCCGAAACATTGACTGCCACCCTTATGTCAGCTAGTCCAGCTTTTTTCCATGCGACACTTTGTCGGCACGCTTGCCGTAGCACCCATTCACCAATGACATTGATTAATCCAGACTCTTCAGCGAGCGGGATGAAATCGTTAGGCATAATTTGCCCCAGTTGCGGGTGGTGCCAGCGTAAAAGAGCCTCAACTGAGTTGATCGCGCCGCTTTGGGTATTGACCTTTGGCTGATAGAAGACCTCTAGTTCATCGTTGTCGAGGGCGTGATGAAGGGCATTGAGTAACTGTAGGTGGTTGTCACGTTTTTGATCCATGCTATCGGTGTAAAATTGAATATTGTTTCGCCCGCTGGTTTTGACATGGTAAAGGGCCAGAGAAGCCATTCTAATAAGAATTTCTGGGTCATTGTTGTCGTGAGGGAATAGCGAGAGGCCAACGCTTGATGTTAAAAATAGTTCGTGACCATCAATCTGCATGGGGGCAGCGAGTACCTTACTTAGGTTATTGGCCAACTGATCAACAATCAACGCGCTGTCAACATTGACCAACATCACAATAAACTCATCTCCTGCGAGGCGACCGACAACATCAACTTCACGTACATTTTGCATGAGTCGATGAGCAAAGCGTTGTAGCACCAAATCACCTATCGCTGTGCCAAGGGTGTCGTTAATCATTTTAAAACGGTCAATATTGAGAATAGCAAAACCGATATTACGCTTATCGCGTTTAGCCATCAACGTTGCTTGGCTGGCACGCTCCATAAAACTATTGCGGTTTGCGGTGTTAGTGAGTTGATCAAAATTATTAAGATTATCTAGTTGTTGTTGCGCTTTATTGTTTTCGGTTACATCTAGGAATATTCCCCACAGTAAAATAGACTCTTCCGATTTGTCCTGAGTGACGCTGCCGAGAATGTGTACCTGTTGTTGCTGTTGGTGTGGAGTAAGAGAAAATTCACCCAGTTCAAAGAGACCGTTGTTTTCAAGATCAGTTAAGTGCTCGTGCCAGCGTTCGAGGTGGTTACTGTCGATGAGTTGGTGGATGTTTAGTTGGCTGTCGGTTTTATTCAAGTTGAGTGCTTTTTTACAGGCTTGGTTGGCGTATTTTAGGGAACCATTCGCACTAAAACTAAAGATGAGATCGTTGGCATTGTCGAGAAAGTTGTTTAATTGATTCGCCCAGCGGTTAGCTGCGTCTGAATGGCGACGTAATGCTTTCATTAAGAAAGTGCAAATGAAAGCGACCGTGGTATTGATAAAGCTGACCCAAAACCACAGCAGTAACAAGAAGATAGAATCTTGGTTGCCAGTCTCAGTTGTAATCGGCCGGTAGATATAGGGCAGGATGTCGTAATAGCCAGCAATGAGTGCCCAACCATAAAAGAGCGCATTGAGAGCGCCAATACCGAGGACGTCGCGACGATTTTTAAGCAGAATAGCAGCTTCAATGGTGGTAATAAGATAGAGTGGCCATAGCCAACTTGAACCACCGCCAGTGAAGTGGATAAGCACCGTAATAACGATGATATCCAAGAGGATATGGATGTGATCGATATATAGAAGATGCTCAATACTCTGGTAATAAAAACGGTATATCAGGTTGTATAGACTGACGGTCGACAGGGTGCCAAGCAGTAGCGACAGTTGTAATACGCTGAGATGAAAGCTGGAATCGCTATTGAGTAATAACAGCCCTGAAGCGATACAAAAAAGGACCACTGCACTGAGGATTTGGGTACGAACACCAACGATCAACCGCGTGCGCTGACGACGTGAGGAGAGTTCCGTTGCGCTGCTGTTGTCTGATGTTGGTGCAGGTGCTAGTGGCATGGGTGCTCCTAGTTCCTTGGCTTGTTGACCCAAGGCGATATGGCTACCTTGTACTTTAGCAGAACTCTATAATCTTAGCGCTTGAAAAGCAAGATATTGCTAGCAGGCTGTCGGTTTTGGCGAATTGTAGCGAGAAATTGACTGGTCGAGGGCAGATTTTTGAACATTTGAGCGCGAATAGTGCGCCCAATTGTCGAAAATGTGAGGAAATATGCATCGATCAGATGATTTCGCAGTAGATTCTTGCTAAGCCCAACAGCCTGCTAGGTCTACGCTTATATATTTGTCAGTGCCGTCGTTGTCGTAAATTTTAATAGCTAATTGGTACTGTCGATAACGTTGCAAATTTACCCAGTAGATTGTAGATTGAAAGAAAGTTGCAGTTATTAAGTCGTGTAGTGTCGAAAAAGATACTAATTTAGAATAGCGAGGGATTATGGGTGATGTTGAGGAGTACCGTTGTACTGTCGCGGTGACATTAGAGGTGATCGGTGGTAAATGGAAGAGCCTTATTCTGTGGCATCTGCGTGAGAAAACCCTGCGTTTTAGTCAACTTCAGCGGCGCTTGGCGCGAGTGACACAAAAGATGCTCACTCAGCAATTACGAGATTTGGAGCGCGATGGCTTAGTGTATCGGCAGGTTTACGCTGAAGTGCCACCACGGGTTGAGTATTCGCTGACCGATCTAGGTCGAAGTGTGATCCCTATCCTCAATTTAATGTGCGAGTGGGGGCATGAATTTGATCAGCAAAAGGGCGGCATCGAATCCGCTGGTGCTATCAGATGTCGGGGGTAGTGCAACCGGCGAAAGTGCCGTGTCGTGCTCGTCGCTGGTTGCGATTGTCGTTGTGGTTGTCGGCTTTGTTGGTCGCCTTGTTGTGTGCGTTACCATTTGGTTTACGCTTAGGTGCTGAGTATTGGTTGAATGATCAACCTGATATGAGCGCGCAGCTTGGTGATGTAGATTTAAATCTCTTTAGCGGTAGCCTGCAGCTTGAAGATGTTGAGATCTATCATCTTCAGCAGCGTGTTTTTGCGGCTAAAAAAATGAAAGTCGCAATCAACTGGTGGCCGTTATTGCGGCGAAGATTGTATGTAGAACAGCTAATCGTAGATGATGGTGTCCTTTACCTGACTCAACAGCAAGACACTCCACTGATCATTGCTGGCTTTTCTTTGGCCGATGGTTCGACGCAAGAGCCAGCGCTGCTGCTAGAGACCTCAGCGGCAGAACAAACTTCCGAATGGCGGTTTCATAGTGGTCATATCTCGGCCCAAAACTTTCATGTGTGTTACCAAACACCTGCTATCAATATGGACGTTGTCATTAATCAGCTTGCGGTAGCGCCTGTTGTCAGTTGGCGCAGTGAACTCGCTAGTTCGTTTAGTGCTGATTTAGTGGTGAATGGTGGCGCGCTCAAGCTTGAGGGAGCGCTCTCACCTTTTGCAGCTGATACCGTTGTGGATACCTCTATCGGCTTGACGGGCTTTAAACTTGATACTCTCACCAAAATGTTTGATCTATCGGGTGTGAGTGAAACTTCGGGAACTATTGACTGTGCCTTGCAGTTGACCGTATCAAACGCAAACGGTGCGGCTCGATCTATGAACTTTGCGATCTCTGGTGAGGTTCAGGCGACTGATTTACGCGCAGGGATACCTCAGGCGTTCCTCTATCGCCTGAACAGTCATTGGGCTGGTGATGTTACATTGGTCTTAGCGCCAATACCAGAGTTGACCTTTGATGGTGATCTCGTCCTTGCTGATGTTGATCTTGATCTGTTAGCGTCTGGCTTGAAAATCGAACAACCGCATCTTGCTTGGCATGGAAAAGGGGCAGTGGTTGGCGACAGACTAACGTTATCTGCCGATCTAAGTTTAACACAGAGTTCAATTACCGATCTAGCCAAGCAGCGTCAACTATTCTCGTTGAAGCAACTTGATCTCAGCGCCTTGTCGATTGATGGTCTAGCGCAAATCAATATCGACAGTATCGTTGCACAGGGTGTTCAAGCTCTACAGCGCGGCGCTGAGGCCGACTCGTCACACAGTGTGGCGATTGAGCGGACATCGCTCTCTTCTGTGACGTTGGCTGAAATGGCCCAGCTTCATGTGACGGCCCTTCATCTTGCCGGGCTAAAGGTTGACCTGAAGCGTACCATTAATGGTGCCCTTGATCTGCAGGAGTGGTTTCCCCCTGCTGCAGACGATGATGCCAGTGAGCAGCAGGTTGAGTCCCTCAAAGAGCCACATATAGAGACTGGGGCAACGTTTGCCGTTCGGGTTGACGAAATTAAAATTGAGCAAAATAGTCAAGTGCGCCTGGTCGATTCAACAATGAACCCACCAGTCCCTGTTACCCTTAATGATCTGGTGGTGCAAATTGATGATCTCGATAGCAACTCGCCGCAACACCCGAGTTCGGTAGCATTTTCATCGGCATTAGGCCGCTATTCGAGTCTTACAGTTAACGGTCACGTTAAGCCGTTTTTGCGTCCCCTTGGCCTTGACCTTGCTGGTACGCTACGTGAGTTCAATGTGGCAACGATTTCACCCTACAGCGAAAAAAGTATTGGTTATCGGCTACAGCAGGGGCAGATGAATCTTGATTTTACTCTGCCAATTGAAAATGGGCTGATGGCTTTCGAAAGTGATATCAACTTTAACCAGCTTCGTCTCGAAGCTCTTTCCGTCGCAGATGAGATGAACGCTGCGCAAAGTATTGGTTTGCCTGTTAACCTAGCCCTATCACTGTTGCGTGATCGCAAGGGTGATATCAATTTTCACCTTCCTGTACATGGAGATATTGGTGTTCCCAATATTCATATAGGCTCAATCGTGCGCAGTGCAATCACTCAAACTCTACATAATACCGTCATGCTCCCTCTCGCCCCTTTAGGGATTGTTGCCAAGGCGGGCAATATGCTTGGTATTGGTAACGCGCTCAATTTTGAACGGCTGGTGTTTGAAGCTGGCACGGCGGTGGTGTCAAAGTCATCACAGGACTACTTGGCGAATATCGCGACTCTGTTGAGTGAACGACCACAATTATCTATCTCAGTCTGTGGCCTCTTTAGCGAGGCGGATCAAGAGCTGTTCATGTTGACAGAGAGTGATGTCGAACTGGTTGCTAAAATGGGTAGAGAGCTTGCCGGTCAGCGGGCCGTGGTGGTTAAGGAGCAGTTGTTGCGAGAGGGTGGAATTGAGACGGCACAGGTGTTGTTGTGCCGGCCTGCGGCTGCGGTGGTGACAGGTGCTCCAGGGGTTGATCTTGTGCTTCAGTAATAAACTTGGCTTCGTGAGCAGCTAACTGGTCGTCTTAAGAGCAAAGGCAACATATGGTTTTCACCAAGCTTTTATCAATTTTTTGTTTCGCCACACTGATAACACTAAAAACTTTATGCGCTCTTTGACTTGACCTCTTCAGATCTTGGCTATAATTGTACAGTGTGATCGTTCTTTTATCACTTGAGCTGATGAGGAGTTGTATCAATGTGTCCAGACTCAAACCCCCCGCTAACTATTAGTGAGACCCTGACTGAGTTGCCACCGTTGGGGATGGATGTGTTAGCACTGGTTGATGATTTTCGCCGCTACTATACCTACACTTTGGGGCGCGACCGGAATTGTCGTTCGGCTCACTATGCTTACTACGCCCTCGTTATGACGCTGCGCGATCGCCTTATGGAGCGTTGGAAGAGCACCCGTTACGCTTATGATGGTAATAACTGCCGCCAAACCTGTTATCTCTCTTTAGAGTTTCTCATGGGGCGAAGCTTGGGCAACGCGATGCTTAACCTGAACCTCGATGAAGACACCGCTTTGGCTATGCAATGTCTTGGTCAAGAGTTAGAAACTCTGGTAGCGACTGAACATGATGCCGCGTTGGGTAATGGTGGGTTGGGTCGATTAGCCGCTTGTTTTCTCGATAGTTGTGCGACGTTGCAATTGCCCGTTATGGGTTACGGTTTGCGCTATGAATATGGGATGTTTCGTCAGAATATCGTTGATGGTCGTCAATCGGAGGAGCCAGATCACTGGCTGCGTGGTGGTAACCCGTGGGAACTGCAACGCCCAGAATTTACTTTGCGCATCCATTTTGGTGGCTACTCTGAATTTTACCATGACCCTCATGGCAAGTTGTTAGTGCGCTGGGTTGATACGAATGACGTTCTGGCTATCCCCTACGATATTCCCATCCCCGGTTATCATAATGGTACGATAAATACCTTGCGCTTGTGGAAAGCCGCCGCGACAGATGAATTTAATCTTGGTGAGTTCAATTCTGGACTCTATCCTGAGTCCGTTTCTGACAAAAATGCTGCTGAAAACATCACCATGGTTCTCTATCCTAATGATTCAAGTGAAAACGGCAAGGAGTTACGCTTACGTCAACAGTTTTTTTTAGCTTCGGCCAGCTTGCAGGATGTGCTGCTGCGCTGGGTTGGTCGCAACGGTTGTGACTTAACCGAGTTTGCGCAAAAACATTGTTTTCAGCTCAATGATACCCATCCTAGTTGCGCAATTCCAGAATTGATGCGACTACTTATGGATATACATGGCCTCAATTGGGACGCAGCGTGGGCAATTACCAGTAATACTATGGCCTATACCAACCATACTTTGTTGCCCGAAGCTCTCGAGAGTTGGTCAGTTCCCTTATTGAAACGATTGCTGCCGCGGTTACTTGACATCATTTATGAAATAAACGCCCGCTTTCTTGCTGAGGTTGGGCGTCGCTGGCCAGGTGATTTAGAGCGCTTGCAGCGCATGTCAATCATCGAAGAGGGGGCGGAGCAACAGGTACGCATGGCATATCTATCTATCGTCGGCAGTTTTTCGGTAAACGGGGTAGCCAAGCTCCATTCACACCTGCTCACTCAGGGGTTGTTTCGCGACTTTTATGAATTATGGCCAGAAAAATTTAACAACAAAACCAACGGAGTAACGCCACGGCGTTGGTTAGTGCATAGTAACCAACAGTTGGCACAACTAATCACCACGACATTAGACGGAGATGGTTGGATCACCGACTTGCACCAATTAACGCAGCTAAAATTGGTTGTCAACAATGATGCTTTTCGCTGCCGATGGCAGCAGGTTAAGCAGCATAACAAGAGAGAACTGGCCAAGTTAGTACAGAAAAAGTGCGATGTTGAATTTAATTCAGATGCCATGTTTGACGTGCAGGTTAAGCGTATCCACGAATATAAACGTCAACTGCTAAATGTTTTGCACGTTATTCATCTGTATGATCGTATCAAGCGTGGTGATAGTAGCGATTGGACGCCACGCTGTGTTTTGATTGGTGGCAAATCAGCTCCAGGTTATTTTATGGCTAAAACGGTTATTAAGCTCATCAACAATGTTGCCGATGTTGTCAATAATGACTCCGATATTGGCGCCAAACTCAAGGTGGCTTTTTTACCCAATTATGATGTTTCAACGATGCAGATTATTGCCCCTGGTACGGATCTTTCAGAACAGATTTCCACCGCCGGCAAAGAGGCGTCAGGCACTGGCAACATGAAATTTATGATGAACGGTGCTGTAACTATTGGTACGCTTGATGGTGCTAATATCGAAATAATGGAGGAAGCTGGCGCTGAAAACTTCTTTCTGTTCGGACTGACTTCCGCCGAGATAGATCAGATTCATGGCCACTACGATCCCAATGCCATCATTGCCAGCGATGACGATTTAACGCGAGTGATGCGGCTTATCGAAAGTGGGTTTTTTAATCAATTTGAGCCGGGAATCTTCGCTGAAGTGATCGGTGCAATTCGTAATCCCAACGACCAGTGGCTGGTTGCCGCTGATTTTCGTAGCTATGTCAACGCACAGAATAGAGCTGCAGCGGTGTATCGTAATCAAAACGAGTGGATCACAATGAGTATCCTCAACACCGCCGCCAGCGGGAAATTTTCCACCGATCGCACCATGCAAGAATACAATCAAGATATTTGGCATCTGCAACCCATGTCGCCGGTGCCAATTGAGTAGTTTGCTGCTAGCAAATGCTGCTAACTCTGTATGGGGTAGCGGTCAGTGTATTACCTCTTGCTCGAATGGCCAATTTCACCTATAACTCAGCCGATGCTTACTAAATGCTATAACCCTTTGTCTCTCGTCAGAGTTGCCTATCTGAATGAATAATATTGAACATAATATTACCAAGATCTATCTGATTAAAACCGCGCGCTGGTTGATGTTGACCACCCCTTATCTGCCATTGTTTATGGGTGAGAATGGGATCGATAAAAGCAGCTACAGTTTGCTTGCCGCGATCCATGCGCTGTCGGTTATTATCTTTGAGATCCCCTCTGGTTATCTGGCCGATGCCATCGGTCGCAAGAAGACGTTGATTTTTGGTTCGGTGCTGGGCGCTTTGGGCTATGTGGTCTATTCGCTGTCGTTCTCATTCTCTGGTTTTTTATTGGCGATGATTGCCCTCGGTTTAGGCCAAAGTTTGATCTCTGGCTCCGATTCGGCCATGCTGTATGAGACTCTGATGTCGATGAAGAAGGCGGGCGAATATTCTCGCTATGAGGGGCGGTTGATCGCCTTCGGTAGCTTTATGGAAACCATTGGTGCTCCGTTGGGCGGCTTATTGGCGGCGATGAGTCTGCGCTACCCATTTATTGCTCAGGCACTGGTGGCATTGATCGCGGTGCCCGCTGCATTGACTTTGGTTGAGCCGCACGGGGAGATTGCGGCCCAAGGCCGTTCGAGTAATCTACTGCCAGCGTTGAAAAAATCGTTGCTACTCGACCGCAAGTTGTTGTCGCTTGTGTGCTACTCAGCGTTGATTGGTGGTGCAACCTACACTATGGCAAAATCAATCCCGTACTGGTACAACGAAACGGTACAATCTTTGGGTTTTATGGCAACCATCGGCTTGGTGGTCTCGTTAGGTTTTATTGGCCTCGGTTACGCCCCCACCTATTTGGCTATTGCTCTACTGTTTCTGTTTTACTGCTTTCGCGGCTTGGCCACTCCGATCTTGAAAAATTACATCAACGATCATACGGGTTCCGATATTCGAGCCACGGTGTTATCGGTGCGGATGTTCCTCGTTTACGTGATATTTGCGGCACTGTTTCCGTTGATGGGTTGGGTGGGGGATACCTCTAGTTGGGGACATGCGCTGATGTTGGCTGGTGTTATCTTTGCCTTTTTTACCACTATTGCAGTGCTGGCTTTGTATCTTGGCCAGAAACGGCGAGAAGATGACATTTGTGACTCGTGAAATTATTTTACCCAGTTATGGATGCACACTGCGAAAAAGCGAACAGCGGTGGGTGTCATGAACTTGAGTTGCCAGAGGGTATCACCCCTTGCGCTGAAGCAGTTTAGTGACCTCCTCGGCTGGTAATGGTTTGCTGAACAGGTAGCCCTGAGCTTCATTACAATTTAAATCTTCGAGAAATTTCCTCTGTTTGTCGGTTTCGATCCCCTCAGCGGTAATCTGTAAATTCAAACTGTGGCCCATGGCAATAATCGTTCTAGTGAGGGTTTCACCATTATCGTTTTCACCGATATCCCAGACAAATGAGCGATCAATTTTAAGCCTATTTATCGGTAGCCTCTTCAGGTAGTTGAGGGAAGAGTGACCGGTGCCGAAATCATCGACCGACAACTCAACCCCCAGCCCTTGTATCTGCTTCAATAACGCGATCGATTGTTCCGGATGGCGCATGATAAACCCTTCGGTAATCTCCAACTCCAGTGCATAGGCGGGGCAACCAGTCTGCTGGAGCACTTTTTGTACCGTCTGCGGCAAGGTGTCGAGTTGGATCTGTTTTCCCGAAAGGTTAACTGCGACCCGGTGGATATCAAAGCCCTGCCGTCGCCATGTGACCAGTTGCTCACAGGCGGTCTTCAGTATCCATTCCCCCATGGGGATGATGAGGCCGGTCTCTTCACTTAAGGGGATAAATTTATCCGGCGGCACCAATCCAATCTCGGGGTGTTGCCAGCGCATCAGCGCTTCGACTGCAACAATTCTTCCTTCGGGCAGTGTAACCTGAGGCTGGTAATGTACCACCAATTCGCCCCGTTCCAGTGCTCGACGCAGTTGGGCTTCCAGCACCACTTTTTCCATGGCCGA
>NBLY01000115.1 GCA_002084665.1 Desulfobacteraceae bacterium 4572_35.2 | reverse complement strand
ACGTGTCCACGCGGTAATTTCAATTATCGGTTAACCCGTGTTGTTGCGTTGTTCCGCTATGGTACTGTTCGATTGATTGGGCTAAGTGGGCCGCATTGGCGGGGCTTTTAAGTAGATGAACGGTTTCTGTGAGGCTATTGAATTGCTGAAGTCCCATGACAACGGTATCTTCGGCATCGCGGCGTGAAATAATGTTGTCGGCGTCGTCAACCACTTGGTCTAAAACCCCTTTAAGGTGGTTGCGTGCTTCGGTAAAATTGATGACGCGCATGATTTTTCTCCTTCATTTAGGACTTTCTCAGACCTTATCACATGTTCAGATTGTTGTACAGGTCGTGCTGGTTGTGTGTGGCGAGGTTTAGCTGGCAACGCCTTCAAGGGTGATCTCAGCACTGCGATGACAAGCGACTAATCGTTGTGGTGCCGATTGCTGAAGTTCGGGCCGTTGTTGTGAACACTGTGGTTGCGCGTAACAACAGCGCGGGTGGAACGGACAACCCGACGGTGGTGTTAACGGTGAGGGTACTTCGCCGTGGGGGATCACCCGCTTTTTGCAGCGCGGATCGGCAATGGGCAGGGCCTGAAGGAGCATCTCACTGTAGGGGTGGTGGGGGCGCTCGAAAAAATCAGCTATAGGTGCTTGTTCGACAATGCGGCCTAGGTACATGACGGCGACGGTGTCGCATAGATGTTCAACCACCGATAGATCGTGAGAGATAAACAGATAACTGAGGCCAAATTGTTGTTGCAAATCCTGTAGCAGGTTGATGATCTGCGCCTGTATCGACAGATCGAGAGCTGATACCGGTTCGTCGGCAATGATCACCTCGGGGGTGAGCGCGAGGGCGCGAGCGATGCCGATACGCTGGCGTTGACCACCTGAAAACTCGTGCGGGAAACGCCAGCCGTGCTCCTGTTCGAGGCCAACGTGTTCGAGTAGTTGATTGACTCGTGATTGGATGGTGGTTTTCGCTGCGCTGTGGTGAATTTTAAACGGTTCAGCCAAGGTGTCGAAGATGGTCATGCGTGGGTTGAGCGAGGCGTAAGGATCTTGGAAGATCATTTGCATTTTTTGCCGCAGCGGGCGCATTTGCTGGTGGTTGAGCTGAGCAATGTCGTGGCCCTGAAATATAATCTCACCGCTATCGGCCTTGAGTAGACCCATAATCAGTTTACTGATGGTCGATTTGCCGCAGCCCGATTCACCGACGAGGCCGAGGGTTTGCCCTTTTTTTAGGCTTAGGCTGACATCTATTACCGCTGGCAATAGTGGCCGCTTGAGGCTGTTGCCGCTACTGTTGAGCTTAAAGCTTTTATGTAGATGCTTAATTTCGAGTATGGTTTCAGTGCTGCTGGCCATCGATTGCTCCATCGCTATTAAGCGTTCCAGTGGCGCACAAAGTGATCATTTGCCGCTGTTTGCAGAGGTGGAATCTTGCTGTCATGTGGGGCAAAATCGCCGGGGCAATTATCCCAAAAACTTTCAGACTGCGGACGAATATTGAGCCTTTTTTTTCGCTGGCCGATGGTGGGAATGCAGTTGAGTAGTTCGCGGGTATAGGGATGTTGCGCCGCCGAAAAAATGGTATTTACTGGGGCTTGTTCGACGATGAGGCCATCGTACATGATGGCAACTATATCGGCATTTTGGGCAACGACACCGAGGTCGTGACTGATGAGCAGTGTTGACATCCTCCGTTGCTGTTGTTGCTCGTTGAGCAGCGCCATGATTTGCGCCTGAATGGTGACATCGAGAGCGGTGGTTGGTTCGTCGGCAATGAGCAGATCGGGATCACAGGACAGAGCACTGGCGATCATCACCCGTTGGCGCATACCGCCTGACAGTTGATGGGGGTAATCATGATAGCGCTGCCTTGGATTGGGGATGCCGACTAGGTGGAGCAGTTCAATTGTTTGCTGTTGCGCCAGTTTTGCACTCAACCCTTTGTGATGTTGCAGCACTTCGGCGATCTGGTTGCCGACGGTGAAAACATGGTTAAGGGCGGTCATCGGATCTTGAAAGATCATGGCGATGCGGTTGCCACGCACTCGGCGCATCTCCTCGATGGGCAACTGCAGTAGATCCTCATTGTTGAAATTGATTTTGCCGCTGACTATACGCCCAGGTTGCGGCACCAGCCGTAAAATCGATAGCGCCGTCATCGACTTGCCGCAGCCCGATTCACCGACCATGGCCACCGTTTTGCCACTTGGGATGGAGAGGTTGACATCTTGAACGGCTTTAACCAATCGCTCAGTGGTGAAAAAATAGGTGTGCAGGTCGTGTAGGCTCAGGCAGGGCGGTGTTACGTTAGCCGCAGTATGGTTATTGATCATCTTAGTTTAGGTTCCGTACGGGCAGGCTGAATGATAGAGTGGATCCTTTGCCTAATGTACTTTCGGCATGGATCTCGCCACCGTGAGCTTCGACCAGTTTTTTTGCTAAGGTTAAACCGAGACCAATGCCGTGTCGGCCGCTGTTACTGCCGTCGATGCGGTAAAATTTATCGAAAATTCTCTGGCAGTTCTCTCGGCTCATGCCGATACCCTCATCGGCAATGGTGATGGCGTAGCGGAGGCCAGTCAACTCTCCTGATACTCTAATCAAGCCACCATCGGGCGAGAACTTAAAGGCATTGCTGAGCAAGTTTTCGAGCACCAGTTCCATTTTGCTGAGATCGATAAACAGTAAGGCGCTGCTGTCGTTGATATTGAAGCGTAGAGCGCTGTCGAACAGTATCGATGCAGGGAACGGCTCTTTGATCAGCTGAACTTCGCCGCCTGAGTCGACATGGTTGATATCGACAAGCGAAGTGATCAATTTATCGAGTTGCCATGCTTGTTGTTGCTCGATATGGTTGTGAGACAACAGTAACTCGGAGTAGCCAGTGATGGTGGTTATGGGTGTTTTAAGGTTGTGAGTGGCTGCAGAGATAAATTCCGATTTCATCCGCTCGATGCGCTGCTCCTCGGTGTTGTCGCGCAGCAACACGATGATAGCGCCAGTATTAGCTTGGCGTGATTGTACCGCTGAGGTGCTGCCTTTGATGGTGCGAGTGCTGCCATCTTTGGTGATAATGGTGTCTTGAAAGGTTTCACCAACCTTCGATGGAATAAAGGTGTGCGAATAGTCGTTACCAGTAGCGCGGGAAAAAATGGCGGCGAGACTGTGTCCTTTGATCGCTGTACTGTCTAGTTCAAGAATTTGTTTGGCTACCTCGTTGACCAGTTCGACACGCCCATTGACATCGGTGACCAGCAGGCCATCGGATATTGAGGTTAAAATATTGAGGGTTTTATCTTTCTCCTGCTGCCAGAAAACAACAGCTTGGCGTTCCTGTTTGAGGAGGGTTTGATTGCGAATTAATAGCTCACCGATAAAAAGGCCGCTGATGCCGCCAAAAATTAGTGGGACGATATAACCTTCAAATTGGATCGGGTAACCGGCAAGTGATTTTTGTATTGTTGAAAATAAAGCGAGCAGCGCCATGCCGAGAAGAATATAGATTACTAGCTGAGTGCGTGATGATGTTGGGTTATCATGGCGTAAATTAGCGTTGCCTGTAAGGGCCTGGTTATGTGTCGATAGCCGAGCAATCTTTAACGACAGGGTGTAGAGAACGCCCGCAATAATACCACCAGCTAAAACGGGAACAACGTAGCCAACTAACTCATGGGGAATGTTTATGAGGTTTTTTTGAATATAAGATAAAAAGATGAAAATAATGCTGCCAAGAGCAAATGAGGCAGTCATTATGATGAGTTCACGAACAGATTTCATCGGTAGCCTATGGCTTAGTGTGATGGGCAAATTAAAATGAATGCGCCTACTTTAAAATAAAGTGGTCCCCTTTGACAAGGGATGATTTATTCGTGCGTGATTGTCTGTCGTTATGATTTGGCGGCGTGGGGTGGGTGTGCTAGTGTTACACCTTTTTGTTGGATGAAAACTATTTACGAGATCGAATGACCGATATGCAACAAGATATAGCGATACAAAAACAGCTTCACCACTGGCTCGTTGAAGGCACGGCCCTGAAGTTATGGCAGGTTGAGAACACTGTTGAGCTGCTGCGAGGCGGGGCGACCATCCCATTTGTTGCCCGTTATCGTAAGGAACAAACGGGTGAGCTTGATGAGGTGGTGTTACGTCAACTGCTGGAGCAGCTGTGCTACTTTAATGAATTGAACGACCGCAAGGCCACGGTGGTGAAAACCATTGAGGCCGCGGGGGTGTTGACTGCTCAGTTGCGCGCGCAAATTAATTCTGTACGCGAAAAAGCGCTGCTTGAAGATCTCTATCTGCCGTATAAACCACGGCGGCGTACCCGGGCAACCATGGCCCGTGAACGCGGCCTTGAACCGTTGGCGGCGCAGATTTTAAATCAGCGGGTTGAGTGGCATCAGGTGCAACAATTGGCGCAACGGCTTGCCGCTGCTAATGATGAGTTGGACTGTGCCGACATGGCCCTGCGCGGCGCGGGTGATATTATCGCCGAAGGCTACAGCGAGCAGATTGATGTACGTACCTTGGTGCGCCAGCGCACATGGGCCGCTGGGGTGTTGAAGTCAACTGTTGCTAAAGGGTTTGACGGTAAAATCTCCAAATATGAGACCTATTACGATTTTTCGGAGCCGATCCGCCATATTCCGTCGCACCGCTTGTTGGCGATGCGCCGTGGCGAGAAAGAGGATGTCCTCAGGCTGGCGTTGGTAGCACCGGCCGAGGAGTTGGTGGGCCAGTTGGCGAAAAAGCTGCTGCGCTGCTCAGGGCAACGTTATCAGTTTTTACTCGACGTGGTTAACGATAGCTATCAACGTTTGCTGGCTCCAGCTATTGAGGTTGAATTACGTCTTAATGCGAAAAACAGTGCCGATGACGCAGCGATTAAGGTCTTTGCCGACAATTTGCGTCACTTGCTGTTGGCGCCGCCCGCCGGTTCGTTACGGGTGTTAGGTGTTGATCCGGGGTTACGCACGGGATCAAAGCTGGCCGTGGTCGATGAAACTGGTTGTTTTCAGGCCCATGAAACTATCTACCCGCATACGGGGAAAGGTTCGGCGAGCACGGCTAAGGCGACGTTTTTGGCGTTGGTGGAAAAATATAATATCCAGATGGTTGCCGTAGGTAATGGTACGGCAGGGCGTGAGATGGAGCAGTTTTGCCGCCAAGCGTTGCAGGAGTCTGCTGTTCAGGCTGAGGTGGTGATGATCAGCGAAGCGGGGGCGAGTGTTTATTCGGCATCGGATTGTGCCCGTGAAGAGTTTCCTGGTCTCGATCTAACCATTCGTGGTGCAATCTCCATCGCCCGGCGCTTGCAAGACCCCCTTGCTGAACTGGTGAAGGTGGAGCCGAAAAGTATCGGTGTTGGTCAATATCAACACGATGTCAATCAAAAGGAGCTCAAGAGCTCGCTTGATGCGGTGGTTGAGAGTTGCGTCAACTTTGTTGGTGTTAATCTGAATACCGCATCGTCAGCGTTATTGAGCTATGTGTCAGGTATTGGCCCAGCATTGGCAAAAGCGATTGTCCGTTATCGTGATGACAATGGCGCGTTTAAACGGCGTAAAGATCTACTCAAGGTGTCGCGTCTGGGTGCTAAGGCTTATCAGCAGTCGGCTGGTTTTTTGCGGGTGACTCAGGGGGAGCCGTTGGATAATACTGCCGTTCATCCTGAACATTATGCGCTTGTTAAACGGATGGCCAGCGACGCGGGCTGTACGGTGGCAGAATTGCTCGCTCAAACACAGAAGATTGAAGTGTTAGCGTTAGATCGCTATGTTGATGACACCATTGGTTTGCCGACCTTGCGCGATATTCATGCTGAGCTGTTAAAGCCGGGGCGTGATCCGCGCCAACAGTTTGAGACCGCCGAGTTTCGTGATGATGTGACTCAGATGTCTGATCTGCATGTTGGGATGATTTTGCATGGCTGCGTCACCAATGTTGCCGCTTTTGGGGCCTTTGTCGATGTTGGCGTTCATCAGGACGGTTTGGTGCATGTCAGTCAATTAGCCAATCGCTTTGTTAAAGATGCCGCCGACTGTGTCCATGTCGGTCAGTTGGTTCGCGTTAAAGTATTGAGTGTTGATG
>NBLY01000014.1 GCA_002084665.1 Desulfobacteraceae bacterium 4572_35.2 | reverse complement strand
CTGTGGCGCCGTATTGGTTGGTTGTATAACCAATTGGACGACAAGCAGCTCAAGGCTATTGATCCTGATAAAGAACAAGATCATAGACGTGATCATGGAGAGGACAACTGATGAGCGAACTGATTAAAAGTGAGCGATTAGATAGCGGCATCCAAATTGATTTTATTGATGTCACCAATCGTTACTATGGTGATTATCATCGAGTTTATATTGAGGTTAGGTTGCGTTTTGCCAGTGAAGAATATGCTCAGAGCCATAAATTTCAAATTATTGAGCGTATGGGGGTTAGCGGTGCTGATGTTGAGTCTGTTCAGCAGCAGCTGCTTAACTCCTTTCGTCAAGGGACAATGAAATACATGGTCAGCGATAACTTTGAGAATAGGTTTCTGCAATCTGTCAAAACACGCAAAAGTATCTTGTTGCCAGGGCTAAGATGAGTGTCGTTGTTGACATAACCACCTTAACTAATGGTGGCGATGGTTTGGGTCGTTTAGATGGTAAAGCGGTGTTTGTCAGTGGTGCCATCCCAGGTGATCAGGTGCGTTGCCAGTTGACCGTAGAAAAAAAACGCTATGCTAAGGGGCGGTTGCTTGAAGTTGTTCAGTCCTCTCCGATGCGTGTAGAGCCGCAGTGCCAGCATTTTTCAGAGTGTGGTGGTTGTGATTGGCAACAACTCTCTTATGAAGATCAATGTGGCTGGAAAGAGCGTCTTTTTCGCGACAATTGTCAGCATCAACTAAATGTTGATCATGCGGTGATAAAGTCGTTGGTCAAAAGCCCACAGCAGATGGGCTATCGTAGCCGTGTCCAGTTTAAGTGTGGTATGGGCACAGCAGGATTCCTGCTGGGGTTTTATCAACGTGCTAGCCATAGTGTTGTAAATGTTGATTGTTGTCCTGTGGTTGATCCTCGTATCGAGCTCCTTATTGAGCCACTCCGTCAGTTGTTTGATGCCAGTCCTTATGCACGACATGTGATTCAAATTGATGTCGCAGTCGGGGATGTTGGAACACCTCGGATTGTGATCCATTTTAAAGGGAATAAGCTCGATAGCTTTACTCTGTGGTTGCGTCAGGACGCTGGCCATATTGAAGGATCACTTTTTGTGTTAGATGAGCGCTCGCAGCAGTTGCAACACATTCGTGGCGAGGTTGGTGTGTCGATTAAGTTTGGTACGCCGGCAATCACGTTGACCTACGGTGTTGGTGGCTTTGCTCAAATCAATTTAGAGCAGAATCGCCGCCTTGTTGAAATGGTGGTGCGCGAAGCCCGACTTTGTGATGGCGATACCGTGCTCGATCTGTATTGTGGCATGGGAAATTTCTCTTTACCTGTTGCGCGTCAGGTAGGTCAGGTGATCGGTGTTGAAGGTTATGAACCCTCTATTGTTTCAGCTAAAAAGAATGCTTCTGCCGCAGGCTGTGAGAATGTAATGTTTCATAGTTGCCGTGTTGAGCGGTTTATGGAGCTAATGACTGAAAGGGTTGATGTCGTTATTCTCGATCCGCCTCGTGCTGGCGCAAAGGAGGCCCTTGCGCCACTCATAAAGTTGAAGCCGCGATCTATTATTTATGTTTCCTGTGATCAGCAGACCTTGTTGCGAGATTTGGCAGTGTTGATTGCTGGTGGCTATCAACTCGAATCAATACAACCGATTGACATGTTTCCGCAGACAGCACATACTGAAGTGCTCGCCGTGTTACGGTAGGTAACTTCGCGACACTGTGAACTTTAGTCTCTCGGTTTGGCTTGTTGGGTTATAGACTTTTTACTTGTTATTTTTATTCCAGCATGCTAAACAATGCGGGATTTAAACCTTTTCATTCATTTGGGAAGTGAGCTTTTGCTCACTTTTTTTGTTTTTACAGGGTTCGTGAATGTTATTTGAACAAACAATTAAACAGGTTATGTTGATTGCTGATCCTATTTTAGCGGAGCAGGGCCTTGAATTAGTCGATCTTGAATATCAACGAATTGGCTCAGAGTGGTTGTTGCGTTTTTATCTTGATAAAGCCGATGGCATTAATCTCGATCAGTGTGCTGCGTTTAGTCGCGAATTGAGTGCTGTTCTTGATGTTGAAGAGGTGATCACTGTCGCTTATCGACTTGAAGTCTCATCTCCAGGGATGGATCGAATTATAAAAAAAGATGCAGACTTTGAACGTTTTAAAGGGGAGATTGTTCGAGTAAAAACACTTGTGGCACTTGATCCTGATGGTCGTGGTTGTCTGCGTAAGACATTTGTTGGTGAGTTGCTTGGCTTAGAACAGGGGAAGGTTGTTGTTGCTCAACAGGACCAGCCTGAAGACCGTGTTGAACTTGCTCAGGTTGATATTGAAAAAGTTAATATCGAACCTCAGTTTTAAAAAAAATATATCGGTGCCATAGGTGAGTTACTCACATTTTTGACACTTCCGTTGCCTGAATGGGTCAGAAATAGAAAAGTATAGGAGATTTATAATGGTTGCGAATCTCAACCACGTTATTGATCAGGTGGTAAAAGATAAGGGTGTCGAACGTTCAGTTTTAGTTGAAGCGTTGGAGTCTGCTGTTCTTTCCGCTGCAAATAAAAAGTATCGCAATACACGTGAACTTGAAGCTCATTACAATAATGATCAAGGTGAAGTCGAATTGTTTGAGTTTGTTACCGTTGTAGACGAAGTTCAAGACTCCTACAAAGAGATTGATCTCAGGGAAGCTCAGGAGATTGATGCTGAGGTTGAGTGTGGTGATTCCCTCGGTATGAAGATGGATTCTGGTAGTTTTAGTCGTATTGCGGCGCAAACTGCAAAACAGGTTATTATCCAAAAAGTACGTGAAGCAGAGCGTGAAGGAATTTACAAAGAATTTAAGGACCGTGTTGGTGAGTTAGTGAACGGCATTGTTCGCCGTTATGAGCGTGGAGATCTGATTATTGATCTTGGCCGCGCTGAAGCTTTATTGCCCCATCGCGAGCAGGTTCCTCGTGAAAACTACCGCCAGTCTGATCGTGTTCGCGCTTATATCGCTGAAGTGAAAATGTCACCTAAGGGGCCGCAGATTATTATGTCGCGTACCCACCCAAGCTTGGTGATTGAGTTGTTTAAAACTGAGGTTCCAGAGATTGCAGAGGGGATCGTTGAGATCACTGCTTGTTCTCGTGAGCCTGGTAGTCGTGCTAAGATTGCTGTCGTTTCGCATGATCCTGATGTCGATCCGGTAGGTGCTTGTGTTGGGATGCGTGGTTCACGTGTGCAAAATGTTGTTTCAGAATTGCGCGGTGAAAAAATTGACATTATTCCTTGGAGCCATGACATGGCTCGTTTTGCTTGTTCAGCATTAGCACCTGCAGATGTTTCGCGTGTGTATGTTGATAATGAAGGCCAAGCGATGGAAATTGTTGTTCCTGATGATCAGCTCTCTTTAGCGATTGGTAAGAAGGGGCAAAATGTTCGGTTGGCTGCTCGTTTGATCGGTTGGAAAATCGATATTAAAAGTGAGACGCGGGCTGCTGAGATTGAGCAAGAAGACCTTGTCGATAGTGACGAAGCAGATGTCGCTGCGCCAGCTGAAGTTGAAGGCGATGTTACCGAGACGGTTGAAGAGGGTAGTGCTGTTGTTGATGATGTCGAAGTTGATGTCGTCGATGATGCTGTAGATGAATAATCCGTGATGGATCAAGTGGAGTAAGTCTCTTTGGTGAAAGAAACACGTAAGGTTTTAAGGACTTGTATCGCGTGCCGCGCAACAAAAGCGCAAGAGACACTTGTTCGGTATGTTTTAGCACCTGACGGCAGTTTATTGGTTGACTATCAACATAAACTTCCTGGTCGCGGAAGCTATACTTGTCTGAATAAAAAATGTATGACTCAAGCTGTGCAACGCAAAGCGTTTTCACGGTCTTTAAAAAATGCTCAACTCAATGTTGATGTTGAACAACTGATCAGTTCTTTGCAGGAGCAAGTAACCGCTCGTGTGTTAAATCTGATCGGGATGGCACGTAAGGCTAGTTTGGTTAGTAGTGGTAGCCAGCTAGTTATTTCATCGCTTAAGAATCCTAGAGATATTGCTTGGGTGCTGATGGCGAAAGATATTACTCAAGGTGTTGGTTCGAAGGTACGTGAACGAACAATGCGAGCAAATGTGCCACTGATTGAGTGTTTTGATAAAGCGGCAATAGGGCAAGCGTTAGGCTTATCAGAGCGAAGTGTTTTAGCTTTGATGAAAAGTCCTTTGGCGCAATCATTAAATCAAGAGCTGCAACGATATATGTATGTAATGGGGGAACTCTGATGGCGAAAATTAGAATATACGAACTGGCACAGCAAATGGGCGTTGAAAATAAAGAACTGCTCGAACGTTTGCAGCAGGCAGGAATTGAGGCTAAAAGTCATATGAGTATGGTTGATGAAGAGGCAGTACGTTCATTGGATAAGATGAAGGCATCAGCCGAGCCCCCAGTATCGTTCGACGAAGAACGTGTGAATACCGGACTGATTCGTCGCCGTCGCAAGGTTGAACCTCCTCAGCCAGTTGTTGAAGAGGTTGTTGCTGTTGACGAGTCACCTGTTGTTGAAGAGGTTGCTCCCGTTGTGCAGACAATCGCTGAAGAGCCAGTCGGCCAAGCTCCTGCTGTTGTTGAAACGGTGGTTGAGCCAATTGGCGAAGAGGTTGTCTCAGTCGTGGAAACCGAACCTGCTGCTACTGCTGTTGTAGAAGTTCCGGCGGTTGAACCGGTACAGGCTGAAACACCTAAAGCCGAAGTCGTTAAGGAGGCTGTTGCCGAGGTACCAGCTACTCCAGCACCAAAACGTAAAGCTGCAACGCGAAATGTTGCTGCAATCGTTTCCACTGCTGCCGAAGCCAAAGACGTAACAAGGCCGACCAGTGGTGGTGCTAAGATTTTAGGCCGTGTTGAATTGCCACAATCTGCATTGCGCGGCGAAGGTAATGCACGCGGTCGTAAGCCACAGACACGTAAGCCGCAACCAGGTAGCAAGCCACAGGGTGCAGGTAGACCACAAGCTGGTGCAACGCGACCAGGTGCTCCAGCACGTCCGGGGGCTCCATCTCGGCCAGCTGCAGGTCGTCCACCGATGACTCCAGAAGCTCCAGCTGGTGATGCGACACGTGATCAGCGGGCTCGTAAAAAGAAGAAGGGCAGCAAGGGTGGCGATTATGCTGGTCCTACAGCGGGTGATGGCAATCAACGTCGCCGTCGCGAGCGGATGGAAGTATTTGAGCCTGATCGTGGTGGCCGGGGTCGTCGTGGCAAGAAACAACAAAAGGTCGCAAAGAAAACAGAGATCACGATCCCTAAGGCGATTAAGCGTAAAATTCGCATTAGTGATGTAATTACCGTTGGTGAGCTAGCGAAACGGATGGGTGTTAAAGCGAATGATCTGATTCGTGAACTCATGCGCCAAGGTTCGATGGTTACCATTAACCATCCTCTCGATTTTGAGAGTGCTGCGATCCTTGCTGCCGATTTCAATTATGAAGTTGAAAACGTTGCCTTTGATGAAATTAGTATCTTAAGTTCCGATGATATTCAAATTAATGAAGATGAAGAGTCGACTAACGCTGTAGAACGTTCTCCTGTTGTCACGATCATGGGTCACGTTGACCACGGTAAGACCAGTTTGTTGGATGCGATCCGTAAGGCAAATATTGCTGACGGTGAAGCAGGTGGCATCACTCAGCATATTGGTGCATACGATGTTCAGGTCAATGATAAAACGATCTGTTTCCTCGATACTCCTGGTCATGAAGCCTTTACTGCAATGCGTTCACGTGGCGCAAAAGTGACAGATATTGTTATTCTTGTTGTGGCTGCTGACGATGGTGTAATGCCGCAAACTAAGGAAGCAATTAGTCACTCTAAGGCCGCCGGTGTTCCGATCATTGTCGCCGTGAATAAAATTGATAAGCCTGGCGCTAACACTGAACGTGTTATGCAAGAGCTGACTGAGTTTGAGATGGTCCCTGAGCAATGGGGTGGTGAGACAATCTTTGTCGAGGTCTCAGCCAAGCAGCAGACTAACTTGGATCAGCTGCTAGAGATGGTTTTATTGCAATCAGAAGTACTAGAATTGAAAGCTGATCCATCTAAGCGTGGTCGTGGTACTATTGTTGAAGCGCGTCTCGATAAAGGTCGTGGTGCTGTTGCGACGGTCCTAGTACAGGACGGTACTTTGCGTATCGGTGATCCTATTGTTGCCGGTTTACATTTTGGTCGTGTTCGTACCATGATCAATGATCGCGGCATGAAAGTGACGGAAGCTGGTCCATCGGTTCCTGTTGAGGTGACTGGCTTGCACGGTGTTCCTGATGCGGGTGATAATCTGCATGCCTTGGAGAATGAGAAGACGGCAAAAGAGGTTGCAATGCATCGTCAACATAAGCTGCGTGAAGCTGAGTTGGCGCAAAACAGCCGTTTGTCATTAGACCAGCTGTATGCACGGATACAAGAGGGTAACGTCGAAGAGCTGAAAGTTATTGTTAAGGCTGACGTTCAGGGCTCTGTTGAAGCTGTGAAGGATACCCTGAGTAAACTGACCACCTCAAATTGTCGCCTGACTGTTGTTCATACGGGTGTTGGTGGCATCACTGAAAGTGATATCTCTCTTGCTTCGGCATCTGATGCTATTATTATCGGCTTTAGTGTTCGTCCTGAGGCTAAAGCGGCGCAAATGGCTGAAAAAGAGGGTGTTGATATTCGCCTCTATAGTATTATTTATGACGCGGTTAATGATATTCGCGATGCAATGGAAGGTTTACTCGCACCGACACTACGTGAGAAACACCTTGGCCGTGTTGAAGTACGTGATACCTTTAGTGTGTCAAAAGTTGGTACCATCGCAGGTTGTATGGTTCTCGATGGTAAGGTCACTCGTAATGCTAAGGTACGTTTGGTTCGCGATAGTATCGTCGTTTGGGAAGGTGTTCTTAGTTCACTTAAGCGTTTCAAGGATGATGCGAAAGAGGTTGCAACTGGTTATGAATGTGGTGTTGGCCTTGAAAAATTCAATGACATTAAAGTGGGCGATGTAATTGAAGCCTATGAGATGGAAGAATTTAAAACAGAACTATAAGTTATGATTAAAATGCTTTTCTGCCAGTGGAGCCGTGCAATCGGCATCACTGGCAGTTTTAGTTCAGGTTCGCATTGATTAATCAATCTGTAGAGATATGACACATTTTTTTGAAGAGGATATAATCGTGGCAAGTCAACGTTCAGTACGAGTTGGTGAATTAATCCAGAAGGAACTTTCCGATATTATTCTGCGTGGTTTACGTGACCCTCGAGTTGGTTTTGTTACCATTATGTCGGTTGATGTGACTTCAGATCTGCGTATGGCTCGTGTTTATTTTACTGTTATGGGGGAAGAATCTGACAGTGAGGAAACACAAAAAGGGCTTGAAAGTGCCAGTGCTTATCTACGTCGTGAGCTCGGTAAGCGAATAAAATTGCGTCACGTACCAGAGTTGTTGTTTAAATTTGATAATTCGATTGCCTACGGTAATCATATTGAATCAATTATTCGCAAAATTGAGACTGGCGATGATGCTGAGTAAAACAGTTGCAGCTATTCAAGGTGGCCAGACGTTTCTCGTTTTAGCTCATGAAGGTCCTGACGGTGATGCGCTGGGTTCAACCCTCGCGCTGGTCAATGCTTTGAATGAGATGGGCAAAGAGGCAACCGCATTTAATATTGATGGTGTACCCGATAAATTTAATTTTTTGCCGGGTTCTGAGGGTGTCGTCACCAGTATTGAAACGGGTCGTATTTTCGACGTTGTTTTTGTGTTGGATGTTGGCGAGCTTCGTCGAGCACAATTAGATGTGCGGCCAATGTGTAAAACGTTGATCAACGTTGATCACCACCCTTTCTCGGAAGACTTTGGTGACATCTATTATGTTGATACGGCTGCCAGTGCAACCGCTGCGATTCTGTATCGAGTGATTAAAGAGTTAAATCATCCTTTTTCAACGGACGTTGCCACATGTATTTATACCGCTATTTTATCTGACACAGGGTCGTTTCGCTATTCGAGTGCAAATGGTGAATCGTTTGCGATTGCTGGTGAAATGGTTGATGCGGGTGTCGATCCTTGGCATGTGGCAGGTGGTTTGTATGAGAGTCAGGAAGTTGAGCGTTTGCAATTGCTTGGACTTGCATTAAATACCATTCAAGTTTCTCCCTGTGGTCGTTGTGCTGCTATTTATGTCAGCCAGCAGATGCTCAATCAGGTTGGTGTTGGTGCTGAATATGCCGATAGCTTTGTTAATTACCCTCGCTCGATTAATGGTGTTGAAGTTGCTTTGTTTTTCCGTGAGATAACATCGATGTCATTTAAACTTGGTATGCGCTCAAAAGGAACCATTGATGTCGGTGCTTTAGCTCGCGAATTTGGTGGTGGTGGTCATCATAATGCTGCTGGAGCTGAATTGTCAGGCTCTATTGACGATGTGATGCAGGGTACTTTTAAGCGAATTGATCAGTTATTACTTGAGATGGTTTAGTGACGATGAATGGTCTATTAATCATTGATAAACCGCAGGGGATCACCTCGCATAGAGTTGTACAAAAGGTTCGTCGTGCTTGTGGTGTGAAGCGTGTTGGCCACGCAGGTACGTTAGATCCGTTAGCCACAGGACTTCTACTGATAGGCGTTGGCAGTTGTACGCGCTTGATTGAATATCTGGTTGCTACTGATAAAGGTTATCGGGCAACTTTTCGTCTTGGTCGCGTGACAGATTCTCAAGATATAACGGGTGAAGTGGTCAGTGAGCAACCGGCAGATCAGATCACTGCTGAACAGATTCGCGAAGTCTGCTGCCACTATATTGGTGAGATAGAACAAGTTCCGCCGATGTTTTCAGCGTTGAAGCAAAATGGCGTTCCACTTTATCGTTTGGCTCGTCAGGGTATTGAAGTTGAACGGCAAAAGCGTAAGATTACGATAACGCGCCTCGATGTTGAATCCATTGATGGTATTGAAGTCACGATCTATGTTGATTGTACAAAGGGAACTTATATCAGAACTTTGTGCCATGATATAGGTCAAGAACTTGGTTGTGGTGCTTGCATGACAAATTTACGACGGGTTCGCAGCGGCCCCTTTGATGAGTCAATGGCTCTGTCACTGGATTCGATTATTCAAGGTGATTTTGAGTTGTTATCGCCGAGTGCAGCATTGAGCGGTTTTGAGGAAATTCAAGTTGCCGTTAGTGGTCGAGATAGGTTGCGTGAGGGTGTACCGCCACGGATTGAAGATTTGAATAACGCTATTGATCTTCAGGCGCAACAACAGGTGGTGTTGATGGATGGTGAAAAATTGATGGCTATTGCTAGCTATGATCCTGAACACGAGTTAGAATCACGAGGTGATTTTAAGTTGTTGAAAGTATTTCCTAGCGGGATATAGACTACTCTTTGATCTTTACAGGGCAGTTTAGATGTGTTAAGAACTGGCAGTAGTTAATAAACTAAACTAGTAAACCGAACTTTATTTTTAGATGAGTTCAAAAGGAGATAGCACAAGTGCTTGCTACAGAAAAAAAACAAGAGATTATCAAGGAATTTCAAGGCAAAGATGGTGATACTGGTTCTTCTGAGGTGCAAATTGCCCTTTTAACCGAGCGTATTACTTATCTAACAGATCACTTCCGTAGCCATAAAAAAGATCATCATTCCCGTCGCGGTTTGTTGAAGATTGTTGGTAAGCGTCGTCGCTTACTCGATTATCTGATCAAAACTGATATTGAGCGTTACCGTTCAATTATCGCACGGTTGGGAATTCGTCGTTAGCAAATGGCAGCAGCTCTTTTTCAAGAGTTGCTGCTTTTTGATTTAAGGTGGCTTAGGAGGATGTCCGGAGAGAATACCTGACCTGATCAACGAGGGTCGGTTGTTCTTTCAGGCCAACCTCCTGTAGCCTTTTTTTTTGTTCAGATTTTCTGGACAAAATAATTGTAACACAGGTATTTCTTATGGAAATGCAACCAATAGGAGAGCTTTAAATGGCTTATCAAAAAGTTGAGGTTGAATTTAATGGTCAACCCTTAACAATCGAAACTGGTAAAATGGCCCGTCAAGCTGATGGTGCCGTTGTTGTAACTTATGGCGAAACAAAAGTACTCTGTACTGTCGTTTCAGGTCATAGCATACGTGAAGGGCAAGATTTTTTCCCACTTACAGTCAACTATCAGGAAAAATTCTATGCCAGTGGTAAGATCCCTGGTTCTTTCTTCCGTCGTGAGCGTGGTTCAACAGAGCGTGAGACTTTAATCTGTCGTCTTATCGACCGTCCAATGCGGCCATTGTTTCCTAAAGGATACCTTTTTGAAACTCAAATTATTCCACAGGTTGTTTCAGCTGATTGTGTTAACGATCCTGATACCTTGGCGATTCTCGCAGCTTCCGCTGCAGTGACAATTTCTGACATCCCATTTTGTGGTCCAATCTGTGGTGTCCGTGTTGGTCGCGTTGAGGGGGCATTTATTGCCAACCCAACTCTTGAGCAGCAGGAGCAAAGTGACATCGATATCATTGTTGCAGGTTCTAAAGATGCGGTAATGATGGTTGA
>NBLY01000114.1 GCA_002084665.1 Desulfobacteraceae bacterium 4572_35.2 | reverse complement strand
CCACAGCGTATTCCGTTGCCGCCGGTGACCTCCAAGCTGTGCAGGTTGTCGTCGAGTGCTGCTTAAAGCGCCAGCAGTTGGTGGTCTATTGTAGTAGATTTGATTGTTCTGACTCTTTCACCGTTGGCGAGGCACTGTATGTGGCTGGCTTTAGTGAAATTTATCTCTATGAAGCAGGTTTTTCAAATTGGCAGCACGGGGAGAACCAGTGATGACGACAACGCGCCTACTCATTGTGTTACGGTTGATCTTGGCAGCGGTGTTTCTTTACGCCGGCATCACCAAAGCCCTAGATGTAAACACCTTTAGTCAAGCCATCGGTCGTTACGATCTGATGCCTGTCACGGCAAATTTTATTGTCGCCGCGGTATTACCCTATCTCGAAATTTATACGGCGCTGCTGTTGCTTGCTGGTTTGTGGCTACGGGCAGCAGCGTGGATCTCCATCTTGATGTGTAGCACGTTTTGCTGTGCTTTACTCTCCGCCGCTGTGCGCGGCTTGTCTATTGATTGTGGCTGTTTTGGTTCCAGTGCTGGCGCATGGTCGTCGGTGGGGGTGGCTCTGTTGCGCGCTGTTGCGTTGTTGGCCTTTTCCCTCTACTTACTGTTGGCCACCACTGATAATGATGGCGATAAACAGGAGGTTCAAGCATGATGGAATCGTGGTTGGCGCAGCATAAAAATTCGATCACCGATCCACACCAACTTGCCGAACACTTTGCTGTGCATGCTGGTGAGCTTGCACAAGTGGCACAGCGCTATCCTTTGCGCTTGACCACTTACCTGTTAAAGCGCATCACTCAACCCAGCGATCCCCTCGGCCAGCAATTTATTCCTCAGCTCGCTGAACTCAATAATGATGTGGCCCAACTTGTCGATCCCCTCAATGAAGAGCTGCTTTCACCTGTCCCCCATCTGGTTCATCGTTATCCGCAGCGGGTGTTGTTGCTGGTTGCCGGTAGTTGTTTTAGCTACTGCCGTTTTTGTACCCGTAAGCGCAAGGTTGGTTGCGAGGATATGGCGGTATCCTTTGGTGATATCCTCAAAGGGATCGACTATATCGCCGATCACCCCGAAGTCAATGAAGTGATCCTCTCTGGTGGCGATCCCCTCACCATGTCCGATCGCTTGCTCGAAGATATCCTTAAACGGTTGCAGCGTATCGCCCATGTTGAGGTGGTGCGTATTGGCAGCCGTGCGCCGGTAGTATTGCCGGCGCGCATCACCCCAGCGTTGTGCGAAATGTTTGGCCGTTATCAACCGCTGTATTTCCTCACCCACTTTAACCATCCAGCAGAATTAACTGTTGAAGCTATAGAGGCCTGTCGGCAGTTGGTTAACGCAGGGGTGCCGGTGGTTAATCAAACCGTGTTGTTGCGCGGGGTCAACGACGATGCCACGCTGCTTCATAAACTATTTTATTCTTTGCATCGTCTCAGGATTCGGCCCTACTATCTCCATCAAATGGATCTAACCTGCGGCACCGGTCATTTTCGCACCCGCCTAGAAGATGGCATCACCATTATGGATCAACTGCGTGGGCCGTTGTCAGGGTTGGCGGTTCCCACCTATATTGTCGATCTCCCTGGTGGTCACGGTAAGGTTCCTGTCACCCCCGATTATGTGCAACGTTTGGGAGCGCAGGCCCAACTACGCGCTGCCGATGGCACTTTGATCGACTATCCGCAATGGTAAGCGTGAAAGCTAGTAAGTATGAGGTTGAGGGTAGGGTGAGTTGTTTTTATGGTTACATCTAAAGTTGCCAGTATCTTTTCTACTAAACCGCCGCCACGAAGGATATGTTGATGATAAAGATCATCCATGCCGAGGGCTTTATGTCGAAAAATAGCCCATCCCTGTGAAAAAATGGATGGGCTATTTTTATTGCGCGATGTGGTGCTCTGTTACAATGCTTGCAGATCCTTGAGGGTGAGGATCGCTTCGATATCGTCACGCTCCCCTTTGTTGATGATCACGCCACTGCCAACTAGAATCGCCTTGGCTTGGTTAATCAGTTCCACAATCGCTTTGTAGGTCGAGCCTTTGGCAAAAAAATCATCGATAAACAACAGCCGATCGCCAGCTCCCATAACCTCCTTAGAGACATAGAGGGTGGTGGATTCCTCCTTGGTGAAGGAGTAGCTGGCTGCCCATCAGTTGTGGATCAACCATGTGGTTCAAAAAGCGATCGACTTTGATCACTTGACCGTTAACGGAACCTTCATCTTTAATTCGGGCCAACAGGGTTTGAGCAGCTGTCATTTTCGATCCTCGCGGTCGTAGGGTTTGCCAAGACTTTCTGGTTGCTGAGAGATCCCTTTTTGTAATCGTACAGTAGAGATCACCAACACCAGGATGGTGAAGATATAGGGTAACATCTGTAGCAGATGAGCTGAAACGGTGGTGCCCATAGCTTGAAAGCGCAGCTGCATGGCGGTGATGCCGCCAAACAGGTAGGCACCGGCCAAGGCGCGGTAGCTAGACCAGCTGGCAAAGATCACCAGCGCCACGGCAATCCAGCCGCGCCCAGAGGTCATGTTCTCAATCCACATCGGCGTTGTAACCAGACTTAGATATGCGCCACCGATACCGACGATGCCAGAGCCGATGGTGACGGCCAGAAAACGGTAACGGTTGATCGCCACGCCGCAGGTGTCGGCAGCGGCCGGATTTTCACCAATAGCACGCAGTGCCAGTCCCCAGCGGGTGTGGTAGAAAAACAGGCTGATAGCGATCACCAGCACGAAGCTTAAGTAGATGAGCAGATCTTGGTTGAAGAACGGTTTGCCGACCAGCGGTAACTGGCTGAGGCCGGGGATGGCCAGCCGTTGAAAACCGTCGATGGTCAGGCCAACCATGCCGCGTCCGAATAGAGCGGTGATGCCGATACCAAACATGGTCAGGGCCAGACCGCAGACAATCTGATTGCCGCGCAACTGTACGGTGATCAGGGCATGGATCGCTCCGGCCAGCATGGTGGCGCAAAACGCGGCGATCACTCCCACTAGCAATGAGCCAGACAGGTAGGTGCCGGCAAAGCCAGACAGAGCACCGATCAGCATCAGTCCTTCGATACCGAGATTGATGATGCCAGCGCGCTCATTGATGATGGTACCTAGGGTAGCAAACAAGATCGGCGTGCCAGCACGGACGGTGGCATCGAGAAGAATTTCTATCATGATGGACCCCCGTTAGTTAAGCGCACCCGGTATTGGACAAAGAAATCAGCTGCCAGCAGGAAGAATAGAATCAAACCCTGAAAGGCATAGACAAACGCTACCGGCAGTTGCCAGTTAAGTTGCAGACTGTCGCCGCCCACTAGTAGCACCCCCATTAAAAAGGCGACGATCACCACGCCAACAGCGCTGCGCCGAGCCAGCCAGGCGATGATGATGGCGGTAAATCCATAGCCCGGCGAGATGCCATGCTGCAAACGATGCTGCAGCCCTGCGACCTCGCTGAAGCCAGCGATGCCAGCGATGGCGCCACTGAGAAACAGCACCAGCACCACGGCGGTAGCGGTGCGCATTCCAGCGTATTGGGCGGCTTTGATATTGCTGCCGATCACCTTGATCTGGTAGCCCCACACCGTGCGCTCGATAAACAGATACAGCAGCAGAGCACAGACCAGAGCCAAAATAAAGCCAGTGTGCAGTCGGGTGTTGAAAAGCTCGGCCAGACGAGCCGTATCGCTGAACTCGGCAGTAAGGGGGAAGTTAAAGCCCTTAGGGTCTTTCCATGGCCCGTAGACCAAATAATCGACGGTGAGAATAGCGATGTAGTTCATCATCAGAGTGATGATCACCTCATTGACCTGCCACTTGGCGCGTAACACTCCAGCCACGCCTGCCCATAGGCCACCGCACAGGGCGGCGGCGGTAAACATGGCACTGAGCATCAGGGCATGGTTTTCAATGCCGGAAAATAACGCGACGCCACTGGCCGCCATGGCACCTATGTAGATCTGACCTTCGGCGCCGATGTTCCAGATCTGCATCCGAAAGGCTAGCGATACGCCGAGTCCGGCAAAGATCAGTGGTGTGGTTTTAACCAATGTTTCTGACCAGCCATAGCCGGACCCCAGAGCTTCATAGACGATATCCCTGTAGGCGGCAGCGGGGTTAACCCCAGCAGCCAGTAACAGAAATCCGGCGACAAATAGCGCTACCAGTACGGAGATGAACGGAGCAGTAGCGCGGAACATAGCCGAGCTGCTTTCGCGGCGGCTAACAATTATTTGCATGATTGATTCTCTCCACTCATCATCAGCCCGATCTGTTCACGCGAGGTGGTGCGCGGATCGACACAGCCGACCAGTTGGCCGCGGAACATCACGGCAATGCGGTCGGAAATTTTTAACAGTTCATCCAGATCCTCGGAGATGAGCAGGGTGCTCATCCCTTTGGCAGTGCTGTTGACGATCACCTTATGGACATATTCTGCCGCACCGATGTCGAGGCCGCGCGTCGGGTAGAGCGCCACCAGTACTTGTGGTTGTTCGGCCAGTTCACGGGCGATGATCACTTTTTGGATGTTACCGCCTGATAGGTAACGGACCGGACTACCCGTGGGGCCTGCTTTGATGGCGAACTGTTCGATTTTTTGTTCGGCGTGGTGAGCAATGGCGCGTCGGTTTTGGAAGATACCGCGACTGAATGGTTGTTTTTTATAGCTTTTCAGGATCAGGTTTTCCGCCACACTCATATCTGGAGCGATGCCGACACTTTTACGGTCTTCTGGCACATGGGCGATACCGGCGATGTAGGAGCTGTTGGCGGTGTTATCGGTAATATCTTTTCCAGCGGCAATAATCTGGCCGCCAGTAGCGTTTTTAAGACCAGTAAGGGCTTCGGCTAATGCTTTCTGGCCGTTGCCTGCCACACCGGCAATACCGATAATCTCCCCTTGATGGAGATTGAGGGAGAAGTTGTCCAGATCGGCTAGTCCACGATCATTGCGTACCGACATCTGTTGAATCTGCAGAACCTGCCGATTGGTGACATGAGAGCACTTGTGCCACTCGGGGATCATATCTTCACCGATCATCAATGCCGCTAGCTGCTTTTCGTCAAAATCGCCGCGCTGCAGGGTGGTGATGCTACGGCCCTTTTTCAATACGGTGACTCGGTCAGAAATGGCCATCACCTCGCGCATTTTATGGGAGATGAAGATGATGCTCTTGCCCTGATTGCGCAGCTTATCGAGAACGATGAACAGTCGCTCGGTTTCCTGGGGGGTGAGCACCGCCGTCGGTTCGTCGAGAATCAGCAATTGGCAATCGCGCATCAGCAGTTTGATCAGCTCAATCCACTGTTGAGCACCGATGGACATTTTCAAATACGCTATGGGCAGGGATCAGCATAAAGTGTTGATGGACCATGCCAATGCCCTGAGCTAAAGAATCGCGCGGCGATGTAAAGCAGACCTGTTTGCCGTGTAGGCGCATCTGTCCTTGTTCGGGGTGATACATTCCGGTCAGCACATTCATCAGGGTGCTTTTACCGGCGCCATTCTCTCCGAGCAGGGTATGGATCTCCCCCTTGCCGATGGTGAAGGAAACGCTGTCCAGCGCGACCACTCCGGGAAAGGTCTTACGGATATTCTCGATCTGTAATAAGTCAGCCATGTCCAGCTTCTAAGTGTAAGGGGGGGGGCGAAATCTACTGTAGTTGGGGGGTAGAAAGGGCTCCGGTTGCAAAAAAAAGAAAGCACGCAGCGGGTTGCTCTCCGCTGCGTGCTTGGATTGTGCGTGACTTAAAATTACCGCGGGATCGTGCCCTGAACACCCTCGACAAAATAGCTCATGCCGAGCAGATCGCCGTCACTGGGGATTGCACCAGTAGCCACTTGCTGATTCCCGTTTTGATCATTGATCGGGCCAGTAAAAGGATGGAGCTGGCCGCTGATCAGGGCAGCTGTTTTCTCTTTTACCAATTGCTGGACATCGGCAGGAATCCGATCGCTCATCGGTGCTAGAGAGACTAGGCCCTCTTTCATGCCCCACCAAATAGATTGGGACTTCCACGTGCCGTTATGAACCTCTTCGGCAACCTTAGTGTACAGAGCTTCCCAGTTCCAGATCGGCGCGGTGAGGAAAGCAGTGGGGGCAAATTCGCGCATGTCCGACTGATAACCGATGACATAGGCGTTACGCTCTTCAGCGGCTTGCAGGGTTGCCGGGGCATCTTGATGCATGGTCAGTACGTCGGCACCGACATCCAGCAGGCTGTCGGCAGCATCACGCTCAATGGCTGGGTTAAACCAAGTCTGCGTCCATACTACGTTCACTTGAGCGCTGGGGTTGACGCTACGCACACCTTGGGTAAAGGCATTGATGCCGCGAATAACCTCGGGGATGGGGAAGGCACCGACATAGCCGATGATGTTGGACTTGGTCATCTTGCCAGCGATAATACCGGCAAGGTAACGGGGCTCATACATGCGGCCAAAGTAGTTGCCGACATTCTCGGCACTCTTGTATCCGGCGCAGTGCATGAACACCACATCCTTGTAACGGCGAGCAACGGACAAGGTGGCATCCATGTAACCGAAGCTAGCGGTGAAGATCAAGTTGTGACCTTTACGTACTAGGCCGGTGATTACGCGTGCCGATTCTGCACCCTCGGGTACCGATTCAATATAGCGAGAAGGCTCGACGTAGGGGAGTTTTTCCATCTCCAGCCGGCCCTGATTATGAGAATATGTCCAACCAGCATCACCAATCGGGCCAACATATATAAAACCTGCTTTGATCTTTTTACCTTCGGCACTTTGCTCAGCCAAAACGATAGCTGGCGCAAGCAGCAGCAGTGCTAATAAAACAGAGATCAATCTTTTCATAACGAACACCTCGATTGTTTAGTTACGGAACGATCTAAAACCTATCTATATAAAGAACTTATGGCGTGCTGTCAATGACTAGCTGCAATCTGCGCGTTTGTTGTTCAAAATTGTGCGACAAGTGTAAATGCTAATTAATTCAAGAAGATGAGAAGTTGGCCAATGGTAGGGGGGGGGACGTTCTTTATTAATTCACTTCGTTCATTAAATATTGCAATGTTCGATCTTTATTCAATATCGCTTCACCACGCTGTGTTGCTCGACTAACTGCCGCAGGAGAATAGGCTAACGCTTCAGCGACCACCTTACCCGTAATACCATGATGACGGGTCGCCAAATAGCAAATCAACGATTTGGCACGAACAATCTCAGCTTGATTGCTTCGATAGTGTAATTGATCAACGGTTAGATGATGAAGCTGAGCCACTCGCTCTATAATGAATGGGAGGGTGAGTTGCTGTTTTATTGTTACATCTAAAGTTGCCAATACTTTTTCTACAAAACCGCCACCACCAAGGATACGTTGATCATAAAGATCATCCTCGCCGAGGGCTTCATTCATGGCTTGACTATTGATACGTCCCCCCGATGAAAGCGCAACCGTCCCCATTGATAAACCGTCAGCCATAAAATTTATATAGCTCGGCAGTGCCAACCGTTTACTTCGACCAAAAAATGAAAATGTGGACTCTTTATCTAGGATACTTCCATTCCCGCCGCCTATCAATTCCTTGTGGCCACTCCATTGATACTGATCAAGTTCATCCAGCGAATTAACCATTCCTGCACGAAGTGGGTTTAGGTGAATATAGCGGATTAATTCCAGTTGGTATGCATCACTATCACACACAATTGATTTATAGCGATTTTGAAACAGATGTCCGCTGCGACTGTGACGCAGATTGAACGAAACAGCGTAACCGGTCAGCAAACGACGCATAATTCGAGCGAGAGTCTCAGTAGTTGGTATTATGAGCAGGTGAAAATGGTTGTCAAGAAGTGCCCATGCTAGGCACTGGGTCTGAGTTTCAAGTAATAGATTGCCAAGACGGTGAATGAAATCTTCACGGTCATTATCGTTGATAAAAATGTCATTACGGGCAACACCTCTGACAATTATATGTTGCAAAAGACCGGGATAATCTATGCGAGGTAAGCGTGGCATAATTGACACCTTAGTAATTTATTTATGAAGAGAGCCTCGGTTATTGAATCTGCACAGTATTGACAGAATATAGTAAGATAGTGAATTAGTAAAGAACGTCCCCTTGTGTTGAACCAGTAGCACTATAGTTTGTTGGCGAGTTTCTGAATCTGCAACCATTGTAAGCCGATAAGGGCTGTGGCGTTGTTGATCTCTCCTGCTGTTAGCATTGTTTCCACTTCGCCCCATGGCAGTACGCGCACGCGAAGTTCGAGTTTTTTTATTTCACAACCCGATTCCTCCATGCTTTCGCGCCGCGCCACCTGTTCTGGCTGTTCCCCCTCTTCAATCATCCCGGCTACTAGCTCTAATAACCATGCACCGTTGGAATCATGTATAGCGCCAATGCGAAACTGCTCGATCATAATTACTGCGTCACGTTGTTGATCGTAGAGCAGTACTGCCACCGCTTGGCCACGCTCCATCAGTTCGCGGCTGATCACCGGTGACATGCCCCCAGCAAATAAGCTGTGGCGTAGGCTGACTTTTAGGATGCTTAAAAAGCCTGAGTAGTTGTGGTTCGCTAGTGGTTGGCATTGGAGAACGCTCTCTTTTGTAGCAATTTGTTGAACTTGCCATTGAGGTTAAATTGATTGTGGTGGCTGGGCTTGTCCAATCACAGGATAAGATCGTCGCTCGGTTCGCGCGTTATCTATCTGTATTCGTAAGGTAATCTTGCTTTTGAAAATTGGATTATTGGATAAATACCAATGGTGAAATG
>NBLY01000013.1 GCA_002084665.1 Desulfobacteraceae bacterium 4572_35.2 | reverse complement strand
CAGCAACTTGTTGAAAAGGCTGCACAGGCTGGTGTGGTAACGCTTGCGGTATGTGACCATGATAATATTGACGGGGTACTGATCGCACGCCAAGTTGGTCAACAGTGTGGTGTTCAGGTGATCTCTGGGAGTTTTCAGCAGTTTCGCGCCGAGCGCAATAAGCTGATTGTCGATAAAATCAATACCCTGTTGGTCACAAAAGGGATGGAGCCACTCGATTTTGAACGGGTGAAAGCGCGCGCCGATGGCACGGTGGGCCGGCCACATATTGCTATGGAACTGATGGAGGCAGGCCACGTGAAAACGATGGAGGATGCCTTTAATAAATATCTAGTACCGTGCAATATCCCGAAACGATTTTTCCCTGTCGATGAAGCGATCGATCTGATTCACTCTGCGGGTGGTGTTGCCGTGCTGGCTCACCCCCCTTATGTGACCCGTGACGGCGAAAAGATGGAGAAATTGCTCAATGAGTTGGTCGCGGTTGGTTTAAATGGTATAGAGGTGTATAATAACGGTGCCACTAGCAGTGAAATTGAGTGGTATTTGACTCAGGCGCGCTTACGTCAACTGCTGGTTACTGGCGGTTCCGATTTCCATGGTATTGAAGAGGGTGGCGCCGAGCTAGGCAAAGTCCGGGCGATTGGTGCGATTCCAACGAGCTGTGCCGAGGTATTACTGAAGCGTATAGAAGAGAATTGATTCTCTGTCACACTAATTTTGAAACTCAATTGAAAAGAATGATTTGATTATGGATGTTGTACAACAAGGTCAACGCGTTAAAGTTCATTATGTCGGTACTTATGAGGATGGCACTGAGTTTGATTCCTCAACGGGCGGTACACCGCTGGAATTCACCCTTGGTCAGTCACAAGTGATCCCTGGCTTTGAAAAAGCCGTAGCGGGGATGTCTGTTGGTGAAAAAAAACAGGTTCGGATTGAAGCGGTTGATGCTTATGGTGAGTACGACGACGATCAACTGGCCACGGTAGATCGTTCCATGTTACCTGAAGGGATGGAGCTTGAGGCTGGTTTGCAAATGCAAGCTGAGACCGAAGAGGGGATTCCGCTGGTGGTCACCATTGCCGGCGTTGACGGCGATCAAATCACCCTAGATGGTAATCACCCGATGGCGGGTAAAGTGTTGAACTTTGCGCTGCAATTGGTCGAGATCGCCGAGGGCGAATAACATAGTTGCTCGCTATCGCAAGGTAACAACAGCTAAAGATCGTTTAAGCGGTTGATTTTCAACTTTTTATAAAGTGATACGACTCATGGCACAACAAGCATTTAAATTATTCGCTACATCACCCAAAGGGTTAGAACCTCTGTTGGTAGATGAACTCAGCTCTCTCGGTGCGACAACGGCACGGCAAACACGCGGCGGTGTTGAATTTTTCGGCACGTTAGAGGTGGTGTATCGTGTCTGTTTATGGTCGCGGTTAGCGGGCAGAATTTTGATGCCATTGATCGAGCAGCCCGTAGAGGACCCTGATCAGTTGTATGAGGCTGTTCACAGTTTCCCTTGGGAAGATCACTTCGATTCGACGGCAACCATGGCGGTGGACTGCAACCTATCGTCATCGAAAATCACCCACTCGCGCTACGCGGCGCTAAAAATCAAGGATGCGGTGGTCGATCGCTTTCGTGAGCTCACAGGCCAGCGGCCAGATGTTGAGGTTCAGCAACCGAACTGGCGCATCAATGCGTGGCTTAATCACGATAAGCTTATTCTGAGTCTCGATCTGTCTGGCGATAGTTTGCATCGCCGTGGTTATCGTACCGAAGGTGGCCGTGCCCCTTTGAAGGAGCATTTAGCGGCTGCGTTGCTGGTGCGCGCGGGATGGAGCACCCTGAGTCAGGCGGGGGCGCCATTGGTCGACCCCATGTGTGGTTCGGGAACTCTGGCTATCGAAGCGGCATTGATGGCGGGCGATTGTGCGCCGGGGATGTTGCGTGAATATTATGGCTTTTTGCATTGGCAACAACACGATGCTCAGCTGTGGCAGCAATTGCTAGATGAAGCGCAACAACGGCGCGAAAAAGGGGCGGAATCGGTACCGCGCATTGTCGGTTATGATCGTGATCCACGGGCAATAAAGAATGCCTGGGCCAACGCTGAACGTACGGTGAGCGACTTGGTGAAAAAGAGGAGGTTTTACAGCTTTACACTCTGTTGGGTGAGAAGCTGCGTGAGCAGTTTCTTCACTGGAATGTTTCCGTCTTTACTGTCGGTAGCGAGTTTGGTCAAGCGTTAGCCATGCGCGCGTTGAATAAGCACACCTTTTACAACGGTGCGCTCAAGTGTTTATTGCTGCACTTCAAAGTTGAACCCGAACATTATTTCCGTGCCCCGATTGCCGCATCTCACGGTCTCGCCACTGTTGTCACCCTTAGTGATGGTGCACAGATGTTCGCCAACCGTATGCGTAAAAATTTAAAGCGCATGCGTAAGTGGGCGCGACGTAGTGGAATTAGCTGTTATCGAGTCTACGATGCCGATCTGCCAGAATATTCGGTTGCCGTTGATCTGTATGAAAATCGTGTGCACGTGCAGGAGTATCAAGCACCATCGACCATCGATGAGCGCTTAGCGCGCCGCCGTTTACGCGAAGTGGTGACTGTGCTACCTGAACTTTTAGACGTATCGGCGGAGTCTGTCTATGTCAAGACACGTAAACGCCAGCGCGGTACTGATCAGTATGATCGTCAAGATCAGAAGCGTGATTTCTTTGAAGTTCAAGAGGGCGGCTTACGCTTTAAGGTTAACCTCGCCGATTATCTCGATACTGGATTGTTTCTTGATCATCGTCTCACCCGTGAGTTGATTCGCGACCTTGCGCCGCAGCGTGATTTTTTGAATCTGTTTGCCTATACCGGTAGTGTCAGCGTATATGCTGCTGCGGGTGGGGCAAAGTCTACGACCACCGTTGACATGTCGAGCACTTATTGCGGATGGGCGAAGGAAAATCTTGAACTGAACGGCTTTACTTCTCATGTTCATCAGGTGGTCAGTGCTGATTGTTTAAAGTGGCTTGAGCAGCACTCGCGTAAGTATGGTTTGATCTTTTTGGATCCACCAACCTTCTCCAATTCTAAAAAAATGGATGACTGCTTTGATATTCAACGCGACCATGTGGCGTTAATTCAAAATGCCTGTCGTTTATTGACGGATGACGGTGTGTTGATTTTTTCGAACAATTTACGTCGTTTTAAAATGGATTTTGCTGGTTTGGTCGATTATGAAATTGAGGAGATCTCGCAGCAAACGATCCCTCTGGATTTTGAAAGAAATTCAAGGATTCACAATTGTTGGAAAATTAGTCTGGTCAAATAGCGGTCGCAGCGTTGATTGATCTTTTGTTTTGTCTTTGTTTTCGCTATGTTGTCAACGGTAGTTTTATTGCATGAATGATTCTCGGCAGGGGGGCTAATGTCTGGAGAAAAAAAACGTCATATTGCGCCACATGAAAAAATGGCAAAAGTGTTAATGGTGGCTCGCGAGTTGTTTGTTGAGAAGGGCTACCACAATGTTTCGATCCCTGCCATCGTTAAGGCCTCGGGGGTGAGTACTGGGGCTATCTACAGTTACTTCGACAATAAAGAGAGCCTTGCCCGCCAGATTCATGACAACACCCTCGAAGAGTTTAACCAGATGTTGCAGCAACGTCTAGAGCATGTAACGACGGTGCGAGAGCAACTTGAAGCATTTGCCCGTTTGTCGTTTGATATTGCTGAATCTGATCCAGTGATGATGGAATATATGCTGTACATGAAGCACTCCGAATTTATGACTGATGCCGTACCAATGTGCTTTACCGAACCGTTTAAGGCAGTACGCGTGATGCTTGAAGAGGGCATGAAGACAGGGGTGATTCGTCAACAAGATCTGTACGCTGCGGCGATCAGCTATATCGGTGTTGTTTTGCGGGCGGTTGAGTTGCGTTTGTTGTGCGTGGTCAATACTCCGCTGCAAGAGATTACCGATGATCTGCTGTATAATGCTTGGGCAGCGATTAAGAAGTAGCTGTTGAGTGTTGGGCCTATTTGAAATTACGAGAAATATTTTTCAAAAGAAAGAATGTTCGTTGTTCGCTTGTTGTACGACATGCTCCTTTTAATGCTTTTTTCCTTTCACCTTAGGGTTTCATGTTTCGATTTTTAAGTTTATCAGTTGTGACTGTTCTGTGTTGTTTGTGTTTTGGCTGTATGTTTTCAGAGCCTGACTCACAGTGTGAACGCTGTCATGTTGGCTTAGAGTTGGCATCAGATAGTCATGGCGATTGTATAGCGTGTCACGGTGGTGATGCGACCCTGAGCGATAAAAAAGCAGCTCACGCGAGTATGTATGGGCCACGCAACCCTTCCGATCCAGAGTTTTGGGATGAAACCTGTGGCAAGTGCCTCAGCAGCAATTTGATGCTCAAGGTAAACCCGTTCAGTTGCGCTCGGTGCGTGAGTTAGATAATTTGGCCGGAGAACTGTATCGTAAATATTGTGCATTGTGTCACGTGGGGGTTGAATCGACTCAATCTTGGCGCGGTTCCCATGCTTCAGGTTGTGCCGCTTGTCATTTCCCTTTTAATGACAATGGTACTTATCAGGGCAATGATCTCAGTTTACGTAATAAGTGGCCCCATTCTGAAACGCACCGTATGGAGCCGTTGCCGACTAATACTGTGTGCATCCGCTGTCATAACCGTAGTGGCCGTATTGCTCTCTCTTATCAGGGGATGAATGATGGTAATAATGGTGGAGTTCCTGTTCGCAATGCCTTCCCCGGTCCTGAAGTGATCTCTGGTTCGCGCAACGTGACGCAAATTCAGGCCGATATCCACCATGAAAAAGGTTTAGAGTGTATCGATTGCCACACCTCGCGTGATGTGATGGGTGATGGCTACGCCTACGAGAACATGTATTTGCAAACCGAGGTCTCCTGTGAGGATTGCCACGGTAGTGCGCTTGAGCTGCCCAAGGTAAAAATCGTTGCGCGTGAAAATGATGAAGCGCTACGGGAGTCGCGTAGTTATCAGCAGCAGGTTTATAGTGGTGATACGCTGGTTTTAACTTCAAAAGGGCGACCTTACTCCAATGTCTTTTATCGTGATGGTAAGGTGGTCGTGGTGGGTAAGCGTGATGGTCGTGAGCATATTAGCAAGGTGATCACTGGCACTCCTGAACACCAGATTGCTGGTCACGAGCGGATGGAGTGTTATGCTTGTCATTCGGCAGCGGTGCCGCAATGTTTCGGTTGCCATACTCAATATGATCAATCGCAACAGGGGATGGATTACGTTATCGGTCGAAAAACACGGGGTAGCTTTAGCGAGACCGAGGATTATCGCTCACTGTATCCTTTTCCGTTAGCCCTTGATCAGCGAGGTAAAATAGCACCATTAACTCCAGGGTGTCAGACCTTTGTCACCGTACTGGATGCTGATGGTGAGGCGCAGCTGGAGGAGTATGTTTCAACCTTCAAGGGGAAAAAACAGCTGCGTTTTGCGCCGTTCTATTCGCACAACACTGCGGCTAAGGCCGTTGGTTGTAGTGAATGCCATGCTAATCTTGTCTTTTTGGGCTTTGGGCAGCATGTCGTTGAAGGGCAAAATGTTGAAAGTACGCTGCTGTGTGAAAAGGCTGATAATTTACCTTTAGATGGTTTTATGGTGATGCAGCAGGGGGATGTGCAATCATTTTCTGGTGTGGTACGCGAACATAGTCGTGCGTTGAATGATCAAGAAGTTCATCGTATTTTGGCTGTTAATCAATGCTTGGTGTGCCATGATCAGCCGAAAGATCCTATCTATCAACAACCATTGGATTATAATCGTGTTGAAGAGTGTTTTAACCGCGCTGCTGTTACTCAGTAGCATCGTTGCGGCTCATGCTGAGCTGGTACAAGCCCATGCTCACTTAACTGCTGGTGCAGCGTGTCAGGATTGCCATGACCATGTTGTTAGCGGTGTTCATGCCAAGTTAGGCTGTCGCGAGTGTCATGGTGTGGCTGGAAATGTTGCCGATCCCACAACCATCGATAATAATGCGGTTGGCTGTACTGGCTGCCATGAGCAGGCCGAGCGTATCTTTGATCATGCCATGAGTACCCGTGTGGCCGAGCAGGAGTTTTGTCAGCGAAGTTGGTCGCAAGCCGATCCACAGTTTTTTGATACCAACTGCATGGGCTGCCATGTGACAAGCTGCTTGGATTGTCATGGTGAAGGTCATGCCATTGATCGTCCTGATACCGAGACCTGTTTGCAATGTCATAACGGCTATTTTGTCGGCTGGGATTTTTCTGGCCGTGCCCCGCGTGAAGACAGTGTCCGCTATCAGCGTGGTGAACAGAATCACGAACAGCATTACTTGAAAATGCGCCCTGATGTCCATTCTGAAGTGGGGATGGATTGTGGCGATTGTCATACCATGGAAAGTTTGCAAGCGGGGCAAGTTGTTGCCAGCCGTTGTATTGATTGCCATGATCCCGATCCTACCGTGATTGAACACAGTGTTGCCGCCCATTTAGACAATATGGAGTGCGTTAGTTGTCATGCGGCATGGTCAGCGCAAGAGTATGGAACCTTTTATATCAAAACGACTGACAGTTCGAATCGCAACTATTTTAGAGTGCGGCAAACGAATGATCAGTATGTCAAAAGTAGTTATTTGAAACGCCAAAATTCGCCGATTCTTGGCTTAAATGAGCGTGGTCGAGTCAGTCCTATCCGGCCACAGTTTATTGCTTATTATAGTGAGATTGAAAATAATCAACCTGTTGGTGATGAAAATAGACTGTTAGCCGCTGAGTGGAAAGCCTATACACCGCACACCATACGTCGTGGCACCGTAATGTGTGATAGTTGCCACAATGAACCACGTCGTTTTATGTTGCAGCCTGAAGAGAAGCGGATCTACCGTCCTGACCGCGATGGTCTAGGTTTGTCGAGTTTTTGGCGCCCCGAGGGGCAGCTGATTGTTAATGGATCATTTTATCCGCTAGAACGGTTTCAACGTATGTCGCGTCGAGATCGCAACTATGCTGAATTGTATGTGAGAAAATGGCAAACTTTTCTAAAAAAAGACGAAACTTCCTCCGCACCGCAATAACCGCAGGCGCAGGGCTATGGTTTTTGCAAAAGTTTTTTGCCCCAGTTCCAGTAGCGAAAACATTGTTGGCTCGGGTTCCAATGGCCTCAGTTCCTGGCCGCGGTGCTTTGGTCTACCGTCAACAACGATTCGCTTTGATTCGCGAGGCAGGTAACGTTTATGCGTTAAGTTTGGTGTGTACCCACTTGGGTTGTACTCTGAGCGTGACACCAAAGGAGCTTAGTTGTCCGTGTCATGGCAGCGTATTTGATCGTTATGGCACGATATTAAAAGGTCCCGCTGACGAAGACTTGCCGCGCTTAGAGTTGCAACAACAGGGTGAAGATTGGCTTGTTTACGGATAGCATTCTAACAGGCTGTCGAACTTAACATGGACCTACTGCGAAACAGCCTGACTTGGCCCATGTTTCCGACAATTATCGACAAATAGGCCAGCTATTCGCTCTCAAATTCTCGAAAATCTGGTCTCAAGCAGTCTATTTCTCGCTACGGCCCGTCAAGTCCGACAGCCTGCTAGCGCGCGCTAAAGGGTATTATTGTGATTGAAGATTTTATCAAACATCTATTCCCGCGGGTGGTGATAGAACGTAACTTGCGCATTAGCTATACCTTCTGTTTGGGGGGGATGGCCTTTACACTATTTATGCTATTAATGGTGAGTGGGTTTTTGTTGGCAATGTATTATCAACCGCATACCGATCATGCGTACAACTCCATTATTTATATTGAAGAACGGGTATTTGCTGGCCATTTCTTGCACAGCTTACATCGTACGGCATCTAATTTTTATTTGATCCTCCTTTTTCTTCATACTCTGCGGGTGATCCTTACCGGAGCTTATCGTAAGCCACGTGAGATGAACTGGTTGATCGGCTTTATGTTGCTATGCTTAGGGCTATTCTCTGGTTATACAGGTTACCTGTTGCCGATGGATCAATTGGCACTGTGGGCGACACAGACTGGGATGGAGTTGCTCCGCGTGGTTCCCTGCGGTGAGTTGTTGCACGGCTTTTTAGTGCCCGATGCCGTAGGTCAGCCATTATCGTTGTTGCGCTTTTATGTGCTGCATGTTGTGGTGCTTCCTGGGGTAACGTTGATGTTGTGTTTTTTACATTTTTATAAAATTCGCAAACAAAAAGGGGTGTTACCGTACCTGTGAAAAATTATGTAAAAAGTGATCCTGTTTTTTTTCGCTTAATTAAGCAATCGATGGCGGCGATTGTGCTGGTTGTCGTGGTTTTTGCCGCGCTGTTTCCAGCGCCGTTGCTCAATCCTGCCGATATCTCGCTGGTTCCTAATCCCTCGCGTGCGGCATGGTTTCTTATTTGGACGCAAGAGGTGGTTAGTTACACCAAGTACGCGATCTATCCGATCATTTTCCTTGGAATTTTATTTTGTGCATTGCCTTGGCTGCCGAATGTGAGCCCGAACGCCCAAGCACAATGGTTCCCTAGCGATCAAAAAAAGATTAACTGGTTAACGGTGATAACGTTTTTGGTGATTGTTGGTTTAACGGTGGTTGCATTTTATTTTAGAGGCGAAAATTGGTTATTCGGCTGGTTCTTTTAATTGCTGTTATCGCCCTGACATGGGCGAGCGAATGCTTGGCTGAATCTGCCAGCTGTGTGCGTTGTCACGATGGTTGTAGTGGAGAGAGGGCTGTGCAGCAACATCAAGAAGGGTTGTTGTCGACGTTGGCCTGTGTTGATTGTCATCGCGGGAATCCAACAACTCTGCGGCGGCAACTTGCTCATTACCGTCTCATTGAGGCGAACCACTCTTGGTATCGCTTTACTGAGTCTGATGTTGTAAGGCGTGGCCAACATCTCGTTGATCTGTTGGCGTGTCGTCGCTGTCACGTTTTGGCAGGTAAAGGGAACCCGTTGGCCGCTGATTTAGATCGTTTGTATCAACAGGTTTTACCTGACGAAGTGGTAGCTTCTATTCGCGTTCCCGCTTTTTTTATGCCCGACTTTTCTCTGCAGCAAGGTGACGTGGATGCTCTTGTTAATGTTATTTTTGCTGCTGGGCTCAAGCCGCAATGGGCAAGTTCACAACCACCACAAGTGATCCATTTTGAAAATGGTGTAGATGAGAAAAATCTTTTTGAAAAACATTGTGGTAGCTGTCATCGGCTGTTGACTGCCAAGCAGGGTGGGTTGGGGACGGGGGCTATCGCGCCGAATTTGTCTGGATTGTTCAGTTCTTTCTACCCTAAAACCCATAAAGATAATCAACCGTGGGATATTCAAGGTCTGAAAAAATGGATCAAGAATCCCCGTGCGATTCGTCCGTTAACGCGGATGTTGCCCGTGGTGTTGCAAGAGCAGGAAATGACTAAGTTGATCGATGAAACATGGCCACTAAACGTGAAGGAGCCACTCCCATGAACAAATTATTCGCTGGGCCTTGATGAGTGGAGCAAGGAATAGCGTTAAATCATTAATTTCTTTCAATGGCAGGACGTTTGGTTTAGAATGGTTTATCTGTTCTTAATGTGACTAAGCAGGGACTGTTATTGTGAAAAATTTTATTGATCGATTGTATTCTCGACCCGTCATAGACTTTTGTTTGTTTTCCCTTGCCGGTGCGATCATTCTCGCTGTTTTTTCAATTGTTCCGAGGTTGAAACTTGGCGCAGATATTCGTAGTGTCACGAGTTATCTCTATCCTAGTGTTTACGGCAGCATTGCTGGCGGATTGCTGGGGATCTGGTCTGGACGGTTACGCCGTTCGTTGCATGCCCAAACTTCGATGCAAGAGCGCTATCATGACCTGTTTGAAAATGCATCCGATTTAATCCAATCTGTGGCTCTCGACGGTCGTTTGCTCTTTGTTAATCGCGCTTGGCGCGAGACCTTAGGTTATAGCGATAGTGAAATTGCTGCGCTCAATATTTTTGACGTGATAAGTCCTGATGACCACCATCATTGTCGTCAGCGGTTTGAATCGCTCATCGCAGGTGGAATTGTTAATTCAGCTGAAGTGACATTTTTGCGTAAAGATGGTTGCCCTATGTTGCTCGAAGGCAATGTGAGTTTACGCTTTGAAAATGATCAGCCCCATAGTATCCGCGCCATTTATCGCGATATCTCAGAACGTAAAGCTGCAGAGGACAAAATTCATCAACTTGCTTATTACGATAAGTTAACTGGCCTGCCTAATCGAACGTTGCTGCAAGACCGACTGGTTCACGCCATTGCTGACACCAAACGATTTGACCATCACTTGGGTGTGGTATTTATTGACTTGGATCACTTCAAAAAAGTCAACGATACCTTGGGTCACCATATCGGCGACCTTCTTTTGCAAGAGGTCGCTCAGCGTTTGAGCAGTTCTTTTCGTGAAAATGATACCGTGGCAAGGTTGGGGGGCGATGAGTTTATTATTGTTCTTTCTGGTTATCGCAATTCATTCAATGTTCCACATATCGCCCAAAAAATTCTCAAAACCATTGGTCAGCCTTGTGCTATTGAGGGCCATGAGTTGGTGTTATCAGGGAGCGTTGGGATCGCTATTTATCCCCAAGATGGTGCCAATGCTGCTGATCTGTTGCGTAATGCTGATATGGCCATGTATGCGGCAAAGAGTGAGAAGGGTGATAGCTTTCAATTTTATTCCGAGAGTATGAATCGTAACGCTGTTGAGCAGTTGGAGCTAGAAAACGGTTTAAGACATGCAATCGAAAACGAACAGCTGTTTATCTGCTACCAATCACAGATCGATTTGGAAACGAAAAAGGTGGTGGGGGTTGAAGCACTGTTGCGCTGGAACCATCCTGAGCTCGGATTGATTTTACCCGATAAGTTTATTGCTGTTGCTGAAGAGACTGGGCTAATTATTTCTATTGGTGAATGGGTTCTCCGTCGCGCTTGTCGAGAGATAGTGCAGCTGCAAACGGAACTTGGTATTGAATTGAGTCTGTCGGTTAACTTGTCGGGGATTCAACTTGAACAACCAAACCTTGTTGAGGTTATCCTCAATGCACTGCAAGAAAGTGGCTTACCTTCCGAGCAACTTGAGCTGGAGATTACTGAATCTGTACTTGTTGAACGCACCGATCAGGCCTTGAACTTATTACATAAAATTTCAAGCTTAGGGGTCAGAATCGCCATTGATGATTTTGGTACCGGATATTCATCTTTAAATTATCTGAAAAATTTTCCGATTGATCGTTTAAAGATCGACAGATCATTTTTGGTGGATATTCTTCATGAACCAGACAATGCAGCGATTGTTGAAACAATTATCGCCATGTCACGCAATATGGGCCTACATGTGATTGCTGAAGGGGTTGAAACACACGATCAGGCCGTGTTTTTATCTGATCGCAACTGTTCGCAGATGCAGGGCTTTTTGTTTTCCAAGCCTGTTGTCCCATCGCAAATCAAGGTGTCGAGCGAGCAAGCTAATAAGTTGGTCGAATAAAAGAACAGATTTGATTGTCAATAAAAAAAGGCTCGGGGGAGATCCCCGAGCCTTTTTTCGTGACCTAGTCAAACATTGAACTTAAACAGTCCAAGTGTGACCTTCTTGCATGATTTGATCTAATGAACGACCACGCTTCGCTTTAACAGCTTCAAGCTGCTCGTATACCATGTCATCATAGGTTTTCTTTGTGTCATCAGCATAGATAACACCGAAAGCCATAGGTAGACCTGCGTCTGGACGCATCTCGGTAAGAAGAGCGGCAACTTCAGCGTTTTTCTCATCGTGAACAAGAATGTCCGCTTCGGCAACATCAGCAACCTTAGCTGCTTTAATTTTAAAGCCATCTTGAACGAGGCAGAGCTGATCTTCTGTACCGAAGGTCATCTTCTCGCCGTCACGTAGGACGATGTAGAAGTCAGCGCCGGTCACTTTATCAGTGAGTTGCTTGTGTGCGCCATCGTTGTAGATAACGCAGTTTGCAAAGATCTCCATCATGCTGAAACCACGATGCTTTGCCGCACGAACACAGATCTCTTCAGAGAGCTTCATCTGCGCATCAATACTACGCGCGATAAAGGTTCCACCAAGGCTTACAGCAACACGCAAAGGTGTCATAGGGTAGTCAATAACACCATAAGGGCTGGTCTTAGAGATTTGACCCATCTCAGAACAAGGAGAGTACTGACCTTTGGTGAGACCATAGATCTTGTTGTTGATGAGAACATAGTTCAGGTTGACGTTACGACGAATCGCGTGGATAAAGTGGTTGCCACCGATAGCAGTAGAATCGCCATCACCAGAGATTGTCCATACGTCGAGCTTAGGGTTCGCTACTTTAACACCAGATGCGATCGCAGCAGCACGACCGTGAATGGTGTGGAAGCCATAAGTTTCCATGTAGTATGGGAAACGACTTGAGCAGCCGATACCAGAAACGATAGCTACTTCATCACGAGGTTTACCCGCCGCGACCATGCCAGCACGAACAGCGTTCATGATTGCAAAGTCGCCACAACCTGGGCACCACTTTACTTCCGCAGCGGACGCGAAATATTTTTTTGTCAGTTGAGTATCTGCCATGGTCTTATTCTCCTAACATTTCGTTGACTTTTTCGATGACCTCAAACTCACGGAATGGGTCGCCCTGTACTTTAGACAGAGATTGAACGTCAACTAGGAATTTGGCGCGAAGCATGAGGCTTAGTTGGCCCATGTTCAGCTCGGGTGCGAGTACTTTGTCGAAACGGCTGATGATCTCACCTAAGTTTGGTGGGAAAGGCCATACCCAACGTAGGTTGATACCTGACACCTCTTTGCCGTCAGCGATGAGACGATCAACAGCACCCTTAACCGCGCCATAAGTACCACCCCAGCTAATAACGAGTACTTTGCCAGAATCTGCACCGTTGATCTCAAGCTCAGGAAGAACCTTGGCTAGATTGTCAACCTTTGCCTTACGAATCTCAGTCATATTCTGATGATTCATTGGATCGTGACTAACGGCACCAGTCTCATCTTTTTCAAGGGTACCAATACGGTGTTGGCAGCCCTTTGTTCCAGGGATAGCCCAATCACGAGCCAGAGTCTCAGGATCACGCTTGTAAGACATATATTCTTCACCTGGATGATCTTCTGGTTTCCAGAAGTTTACATAAGGTGTTAAGTCTTCGAGCTCGTCCATGGTAGGTACTTTCCATGGGCAGCTACCTTGACCGATGTAGCCGTCAGTCAAGACGATTACTGGTGTCCGGTATTGTAACGCAATCTTTGCTGCTTGATAGGTTGCATCAAAGCAGTCAGCAGGGCTGTTAGCGGCAATGATAGGCATGTAGCTATCACCGTTGCGGCCAAACATCGATTGCAATAAGTCCGATTGCTCAGTCTTAGTTGGCAGACCTGTACATGGACCGCCACGCTGAACGTTGACGATTACCAAAGGTACTTCAAGGATCAGAGCCATACCTGCAGCTTCTGTTTTAAGAGCTAATCCTGGACCAGAAGTTGTGGTAAATGCTAGGTTGCCAGCGCATGACGCACCAATCGCACAGCAAATACCAGCGATCTCATCTTCCATTTGCATGGTGACTAGGCCAGCATCTTTGAATTCTGAAGCAAGGTGAAGTAGGTCTGTCGCGGGAGTGATTGGGTAAGAACCGATAAATGGTTGCAAACCTGATTTAGCACCAGCGGCAGCAATCGCGATTGCTGCTGCGTCATTACCGGTAATGTTACGGTAAAGACCTTTTTCAATTTGCGCTGCACCAAGGTCATAACGCTCTTGGAACATAATAGCAGTTTCACCGTAGTGTAGGCCTGCTTTAAATGCTTTAGTGTTCGCTTCAGCGATTTGCAGCTTAGGCTTCTTAGCATTGGCACCAAACTTCTCTTGGATGAACTCAAGAACAAGCTGAGGAGTTTTGTTAAACAGCCAGCAAAGTACACCCATGGTGAAGAAGTTTTTGCAACGATCTTTAGCTGGGTTAGTCATATCCATGTCAGCTAGTGCTTCACGCACGAGGGTGAACATTGGGATAGCCTTGACATCGTAACCGTTCAAGCTGCCGTCTTCGAGAGGGTTGCTCTCGTAACCGACTTTAGAAAGAGCTTTTTCAGTGTAAGAGTCAGAGTTAGTGATAATAATACCACCCGCTTTAACAAACTTAGCGCTGTGCTTGAGAGCAGCTGGGTTGAATGAAACCAATACGTCAGGTGCATCACCAGCAGTATAGATTTTGTGATCGCCGAGGCACATCTGAAAACCGGAAACACCGGCAATAGTACCGGTAGGTGCACGGATTTCAGAAGGATAATCGGGAAGGGAGTTAACATCGTTACCGTCCAATGCTGCAAGGGCGGTAAGTTGGTTACCTATGAGCTGCATGCCGTCACCAGAATCACCGGTGAATTTTACGACAATTTGCTCAGCACTCATGAGTTTTGCGTTCTCTGCCATACTGTCTCCTGTAAAAAAAGAGATGTTTTAAGATAGTATGCTGCTTATTTGCAGCAATCAAACATCGTCATTTGCCAGTCGCGAATCATATATCACTAACACCATGCGGTATGCAAGCTAGATATGATAGGCGAGGGAAAATTGTATACGAACTCTTTAGCGCGACTAAAACAACGTTAGAGAGATTGAAATGGTAAGCTTTTGCTAATCCTCTTCGCGTGACACACAACAAGGGCAATGTTTCCATTGCCCTTGTTGGGATCATTTAGCCTATTACTGCGCTATTTATTAACCTTTAAGTACGTCGGCAAGGTCAGGTAGGATGGTAGGAAGCTCATCGATGAGGCCTTTAACAGCCGCTACGGAGTTATCAAACATCGCTTGCTCTTCATTGTCTAGATCGAATTCAAGAATGCCTTCGATGCCAGCTGCGCCGAGAATACAAGGAACGCCAACATAGTAGTTGTCAACGCCGAACTCACCTGTGAGAAGTGCACATACGGGAAGAACTCGCTTTTGGTCACGCAAGATCGCTTCAGCCATGCCAATAGCAGATGATGCTGGGCTGTAGAATGCTGAGCCATTGCCCAACAATTTAACAACTTCTCCGCCAGCCATCTTAGTGCGCTCTACCATTGCAGTCATAACTTCTTGAGCTTTTGCTTCGTTACCGTACTTGCGAACGAGTTGCTCCATAACTGGGATACCGTTAACGTTTACGCGCTCAGCTGGGAAGCCGGTAACTTTTTGACATAGTGTAACCATCGCATCCAAAGGATTAGAGATGATGATAACAAATGCGTCAGGAGCAAATTCTTTAATGCCTTCAGAAACCTGTGACATGATCTTAGCGTTAACGCCAAGTAGGTCGTCGCGGCTCATGCCTGGCTTGCGGGGTAGGCCTGCAGTAACGATAACAATATCAGAACCAGCAATGTCAGCGTAGCTGTTAGTACCTTTAAGGTCTACATCAAAACCATCAACACGTGCAACTTCAGCGATGTCGAGCATTTTACCTTGTGGTAATCCTTCAACGATGTCAAATAGTACAACGTCACCTAACTCGCGTAGTGCGCAAAGTTGTGCTAAAACACCACCGATTTGACCGCCACCGATCAATGAAATTTTTGCTCTTGCCATGTCTCTCTCCTTCAAATCAATCAATTGAAATAAAAAGCGGGAACAACACCTGTTACTCCAGCACGGGATATTCAATCATCTAAACAGTAAACTCATAAAGCTACTTATATTTAGACGAAATTGATGCTCAATGTAAAATTATAAAGGTCAGATGTAGATCGTTGCTAAACGCTGTATACAGTATGCAAAAGGGGAAAAGCTGTCAAGTGAAAATCTGATGGGTTTTTTATCCCCTATCTTGCGAATAATGGGGTGCTTTGTTAGCTGTCATGTTGTTGGATAAATATTCCCGAATTTCGTGCTGTTTCGCGGGCTTTCTCTTTTTCGCTGCTATCGTGTTTTCGCGTAATGGTTAAAGTCTGACCTGGGAATATTTGTTGAGGGTCTTTTATCTGGTCACGGTTTGCTTGGTAGATAAGTGGCCAGAGTAGCCCTTCGTGGTAAATGTTTGTTCGTGCTGCGATGGAATATAGATTCTCACCGGATTGCACGGTATATTCCGTGAGTGCTTTTTTGTGGGTTTTTGGCTTACGGATAGCCACTGTCTGCGGAGCTGTGGTGGTAATGGTGGCTGATGAAGAGTAGGTGCACTTTTTAGTGAAAGCTTGCAGTTGATCTTTTTTAAGTTGGTCGATACGTTGTTGAGTTGTTGGGGTTGTTTGAGCCGTGACGTTGTGATGTTTGTCTTTGGACTTGTCCGTTGCTACTTGAGGCGTTGCTGTGGTTATGGTGGGAGTTACGCTGTTACTGGTGATGTTTTTAGTTTTTTGCGTTGCTGTGCAACTGGCCAGTGGGCCAGTTGCACAGAATAGTGCAAATAAAATTGTGATACGACGAAGAAACAGGATCACCATGTTTACCTATGAACGGGAAAAGGGTTGGTTTTTGTTGCACCACTTTATTGCGGCGCAACGTCCTTTTTTTTCATGCGCAAGCGGATAGAGAGCTCTTGTAGTTGCTTCTCCTCGACCTCACTTGGGGCACCTGAGAGTAGGCAGGTGGCTTTCTGGGTTTTAGGGAAGGCGATGACATCGCGAATTGAATCTGAGCCAGTTAAGATCATTACGAGACGATCAAGGCCAAATGCGAGGCCGCCGTGAGGTGGTGCGCCAAATTCGAGGGCATCAAGAAGGAAGCCAAATTTTTCACGTGCTTCCTCTGCGCCAATGCCGAGGAGTTCAAACATTTTGCTCTGAATTTGTTGGTCGTGGATACGGATGCTGCCGCCGCCAATTTCAGAACCGTTTAGCACAAGGTCGTAAGCTTTTGCACAGGCTTTGCTTGGATCGCTGTCGAGCAATTCCATGTCTTCATCGCGAGGTGCGGTGAAAGGGTGGTGTACAGCCATGTGGCGGCGTGTTTCGCCGTCCCATTCTAAGAGTGGGAAGTCGGTGATCCAGACAAATTGATAATTGTTTTTGTCGGCTAAACCGAGTTTTTGACCGAGGTGGCCACGCAGGCGACCTAGTGCTTCGTTGGTGATGGCGGTAGTGTCGGCAACAAACATCAGTAGGTCGCCAACTTCAGCGTCCATCGCTTGGTTGATCTGCTCCAGTTCCTCAGGGGTGAAGAATTTGCCAATTGGTGACTGCCAGCCATCTTCGGTCATTTTGACCCAAGCTAGACCTTTTGCGCCATAAATTTTGACGAAGTCGGTGAGGTTGTCGAGATCTTTACGTGAGAATGTCGCACACCCTTTGGCGTTGATCGCTTTAACCATGCCGCCATTTTTGACAGCATCGGCAAACACTTTAAAGCCGCAACCGTCGACGATGTTCGATAGTTCAACTAGTTCAAGGTCAAAACGGAGGTCCGGATTGTCGACACCGAAGCGATTTAGTGCTTCGGCATAGGTCATCCGTGCCATTTTGGCCGGGACATCGACGCCGATGGTCTCTTTAAAGACGCGGGCAATCATCCCCTCCATGATGGTGATGACATCGTCGCAGTCAACAAAGCTCATCTCGCAGTCGATCTGAGTAAATTCTGGTTGCCGATCAGCGCGAAGATCCTCATCACGGAAACATTTAACAATCTGGCAATAGCGGTCATAACCTGAAACCATTAGCAGTTGTTTGAATAGTTGTGGCGACTGTGGCAGAGCAAAGAAATTACCACTGTTAACGCGGCTAGGGACTAAGAAGTCACGGGCACCTTCAGGGGTGCTCTTGTTGAGAACGGGGGTCTCGATCTCAAGAAATCCGTTTTCATCAAGGTAGTTTCGTACTACTTTTGTCACATTGTGGCGCAAGATCATATTCTTTTGCAGCGCTGGGCGACGTAGGTCAAGGTAGCGGTGTTTGAGGCGGATGTTTTCAGCTACGTCGACGTGGTCATCGAGGAGAAATGGTGGTGTTTTAGAGCTGTTGAGAATGCGTAGCTCGCTGACTTCGATCTCCACTTCGCCTGTTTTCATCTTTGGGTTGATGGTCCCTTCGGGGCGTTGAGAGATGACCCCTTTAACGGCGACAACAAACTCATTACGAACTCTGTCTGCTTTTGCGTGTGCTTCAGGGTCGCGGTCGGGGTCAAGGGCAAGTTGTGCGATCCCTTCGCGGTCACGTAGGTCAATAAAAATCAACCCGCCGTGGTCACGGCGGCGCTGTACCCAACCCATGAGGCAAACTTCTTTGCCGATATTGGCGCTGGTCAAATCGCCGCAGTAATGAGTCCTTTTCCAGTTTCCGAGTGCGTCGTTCAAGGGTGTTCCTCCAATATGAAAGATTTAAAATAGTTTATTTCAAAGAGTATTCTGTGGTGCTTGACTCTAGTGATGAAATGTTAAGTGAATAATTATAGCGATGTTGTCGCTGATGCGTCAAGTAGTTGGCGCAGTTGTTCGAAAATACCTTCGAGCGGTAGGGAGGTTTGGACGCCGTCGCTCATGCGCTTTAATTGTGCGTTGCCGTCGGTAAGTTCGTTCTCGCCGAGAAAAAGGGTGTAGTCGCATTTAAGCTTATTGGCGCGGCGTAACTGCGCCTTGAGGCTTTTGCCGCTGAAATCCATCTCAGCGTAAATGCCGTGATGTTGCAATTGATTGAGTAAGCCGAATGCAATGTTTTCAGCTTCGTACCCCATGGCGGCAATAAAAATTTTAGGTGTTGCGGTTGTGATGCCGTTGCCCTCGAGTAGCAGTGCTAGGCGCTCAACACCCATGGCAAAACCAATTCCGGGTAACGATGGTCCGCCGAGATCTTCAATTAGACCATCGTAGCGTCCGCCAGCCGCCACGGCATTTTGTGAGCCGAGGTTGTTGGTGATCATCTCAAACGTTGTCTTGGTGTAGTAGTCTAGGCCACGCACCATGCGGTCATTAATGCTGTATGGTGTACCAATAAGGTCGAGGTGCTGTTGAACTGAGACAAAATGTGTTTCGCAGTCTGTGCACAGGTGGTCGAGAACCGATGGTGCATCAACGGTCGCCTCTTTGCATAATTTAGCTTTGCAGTCGAGTACTCGTAGGGGGTTGCTGGCGCAGCGACGCTGGCAGTCTGGGCACAGTTGTTCCATGCGTTGCTGTAGAAATGCGATAAGGGTGGCTCGGTAGTTGGGACGACACTCAGGGCAACCGAGTGAGTTGATCTGCAAGCTGACATCATCAATGCCAACGGCTTCAAAGTAGTGGCTGAGCATCGCCAATACTTGCGCGTCAATACGCGGGTCGTCGATACCGATAATCTCAGCTCCAATTTGGTGAAACTGACGATAGCGTCCTTTTTGTGGCCGTTCATAGCGAAACATTGGCCCCATGTAGTAAAGCTTGGAGACTTGATCCTGATTGAAGAGTTTGTGTTGGATAAACGAGCGCATCACCGGAGCTGTTCCCTCGGGCCGCAAGGTCAGGGAGTGGTCACTCTTGTCGGCGAAAGTGTACATCTCTTTTTCAACAATATCCGTTGTTTCACCGATTGAACGACAAAACAGCTCCGTTTTTTCAACAACAGGAACGCGAATTTCCTGACAGCCGTAGGTGCCAAAAATGTCACGTGCTGTTTGTTCTAAAAATTGCCATGTTGCCACATCGGCTGGCAAGATGTCGTTCATCCCTTTAATGCCGGAAATACTCACAAGAAGCTCCTTTGGTGCTGTCGACGATGGTTGGCTGCCGACTCACCTATATTTTATTTACATGCCTTGCTATCCAAGGCAAAAACAACTTAATACAGCAATTGGACGGCCATTGGAAGGGGGTATGTAATAAAATATTGATTTGACAGATAGTGATCCTTTTATGTTGCGAACATGGTTATCGGTGGTCTTGGCTGATTGTTGCGTGAACGGGGGCTTTTTGCTCACAGGTTAATGTTCTGATTGTGTTAGGTTTGTATCTGCTGATGACGAGGGTCATTCTCGCGAATATAATTGTTGTGCGTTGTTAGTCGTGGAAATTTTAGCCCTAAAGACAGGGGCTTATGCTGCGTACGTGGCCCAGCTGCTTCGGCGGTGTTTTTGCTTGACAGCTGTTGGTCTTTTGCATACTGTATACAGCGTTTTGATGTAACTTTTAGTGCTTATTTGCAATGCTTGGGACGGATTATTTGGCTGGGTTAGGGGGGTAGTTACCTTTACCCTTGTCTGGGTCTCAGGCGAGTTGTTATTAACAATCTTAAGGAGAGAACATGTCAACGATTATTTGGTCAGAAATTGATGAAGCACCAGCGTTAGCGACTTACGCGTTGCTACCTATTGTACAGAAATTCCTCAAGGGTTCAGGTGTTGATGTTGAGACACGTGACATCTACTCAAGATCCTACAGCAAATATTATTAAGCTTCCTAATGTCAGTGCATCGATTCCTCAGCTTCAGGCTGCCATCGCAGAACTGCAAAGTAAGGGCTATGATGTCCCTGACTATCCAGAAGAGCCAAAAAATGATGCAGAAAAAGAGCTGCAAGTTCGTTATTCCAAGTGTCTAGGTAGTGCGGTAAACCCTGTGTTGCGTGAAGGTAACTCTGATCGTCGTGCAGCGGCTTCTGTTAAGAAAGCTGCTCAAACCAATCCTCACCGTATGATGAAGCCTTGGCCTAAAGAGTCTAAAACTCGTGTTGCATACATGAGCGATAACGACTTTTACGGTAGTGAAACTTCAGTAACGCTTGATAAAGACACTACTGTTACTTACAGGTTTGTTGGCAGCGATGGCAGTGAGCAAGTTCTTAAAGCAAACCATCCTATGCTGGCAGGTGAAGTGGTTGATTCCTCTGCAATGAGCATGGCTGCAGTTCGTGAGTTTTTCGCTGAGCAAATTGAAGTGGCGAAAAATGCTGATTTTGATTCGATCGGTGTGAATGTCAGCAATGGTCTTGGTGACGTTTATGCTAAACTTGATCGTTTGCCTGCTGCGAAGCGCGAAGAGATTGAAGCGGCGATTATGGCCGTTTACGAAACTCGCCCTGCATTGGCGATGGTTGATTCGCGTAACGGCATTACCAACCTGCATGCGCCTAACGATGTGATCATTGATGCATCAATGCCAGTTGTTGTTCGTGATGGTGGCCAGATGTGGAACCTTCAAGATGCGCTGCAAGACACTCTAGCGATGATCCCTGATCGTTGCTATGCAACTATCTATCAAACAGTGATTGAAGATTGCCAGAAAAACGGTCAGTTCGATCCAGCAACAATGGGTGCTGTTTCCAATGTTGGTCTTATGGCCAAGAAAGCGGAAGAGTACGGTTCACACGACAAGACTTTCTACGCTCCTGCTGATGGTAAAATTCAGGTTGTTGATGATGCTACTGGCACCGTTCTACTTGAGCAAACTGTTGAAGAAGGTGATGTGTTCCGTTCTTGCCAAACTAAGGATGAGTCGATTCGTGACTGGGTCAAGTTGGCAGTAACTCGCGCTAAAGCAGAGGGTGTACCTACTTGTTTCTGGCTTGATCCTAAGCGTGGTCATGACGCACAAATCATTGCTAAAGTTGAAACTTACCTCAAGGACCACGATACTGCAGGTCTTGATATCCGTATCATGACTCCTGATGATGCCATGGTTCTTGCGTGTGAGCGTAGTCGTCGCGGCGAAAATACGATCTCGTGTACAGGTAATGCTCTGCGTGACTACTTGACCGACCTGTTCCCAATTTTAGAGCTGGGTACAAGTGCTCGTATGCTCTCTATCGTACCCCTGCTTCAAGGTGGCGGTGTGTTTGAAACTGGTGCTGGTGGTTCTGCTCCTAAGCACGTTGAGCAGTTCCTCAAAGAAGGTCACCTGCGTTGGGATTCACTCGGTGAGTACTGTGCTCTGGTTCCATCTTTGGAGCAAGTTGCTACATCTACAGGTAATGCAACAGCACAATTGTTTGCTGATACCCTTGATGAAGCAGTAACTGATTATCTCTCAAATGCCAAAGCACCTTCTCGTAAGGTCAATGAGATCGAGCGGCAATGCGTCCTAGTGCAACTTTGAATGCAATTATTGATGCTATGTAAATATCGTTAATTTTAATTGACGGAAAGTTTTTTTCTGTCAGATATTGATCAATTTAAAAGGCCCGCCAACTGGTGGGCCTTTTTTTTAGCGCTAAGGTTGAGCTAACGGCTGTCGGTGCCAACCTTCGCCGAAACTTTCTAATCGGATTGTTCCATCGCGGTCAGTACGAATCAGGATGGCTTGATTTTCATCCACTGCGGCAATGGTTTCAGGGTGAGGAAAATGATACGAGTTGTTAAAGCCAACGCTGGCTATGGTGATTTTGGCCTGTGTTTCATGGACGAGGGCGCGTGGTCGCGAACGGCGACTGCCATGATGAGGAAGTTTTAGGGCGGTAACAGGCGATAATAGTGGAGCATCAAGGAGCTGTGTCACACCATGATGTTCGAGGTCTCCTGTTAATAGGATGCCGTCATTTTTGTAGCGTGCAAGAACAACGAGGGAGCGGTCGTTCATTTTCGCTCTATCATCCGGTGGCACAAAGATATCCAACTGTGCTTCACTTTCTAAGGCGATGTTTGTCCAGTTGGCTGTAAACAGTCGTGTTGGAATATTTTGCTCTTTTAGCACCTTTTGTAGGCTCCAGTGCAATTGTTTAACAGGGATAGAGCTCCAAAATTGGTCGACGTTGAAATGGGCCAAGATGTGAATGAGGCCTTTGCGATGATCGGGATGGTCGTGACTGAGGATCACTGCATCGAAATGTTTGATCCCTAGAGAGCCCAGTGCTGGGGCGAGAAGTTGTTTGCCGACATCAAATGATTGATTGTAAAATCCACCACCATCAATCAGGTAGCACTTCTGTTTGCCGAGACGAAGTAGTAGCGACTCCCCCTGACCGACACTGAAGGGGGTAAGTTCAAGGGGCGCTGGTGCGGCGTAAAAATATGGTGTTGTGAACATTACGACGCTTGCGCCAAGCAACAATAGTGCGCGCCGTCTTTGATGGACATAAAATGTTAATACTGCCAGTGCAAATAGTATGAGTGCTCCATGCTGCGTTGGGCATAAATAGATAAATGTTCCTGCCATTGGCCCTTGAGCAAGCCAGCTTGATAGCTTTAGCGTCGAGGTAACCAACCATAAACAGCCGTCGAATAGCACGAACGAGAGCTGTGGGAGTGCCGGCAATATCGATGTCGCAAAAAGCGCAAGTGGCACGGTTAAAACACCAATCAGGGGGATGGCGATAATGTTGCATAGCACTCCCGCTGGAGCAAAAGTATGGAAATGGCATAATGCAATCGGGGTGGTGGCGATGGTGGCAATAATTGTTGCCGTAAGGGGTACGATTAACCACTTATCGACGACCGAGTTGGTATCACTTTTTTTGTTGGCTAGGCAGTAGATGAGTGCGCCGACACCAGCAAAGGAGAGTTGGAACGATGCCGAAAAAAGTGCTAATGGGTCGTATGTCAGGATGGCTGTCGCAATCAGGGCTAACAGGGTTAACGGCGGTGTCGCGCGATAACTGATCATCGCAGCAACAGTGATGCATGTGAGTAGAGTTGCTCGTACGGTGGGGAGCGCGCTGCCGCTAATGGACAAATAGAGTAGCAGCGGTGGCAAGGTTAGCAGGGGGACCGCTATCTGTGCTGGTAACCATAGCATGAGTTGCTCGCTGCTACGGTAAAGGCGGTTCAGTAGTAGATAGATCAGTGCGGCGATGAGGCCAAGGTGGAGGCCTGAAATTGAAAAAAGGTGTGAGATGCCGTAGTTTGCTAATTGTTCACGTTGCTCTGCTGAAAAACGTGATTTTTGGCCGAGGGTTAAGCTGAGCAGATAAGCAGCGTCTCTTGGTGGGTAATAAGCAGAAACTTGGTCGCCTAATGCGGTTCGCCACCGTTCGATGTGGCAACGAAATGAAGGTTCGGTTTGTTGCGCTAAGCGTACAATGCTCTCCTCCTGTTCGACGAATGCTGTTGTGTAGATATGTGACCGTGCCAGATGTTCAGGGTAATTAAACTCACCAGGTAGACCGTATCGTCTTGGTTTGCGCAGTTTTGCTCTGAAGGTGATGTGGTCGCCGGGTAGGATTGCGTTGGTGCGTGGTGATGGTTCAGCTTGACCTTTTTGTTTGCGGCCAACTTGAACGCGCAGGGTGCCAACAGCTTGTGCGCTGCGTTGTCGGCTGGCAATGTTCTCCATCGATACATCCATGCGCCAGCGACCCTGTTGTGGCTCGACGCGAAGGACCGTTGCCGTAATGGTGACAAATTGATTATTGATAAATTCTGATAGGTCGGTTGTTGCCGCTGGCGGTCTAATTGATATGGCGTAAGCACCAAAGCCTAGGGTGAAACATAGAGCCGCAATGATTGGCCATAGTGGCAGAGAGTGACGTTTGCTGGTGATATAAAGTGAAAGAATTAAAGCTACGGAGAGTATAAAAGGGTGGTTGAGAAGATGATGGGTTGCTGGAAGTGCTGCACTGAAAATTAAACCACCACTGTAGCCTGCCAGTGCCAGCCAGATCCCTTGATTTGGCAGTTGTTTGATCCAAGTGTTCATCGCGGGGCAATCAGAAATGTGGGAAAAGATTGCGTGATGATACTATCTTAATGTGGTTTTGGCAATCATTCTAAAATATAAAGCGGCGCATGCTGATGTTGAGAAGGAGACCACAGCCGATCATTGTTGTCACTATGCTTGTGCCACCGTATGAGAACAACGGCAATGGCACGCCAACCACTGGCAGCAGGCCAATGACCATCCCCAGATTGACGATGATATGCCAGAAGATCATCGCCGTGACACCGATGGCGAGATACATGCCAAAACTTGAATCAGCTTTGCGTGCAATATAGATACCTCTGAGTACGATAGCGAGATAGAGACTTAGCAGTAAAATGCAGCCAAGCAACCCCCACTCCTCGGCAAAGACGGAAAAAGCAAAATCGGTGTGGCGTTCGGGGAGAAAGGATAGTTGTGATTGGGTGCCTTGCATAAAGCCTTTGCCCCATAAACCACCACTGCCAACGGCAATTTTAGACTGTATGATGTGGTAACCGGTGCCGAGAGGGTCGCGCTCAGGATTAAGAAAAGTTCGGATTCGATCCTTCTGATAGCCGTGGAGAAGAAACCAGCCGCCTGTCATGGCGCAACTGGATAGCAGGGCAAGAATGGTCAGGGCGTAGCGGCGAATGCCAGCAAACAGTGCCATGGTTGTACCGATGAAGAGCAACAACATGGCTGTGCCTAGATCGGGTTGTTTCATGGTCAGGATAACTGGAACGCTTAATAGTAACCCCGGTGCGATTAATTCCTTAAGGCGATAACCTTCATTAGACTCATGTTGGCTGAAATAGGCAGCTAGGGCGATAATAATCACCACCTTCATCACTTCACTGGGTTGTAAGTTGAAGAAACCAAGATCGATCCAACGGGTGGCGCCCATACTTGTTTTGCCAAAAATTAAAACCGAGGCGAGCAAAGAAACGCAACCGATATAGGTGATGGCTGCCATATGTTCTAGGTGGCGATAGCTAAGGATGGTTAAGGTGATGGCGATAGAAAAACCAATGGCTAGCCAATAAGTTTGTTTCATGTAGATGGGTAATCCGCTTAGGTTCCACGATGACGTAGAGCTATACAGGTTGGCAATACCAACCGCTGCGGCCAAGAGTACTAAGGCGAGCAGTGTCCAATCAAAATTACCTGCTAGTCGGCGATCAAACATCGGACTCTCCAGAGTTCTCGGTTGGCTGTTGGACTGCATGTTGGGTTTCAAAGTAATGGGTGAAAATCTGCTTGGCAATGGGCCCCGCAGCACTACCACCATGTTGACCGTGCTCAACGATAATCGCAACGGCTATTTGTGGCTTTTCTGCTGGCGCGTAGGCCACGAACAGGGCGTGATCACGATGGCGATAAGCGATCTCTTCAACGTCGACCTCCTCACCGTCAACGGGATCATCTTTAAGGCGAACCACTTGTGCTGTTCCTGTTTTTGCCGCAACAACAACATCTTGTAGTGCACTCGATTTTCCTGTGCCGCGTGGATGGTTAACGACCTCTTCCATCCCTTCTTTTATGTAACGCAGGTCTTGTTGGTTTAGATCTGAGTCGTGTAATACGTGGGGGGAGGTTTGTTTTAAAATTTGGCCGTCAAACTCTTCAATGCGCTTAATCAGGTGCGGTTGGTACAGTGTGCCACCGTTGGCAATGGTTGAGGTCATGACGGCAAGTTGCAATGGCGTGGTGAGCACATATCCTTGGCCGATTGCAGCAATCACCGTTTCCCCTTTATACCATGGAGCATTGTAGCGGTTACGCTTCCATGTTTTATCTGGGATCAGACCTGGCCGTTCATTGTCTAGCGGCAGATCGTAAGAGCGACCGAGTCCAAGATTGCGTGCCATTGCTGACATTCGCTCGATTCCAAGCTTCAGGGAGACCTCATAAAACCAAACATCGCAACTTTCCCGTAGCGCTTTTTTGAGATTGGTGGCCCCGTGGCCTCTTTTTTTCCAACAGCGAAATGAGCGATTGCCTACCGTTGTTCGACCCTCGCAATCGATAATGTCGTTAGGGGTGATCACCCCCTCATGGAGAGCAGCTAGGGCCGTTACCATTTTGTAAGTTGACCCCGGTGGATATTGTCCGCTGATCGCTTTGGCTTGCAGAGGGTGGTCGGGGTTGTTGACGAGAGTTTGCCATTGTTCGTTACTGATACCGTGGGCAAAAAGTGCTGGATCAAATGCTGGACGGCTTACCATGGCTAAAATATCACCATTGTTGACATCCAAGACAACGGCAGCCCCTGATTGATCGCCAAAGGCTTGTTCTGCTTGAAGTTGTAAACTGCGATCAAGGGTGAGAAAAATACTTTTGCCAGGTAGCGGCGGCTGTACTTGGTGTTGACGCAGTTTTTTACCTTTTACGTCAACTTCAACCAGTTTTTCACCGGCAATGCCACGCAGGTATGGTTCAAGGTGCTTTTCTAGGCCACTTTTGCCGATGAAATCCCCCGCATGATAGTCACTGAAACGTTGCTGGGTTAATTCCTTCTCGGTAATGGCACCGATGTGACCGAAGAGATGGGCTGCCGCTTCGTGGAACGGGTAGGCGCGCATCGGTTGTACCTCAATCAGGATGCCCGAGAGGTCGATGGAGTTCTCTGAAAGTTTCTCAACTGTTGTCCTATCGACATCGTGCTTTAGCGGGATAGGGCGATATTGTGGGTAGTAGCGGTGTTTATTCCAGTCGGCTTCGAGTTGGTGCCAATCAGAGTTTAAGTAGGTGGCTAGGCGTGTTAGCAGTTGCTCTTTGTCGGTGACCTCTTGGCGTAATACCGAAACGGTAAAGGCAGGACGGTTGTCAACTAATAGTAGTCCGTCACGATCATAAATTGGTCCGCGCGGTGCGGCTATCGGGATATAGCGGGTGCGATTTTTTTGCGATAGCATTTGGTATTGGTCGCTATAGATGACCTGTAGTGACCACAGGCGGATGCCTAGTAGCGAGAAAAAAAAGATCGCTGCCAAGGCCAGCCATTCGAAGCGCTGTTTTCGGCTTAAATCATCGGGTTGTGGGCTATTTAATGCCATATTTTTAGCCCTTGGTTGGATGTTTTGCGTTTGTTGTAGTGTGAGCGAGCTCGGAGTAATGATAAGAGTGTTGAGGGCAATACCAGATCGTTTTTAAGATTCAGTTGTCGTCTGCCAATATAGATGCTACAGAAGATAAGCAGCATAATCATTCCGTTTAAACCTAATGTCGTGCCGCAAAATACATCAAGAATGCAGCCGAGTAGCCACGCATAGAAAGCTCCCGCAAGGGGTGTTTCGTTGAGGCCAATATAAAGGACGAGCAGTAATATTAGATCGGGGCGCAGTGTTAAGCCGAAAAGCAGAGGCAATATGGACGTTTGTGTTAGGATTGAGGCGATGCCCACGATGAGGTAGAGCACTAATCGTTTCATTGCGGTTCACCAAGGACAACTAACACATCCTCAAGGCGTGAAAAGTCGACGCTGGGTGTGATTTCGAGAGTTTGGAATAAGCCGTAATCGTGCTTAGTAATATTGGTAATGGTACCAATGGGTAACCCTTTGGGGAAAATGCCACCTGTTCCTGCGGTAATCACCGCATCGCCGATCTGGACATCTTTGCTACGTAACGCATAGTTGAGGGTTAATGTTGTCCCTTTGCCGCGAGCCACGCCACGGGTGCGATTATGTTGGATCAGGGCTGAAACTTCAGAGGCGGCATCGTTGGCTAACAACACCCGCGAGGTGTGACTGGAACATTTAATTGTGCGGCCAACAATCCCTTCGGCAACGACAACGGCCAACCCTTCGCTCAGGCCGTCGTTTGCGCCCTTGTCGATGGTGATGGTGCGAAACCAACTTGAAGCATCTACTGCGATAACACGAGCTGGCAGTTCTGGGGCGTGAGCGTTATCGTGAAAGTTAAGCAGTTTGCGCAGGCGGCTATTTTCTTGAGCTACTTCACCTAGTTGCAGTAGTTGCTGGCGTTGTTGGCGGATTCTCTGCTTGAGGATGATGTTGTTTTGTTGAACGTCAATTAAGTTGAGATAGTTGTCACTTAAAATTGTGACTTCATTTTTGATGTTGTCGAGGGTTCGATAAAAAGGGCTGGTAAGCTGTAAAACACCGCGTTCGAATAGGGTGGTTTTGTTTTGTTGGCGCAAGCTGTTGGAGTAGACCAGCAGAGCACACACAAATAGGCTGGTAAAAAGAAATATTGTTTGATGTTTTTTTAAAAAATCCAGCATGTGAGGCCAGCATAGCTGTAAGGTGTTTGATGAGTGAAATGCCTCCGCTAACAAGCAGAGACATTCACATGAGTTACAGGCTCAACGCTATGATGCAATCGTTACTCTGCGCAACAAGGCCAGTTCGTCTAAAACCGCCCCTGAGCCGAGAACAACACAGGACAATGGATCGTCAGCAATCACGACGGGTAGACCTGTCTCTTGGCGTAGCAGTTGGTCTAGCCCCTTAAGGCAGGCTCCGCCACCTGCTAAGATGATGCCGCGATCAACAATGTCAGCCGCGAGTTCAGGCGGTGTTTGCTCTAAGGCTACGCGCACGGCTTCGACAATAGCATTGACCGTTTCAGCCAACGCATCTCGAATCTCCTCAGAGTTGATTTTAAGTGTGCGTGGAATGCCAGTGACGAGGTCACGGCCCTTGACATCCATTTCCAGAATCTCTTCACCCGCAAAGGCGCTGCCAATTTCAATTTTGATCTGCTCGGCTGTTCTTTCGCCGATCAGCATATTGTATTTACGTTTGATATATTGTGCCACCGCTTCATCGAGTTTGTCACCACCAACACGAGCACTTTTCGCATAAACAATGCCAGCTAGTGAGATGATCGCGACCTCGGTTGTGCCACCGCCGATATCGACGATCATATTACCGTTGGCTTCAGTGATGGGTAGGCCTGCACCGATGGCCGCAGCCATAGGCTCCTCAATGAGATAAACCTCACGCGCACCAGCCGATTCAGCTGATTCTTTGACCGCTCGTTTCTCAACTTGCGTAATACCAGATGGTACGCAGATCACAATCCGCGGGCGAACGAGAGCTTTGCGGTTATGTACTTTATGAATAAAGTAGCGGAGCATCTCCTCGGTGATATCAAAATCGGCAATGACACCATCTTTCATCGGCCGGATAGCGACAATGCTGCCCGGAGTACGACCAAGCATCTTCTTTGCCTCAATACCAACGGCGAGCACCTTTTTATTGCCCGAAGAATCTTTTTGTACGGCAACAACTGAAGGTTCGCTAACCACGATCCCTTTAGACTTGAGATATACGAGAGTGTTAGCTGTACCAAGATCAATGGCTAAGTCATTAGAAAAGAGACCCCATAGGGAATTTAATAGGTTAAACATAGTCACATTTCCTTCTGTGAGGTTTTCTTGCATTTGAATAAAAGATTTAGCCTAACAGAAAGATGACTGATTCTCAAGGATAAACAAGGTGAATCTCATGGAAAAACTATTGCATTTGTGATGACAATTAACGTAATATGCGACGCTGATTTTATTAGAAATCCCGCGTACATCAAGGAGAATTTATTTTTATGCTCGATCTGATTCGTAAGAAGCAGAAAACCACCGTCGTTCAAGTTGTTTTTTGGGTCATTATTGCTACATTTATCGGTACTATTTTTCTTGTTTGGGGCAAGGGTAACGAGCAAACGCGCGAGTTCACCGTTGCTGCCGAGGTTAATGGAACTGAGATCAGCTTTGATGGATCGTCTTAATCTCAGTGTTTCAAAAGAGGAGTTGGTTCAATCCATTGCCGCGATTCCAGCATTTCAAGTGGATGGCACCTTTAATAAACAACAATATCTTTCAGTTCTCACTTATCAACGTTTGAAACCTGAACTGTTTGAGCAAATGCAAGAGCAGCAAATGTTGGTGCAAATGACGCGCCAAACTCTTGAGGATGGCGTTGTTGTCAGCGATGAAGATGTTGCTAATGAATTTCGTCGTTTGAACGAAAAAATAAATTTAGAATATATCCCTTTTGCTGCCAGCGCCTTTCGCGACCAGATTAAACTTAGCGACGAACAATTTGATACATACTATGCCGAGCATCAGGATCAGTTTCGTGTTGCCGAGCAACGTGCACTGAGTTTTGTTCAACTTGACCGCAATCAGTACCGTAATGAGGTTGTTGTTGATGAGGCTGAGGTGCAACGCTATTATGAGCGTCATCTGTCGCAATTTGCGATTCAAGAGCAAGTTGCCGCAGCACATATTCTTATTATGGTTTCTCCCGAGGCTGATGAGGCAACCGTATCTGCACGTGCAGCGTTAGCGACTTCGGTGCTGGAAAAAGCGCAGTCGGGCGATTTTAAAAAGTTGGCTCAGCAATATTCAGATGATAAGGCCACTGCTGCCAATGGTGGTGCCATTGGATTCTTTGCTCGTGGGACGATGGATCCAACCTTTGAAGAGGCAGCCTTTGCTCTTCAAGCGGGTGAATTGAGTACTGTCGTTAAAAGTCGCTTTGGTTATCATATCATTAAAGGACAGGGACGTATCGAAGCCGGTTTTAAGGCGTTGGCTGATGTTGAGGCTGAGGTAAAAGAGGCCTTGATCACTGAGGAGTCAGAACGTCTCGCTTATGAAGATGCGATGGATGCCTATAACGTTAACCGTAAGACAGGATCGCTGGCGACAATTGCTGAGGGCTTGAATCTTACTGTTGTGGAGACTGGGTTGTTTGAACGTGCTGCGGCAATTCCAGCGATCGGCGTGAATGAAGACTTAACTCAGCGCGCATTTTCAACTCCAGCGGGTAGTTTGATTGCCCCTGTTCGCGGTGCTGCTGGAATCTACATCTGTGAAGTTGCAGAGATAAAGGAGGCGCACATTCCTGAACTTTCTGTTGTTAAAGCGATCGTTGAAGTTGAGTTGTTGAATGGTGAGTCCGTTGTCCTGGCACAGCAACAAGCTGAGGAGGCCCTCGCAAAAGTGATTGCGGGAACACCGTTAAGGTCTGTTGTGCCGAAGGGGGCGTCGTTGAAAGAAACAGGACTGTTTAGTCAAACCCTAGGTGACTTTGTGCCAACACTGGGTAATGTTTTAGGGCTTTCAGAAGCAGCATTCTCGTTGACGGTAAAAGATGCCGTAGCTCAGCAACTGTTTACTGCCGGTGATACCTTTTATGTGGTGCGTTTGAAGCAGCTGCAACCAGCCGATCCTGCTGGTTTGACAGCTGAAGAGTTCGAACGGATCCGTAGCACTGTTATGACGACACAACGTGATGAACTGTTGAAAGCAAAAATTGCGACACTGAAAGAATCTGCCGATGTGACCATTGCGCCGACAATTCTGCGCTCTATTGAAGGGAATTGAAAAAAATGATGCCAGTTGTGATGCAAAGCGATTGTCCTGAACTGAAACTTGTTAATCAAGGAAAGGTCCGCGATCTCTATGATGTCGGTGAATATCTTTTGATTGTCACCAGCGATCGAATCTCGGCGTTTGATGTCATTATGAAGGAGGGGATTCCTCAAAAAGGATATGTTCTCACCGAGATCTCTAAGTACTGGTTTGAGCAGATGAAAGATATCATCCCAAATCACATCATCAGCACCAATGTAGATGATTATCCTGAGATCACCCATCAGTACCGCGATCAGATCGAAGGTCGTAGCATGCTGGTTAAAAAAGCTAAGCCGCTCCCTGTTGAGTGTATTGTTCGTGGTTATATTTCGGGTTCAGGTTGGAAAGAATATCAGGAAAAAGGGAGTCTCTGTGGCATCCAACTTCCTAAAGGACTTAAGCAGAGCGAGCAACTCCCCGAGGTTATTTTTACCCCCTCAACCAAAGCTGAATTGGGTGAGCATGATGAAAATATCTCTTTTGATGTTGTTGAAGAGCTGTGTGGTGCAGAGCTTGCCGCGCAAGTTCGTGATGTTACCATCGCTATTTACGAGCGTGCGCGTAAAATCGCTGCAACAAAAGGGATTATCATTGCCGATACCAAGTTTGAGTTTGGAATTTTTGAAGGCAAGCTGATCTGGATTGATGAAGCCCTCACTCCAGATTCTTCACGCTTCTGGCCCAAGGATGAATATCAACCTGGTGGCGCACAACCAAGCTTTGATAAGCAGTTTTTGCGTGATTATCTAGAAACATTGGATTGGGATAAAACAGCACCAGCACCTGAGTTGCCCAAGGATATCGTTGAGAAAACAGGGCATAAATATATGGAAGCGGTTGTGGTTGTGATAACGAATAACTGTTTACCTGTGATGAGGGCATATCTCTGTTGATGGTAGAAATGCATTGACAGTATGAACCTTGGTTTGGTATAAACACCACTGATTTGGGGCTATAGCTCAGTTGGGAGAGCGCTTGAATGGCATTCAAGAGGTCAACGGTTCGATCCCGTTTAGCTCCACCATAAAATACAAGCACTTGCATAAGTGCCAGATTCATCAATAGCCGTGCGGTTCTGCCGTTGCCATCAATAAAGGGGTGAATGTTAGCTAGTTGGATATGTAGCCAGCCAGCAAAGACAACAGGGTGTAGGGTGTCTCTTTGTGTGGGTATTTGAGCAATAAACTCTTGCATAGCTGGTGCAACTTTTGAAGGTGGCGGGGGCGTGTAGCTGGTTCCCGTTATTATCACTGGTTTGGTGCGATAGCTTCCCGCGTTTACATTGTCTATGCGTTGGTAAAAAAGACGGTGTATGGTTAATATCGTTTGTGACAGGTCATAGACCATGCTAAAGGCTTCACTGTGGCCCATGGCTTCTAGGTGGTCACGTAATGGTTTACCGCCGATGGTAAGTCCATCTTCAAGGACAGCCCTTGGTTTCACTCTCGGTTAAAGTGTTCCCTTCCATCGCATTGCTGCTGTAAGTCAAGCCAATGCGGTAGTATTCACGCAACTGGTGCAAAGCGTCACAGTCAAGGGGGCGCAACTGGTTGATCTGCTGTTGCTGCTGGTCTATGTGGGTAATTCTGTTTTCAAATGTCATGGGTGGTTGTTCCTTTGTTGTTCTCGCTGTTTATGTACAAACAACTTGCAAGCGGCCATGCTTTCTTGATTTTGGTTTCTTTTTTACCACCTCAACGTCCCAATCGAGCACACGTAGATAGGTGCAGCCGTTTTTCGAGGGAGAATCCTTTTAGCTGGCCGTTCAGAATGGCTGAAACCTTTGGCTGAGTGATCCCCAGAAGTTTTGCTGCCTGTGTCTGTGATTTTTAATAGTTTCTATTTTTATATCCCCTCTTCGACTTCGACACGCTTGAGCCGTGACTTAATTACGTTGATCTCTTTTTGTGGTGTTTGTATCCCTTTTTTTGACTTTTTCTGGAATGCGTGAAGAACGTAAACTTTACCCTTTATTCGAACAGAAGAAAACCTTGTCATCAGGGCAAGGTCAGTGTTCATAGGCTTTGCCATATGAACGACTCAATGTTACCCCTTTAGCTGAGTTGTCCCCACAACTAGCAACTAAAGGAGCAAGTCATGAGTCGTTTTTCGAAGCTATCACAAACATTATGGCACTGTCAGTATCATATAGTTTTGGTTCCAAAATTTCGATATCGGGTATTGGAAGGTAAAATAGCTGCAAATTGTATACGGGCTTTTTCAGAACAGCAGCATGCTGAAATTGTAGAGCTCAATGTTCAAGCAGATCATGTACATCTATTGGTGCTGGTGCCACCTAAAGTATCAATATCAAGTTATGTTGGTACCATAAAAGGCCGCACGGCCATACGAGTATTGAATAAGTTTAAACAGTTGAAGAAGAAGCCCTATTGGGGAAATCATTTGTGGGCCCGAGGATATTGTTGCCCACTTTGGGGGCAAGGTAAAGTATCCCCTTCTAGGGGTATTTAAAACTGGCCCCTCTGGGGTCGGTTGTTTATTTAGCCGATCAATGCCGCCAATGCCAATGGCGATTCGGCCTATACCCGCTTTATGAAAGATGCGGTGTTCGTTATTCCGACCCCAGCGCTGTTTCAACAAGTGGTGACGATGATCGACGCCATCCCCATGGAGGATCGCGACACCAAGGGATCTATATCGCATGCTTGGCGATTTTCATGAAACGGAAGCCATCCACTAATTCTGTGGGTGAATCGAGTATTTATAGGTAGTTGGCGATTGTTTGCCCTCGGCGAGCGTCCAAAAGGGGGCAGGTCTTGAATTGCAACTTTTTCAAGCTGAAATGTTGCAATTCAAGACCTGCCCCCTTCAACGTACGCGATTTACGGGGCTGTGCAGTCCTTACGAAGCAGGGGGAATTAGTGGGTCAAAGAACAATTACAGCACCTATTTTTGGAGGTAAAGACATGACCAGAGCCAGCATATCAATAACACCGCCTAATGATAAATGGATAAAATCACAGATCGACAGCGAGGAATTTTCTAGCCGTAGTGACGTTGTAAACGACCTGATTCGCAAAGCCCGAAATGAACAAGGCGAAATTCAAGCCATTCGCGCCGCGCTCATCGAGGGTGAGGAAAGCGGAACCAGCAGCAGAACACCGGACGAAATCATGCAAGCCGTGATAGAGAGAAAGCGTAAAAATGGCATGTTATGAATTAGCTAATGCCGCTGATGAAGATTTTGAAAATATCTTTGATTTTGGAATTGATACTTTCGGCCTCGTTCAAGCGATGGATTATCAGCAGGGCATGACAGAGCGATTTGAAGAACTGGCAGAACAGCCAAAACTTTACCAAGTTGTTGATCATATCCGTGCTGGATACCGCCGGAGCGTTTACCATTCACATTCTATTTATTACAAAATTGAGCCGACTCGCGTTTTTATCGTGAGGATTTTAGGGCAGCAAGACCCGCAAAAGGCCTGAAGGGGTTTGAGCAGAGACAAGATTGTTAAGTTACGTTCACATGAATTCAGTAAGTGCAGGACAGTGTAAGTCGATAGCAGATTATCGTTGGTCGAGTCATAATGCTATATATCAGCATCTAAAAAACGGGAATGGTTGCATAAACAGCTTTTGTTAGACATATTTTCCGACAAATTGAGCACGGCTAAAAATCATCTTACTCAAAATAAGCGGTTGCAGCAGGTTGAGGAAGTAAGGGGGGCTTTGTGGAAGAGCCAAGCAAAGACTTGACCCCTGTCTTTGTGCCGTGGTGAGGGGGGGGAGAAAATAGCAAAGGATAAGAATTTTAGTTTAGTTATTTAAGAGCGTCCCGCCTTACATAGTTTAGTTATTTA
>NBLY01000012.1 GCA_002084665.1 Desulfobacteraceae bacterium 4572_35.2 | reverse complement strand
AGCAAATTCGAGCCTTTTAGGTGGTGGTCGGGGCGTTTTTGTTTGTTTTAGTGATGAGGTCTTTCAGGCGTTAATTCGAAGCGTTGGTCGTTATTCACTTATTGGTGAGTGACTGAGTTTGTTGATGGCGATGGCTCTTGGTTGGCGATCTTACGTTTCCAGAACATTCGCCCACCTGTAAGCAGTGCCGATGAAATACTGATGTCTAGTGCTGCAACGACGCACAGCAGCCAGTAATTGTTTTGTGATATATGAGATAGTGTGGCACCGAGGGTGATCATTAGAGTCAGGAAGAGAAGAAAATGGGGTCTGTAGCACTGCCATAGTTTAGGGTTTGTGAGCAGGGCGATGCGGATTAAGTTTTTGCTACAGGCGCGAGAGAAGAAGGTGTAGCCTTTAAGGACCCCGATGGGGAAACCGAAGCCGAGGAGGTTAAGTGCGCGGTGTTGAGCCATCTGTAGGTCGCCTAATTTGTGGTAAAGGGATAATTGGAAACGTTTGACTTGTTTAATAAGGTTGGTGCTGATGGTATTAGAAAGCCAGTCAATTTTAGTTATAACATGATTTTATTTGAAGATGCAGTGAAAGTTTAGCGTAATGTGGCATATTGTTGTCGTATGATTGTTCGGTGAAGAATTTTTTGTTCTCAACTTGCAAGTGAGCTAGGCGGTCTCTTTTTTGGCAATATTAAATGGTAGTGGAGGAAGTATTATGAGACGAACAAAAATTGTATGTACAGTTGGTCCTGCATCATCAGACGATGATGTGTTGTCATCCATGATCAAAGCAGGGATGAATGTCGCCAGGCTCAATTTTTCCCATGGTGACCATTCCTCGCACGGAAAATTGATTAAGTCTATTCGGGGCTTGGCGAGCAAGTATGGAGAGCCTATTGCTATTTTACAGGATCTCTGTGGCCCTAAAATACGTCTCGGTATGCTTGCTGAGTCCGGAGTTAAGCTGGTTCAGGGTGAATCAATCACTCTGTGTGCGAGCGATCAAAAGCAACAAGACTGCTTGCCTGTCGATTATTCTTCATTGCATGCCGATGTTCATACCGGTGATGCGATTATGATTGCTGATGGTTTGATGGAACTCCGTGTGACATCTATTGTTGGCGTTCGTGTGGAGTGTGTCGTTATTACCGGCGGCGTTGCATATTCGCGTAAGGGTGTTAATTTGTTGTCTAGTGATCTGAGTATCCCCGCTTTTACAGATAAAGATCGTGCCGATCTAATGTTTGGTCTTGAACAGGGGGTTGATATTGTTGCGTTGTCGTTTGTACGCAAGGCTGATGACTTGAAGGAGATTCGTGCACTGATAGCAAGTGCTGAATCGCGTCCTAAACTCATTGCTAAAATTGAGAAACCTGAAGCGGTTGAAAATATTGATGAGATTCTAGATGTGGTTGATGGGGTGATGATAGCTCGGGGCGATCTTGGCGTTGAGGTTCCTCTTGAGACGGTTCCGGTATTGCAAAAACAATTAATTAACCGCGCCCGTTTAAAGGGTCGCAGTGTCATTACTGCGACTCAAATGCTATCGAGTATGGTGAGTAGTCCTCGACCGACTCGTGCAGAAGCTACCGATGTCGCCAATGCAATTTATGATGGCACCGATGCCTTGATGCTGTCAGATGAAACTGCGTCAGGTGATTATCCTGTGGAGGCGACACAGGTTTTAGATCGAATCGCTCGGGCGACGGAGCCACATGTTGGTCATGACTTAGAGATGAAGCAGACAGATCAAGTTGATCCCCCCTCTGTGTCATGGTCGGTAGGTCGGTCGGCGGGTTGGTTGGCCCGCGATTTACAAGCCGCGGCTATTTTAGCTTATACTCAATCGGGGTTTACCGCTTCATGCGTGTCGCGATTTAGGCCTACTTGCCCTGTTGTTGCTCTAACGCCAGATGCCCTGAGTTGTCGGCAGATGAATTTGCTGTGGGGGGTAACGCCAGTATTAATTGAAACGTGCCATGATACCGATGAGATGTTTAACCGCGCTCGCCATGAAGTTTTGGCGCGCAATATTGCCACAGCAGGAGATCGCATTGTCGTGACTGCAGGCGCACCATTGTGGCAGCCGGGGTCAACAAACCTACTTAAGGTGATTGAGTTGAAGGGGAAGTGATGCGATCAAACCGCAGAGAAATTCTGTTAGCAGCACTAAATGATAGTGACAGCGGCGTTCGTCAGGCGGCGGCAGAATCGCTTGACCTCTTTGAGCGCTATCAAGGGTTAAGTAGCCTTGAGCAGGTATTAGTGTCTGGGTCTCGCCAACAACGGGTCGCTGCCGTGTACGTGTTGGAATCGTTGAATTGTGCGGCAGCAAATACTTTATTGATGATGGCCTTGAACGATGGTGATGATGATGTTCGTGCCGTTGCGATACAGATTGCGGGGTCAAGACGTTTGCCTGAGGCTTTGCCGGTGTTGGTCCAGTGTCTAAAAGCAGCGGATGTCTCCGTCGCAGTGTATGCTGCAAACGCCCTTGGCCAATATAACGATGAGCGCTTGGTGGCTTATTTGCAAGCCATCTGTCGGCAGGCTGATACCGAACTGCTCTGTGCCTCGCTTGCAGCATTAGGTCAGTTAGGCTTCATTCAGGCGCAGGATTGTGTTTGTGGTTATATCGACGATCTGAGGGCCGAGGTTCGGATGGCCGCAGTGCGAGCCTTGGGGCTGCTGCATCAGTCATAAGACAGGCAACAAAATTATAGTAATGTTTTCAAATCAATATCGTGGCTGAGCGGGTCAACCTCGCCGGCAATATTGAGACTACTGTTGGTTAGCTGTAGGTCGTAAGGGGCGTCGATGCTGCGCCCCTTATCATCCTTGATAATACGGATGGTGCTATTCTCTAAATTAAGCGCATCCATATCAACGATCAGACCAATTTCATTGTTGATTAAACGAACTAGGCTGCCGACGGGAAATGAGCCTAGGGTCTGTTCGAGAAGGTGGACAAAATTAGGATTGAGCTGAACACCAGCGAGTTTTTTCATGATTGCAATGGCTTGGCGGGGAGTGCTGGGGCGACGGTAGGCTCTTAATGTGGTGATGGCATCGTATGTGTCAGCGATTGTGGTGATGTCGGTGAGTGTTGTATCTGAACTCATTGAGGTTATTGCGTTATGCGGGTATCCACTGCGATCAAAGTGAAGATGGTGGCCCAATATGATATCAATAGCTTGGCGGTCTATGTTCTCCATTTCACGCGCAATTTGTGCACCGAGTTCAGGATGGTCTTTAATCTGCTCATATTCTGAAAAGGAAAGTTGTCCTGCTTTTTTTATGATTTTTGGGTCAATTTTAAGTTTTCCCAAGTCGTGTAACAAGCTACCAATACCAAGAATCCGCAATGATTTTGGGCTTAGTTGATACACTCGTCCGATGGTCAGAGCGATAACGGAAACATTGACCGAGTGACCATAGGTATAATCATCATAATCTTTAATCATGTTGAGGGCAACAAGAGCGTATGGTGTTTTAATCATCTGATGGATCATGTTGTCGACCGAGCTGATCACTTTGTCTGATTGAGGGATTTTGCCGTTAAGAATCTCTTCTGTGAGATCACGAACTGCCGAAATTGCACCATCGTAGGCTTTTCTGCAGGCATTGCCGCCCGAAGCGTTGTTGTCGCGTTGAACTTGGCGTATGTGGGTGATATTAGCCTGATAAATGACGTCGTTAAAATTGTTCCCTTGCAGCTTTCCTGTATTGAAAAGATCAACAAATTCATTCAGGTGTTGTTGCTGTAATCCAATTGAAAATTCAATTCCCTCAATGTTGAAGTGGGTCAGCTTTTCGGCTATCTGGTTCGCAGCGGCATTGCCATCAGTGTACAGGTGATCACCGATAAACAGCGTGTCATCGATAAGGCCAAGTGTCATTGTCCGCTCTGCTGCGAGGATATCCTGCAAGTTGTCCCAGAGGGATTGGTATAGTTTCAAGCACGCAGGATGTTGTGGCGGATAAAGTTTTAATCCGTTAAGCACTCCGTTGAAGGCGTGGAGAAATAGGGTGTAGCTGCTTGAGTTGGTCATTGGGATTCATTTCGTAGCCGTAATGCTTGTCGGGCCGCCGATGAGAGATTGCGTTGTGATGATTTTGCATATTTCTTTAAAACTGCGCGGCTTTTATCATCGTCGAAACGTCCAAGCGCTAATGCCGCTTGACAACGAATTTCGGTATACTCTTTTCTTTTGATGAATTTAATTTTTTGTAGCAGATGGATGATGGTTGGCGCGCTTTTAGGGTCAGCAATTTCACTTAAGGCCATAATGGCCACTTTTGTTGTCGCTTTTTCATGTAGGAAAGTGTCACGCTGGGCAGCGATTCGTAGCAGATCGGGTGTGCATACTTTGTCACCGAGAGCGCCTAAGGCTAAAATAACCTGATTGGGGAAGTCGCAGCAACCAGATTTAAGGTGGTTGATGAGAGCTTGACTTGACTCTTGTGCGTTGATTCGCGCGAGAGCACGAATTGCTTCATTGACCACTCGACCATCGCCATGATTAAGGTGGTTAACAAATGTTGGAATAAGTTGTTCGCAACGGCTTTCAGATAGAATCGCAACGGAATTACGTACAACAAACCAGCGTTTGTCTTCAAGGGTTTTAATTAATGCTGGAAAGGCTTGCTTACCTAAGTCAATGAGCTGTTGGCTGAGAAACTTGCGTAATTTGTGGTCGATCTCTTCTGTTAAGCGGTTAACTAAAAGTTTCGGCAGTGTGTCGTCGAAGTGGGTGATGATATGTTGAGCAAGGTTTTGACCCTTGGTGTCTGTTGCATTATCGATGAGCAGGTCAATAACTGGCTTACCGCTTATTGACCGCACCGCTTGTTTGAGGACTGTAACATAACGCTTTGGTGAGGCTGGATTTTGTATCCACGCATCTATGTGCTGAATAATGCGTACTGTTTGTGGTCGCTCGCCGCGAGCTAAAGACTGCTGCAGTGACTGGATTAACTGTTTTAAGCCGTGAAGAAATGGGCTTTCGTTTTTGCGTGATGGAGATCGTAGGATCTCATCAAGGCGACGTATTAGCGCATTTAATGAAATTTCTTGCGCAGAAAGTTCAGGGCTCGAATTTGATTTAGCTGAGGCACCGGGTTGGTTTTTGTCGTCACCATCACCGTGTTGTTCAAGAATCTTTTTACGATTGAGAATTGAGGTAAGATTCAGTTCGTTCACCGCAATCGTTGATACCCGTTGTTGGTCTAAGATCTCATGGATCCCCCCCCGAGCTGTAACGGCTACGGGCTCACTGCATAGGGTTCGAGCGAAAGTAAGCAGGTGGCGATCAATGAGATCGGGCAAAATTGTAATGGTTTTAATCTTATGGAAAAATAAGCGCTCGGCTAGAGCCTTAGGTAGCGGGCTCTTAAAAGAGAGCAGCGTTTCTTTGAATAAGAAGCCTTGACGTGAAACCGTTAAGGTGAGGGCTGTTTGCTCGCGAGATGTTACCGCTGAAAATAGCTCTAATGATTGATTGATTGCCCCATTGAGCGAGGGGTGTCCGTCAGGATAATAGCTGACACTCTTTAACAGCTTGGCAAAGCCAATTAATGCGTTTTCAACAGTCTGATCGAGAGTTGTTTTCATGGGGCCTCTATAGGCTTTAACCTGTGCCAATGCACCGTTGGGTGATCCGTTGACTTAGGTTTGAATCAAAAGGGTTATGTCAAATCATTTGAGTTAAGAATGTATGTATTCGTAAATAAATTCTCGATAAAGGTGGTGTCTATGGTCAGGTGGCCCACAGACACCACGAGAAACACTGAGTAGCGTTATAGGCCGGTAAGTGCTCTTGCTGCCGCTTCAATGGTTTGTTCGAGATCCTCTTGGCTATGAGCGATACTCATAAAACCAGCTTCAAACTGAGACGGTGCTAAATTGATTCCTGAGTCAAGCATTGAGCGGAAATAGCGACTGAAGGCTTCTGTGTCGCTGGTCAGTGCAAGTCCAGCTTCGAGAAATGCACTTTTCTCCTCAATCTGTTGGTAAAAACCCTCCTCTTTCAGAAGCTTTAGTGTAGCAATCCCTGCACTCATTGCAAGTGGGTTGCCTGAGAGGGTTCCAGCTTGATAGACGCCACCTTCGGGTGAAAGTTGATCCATCAGTTCTTTTTTGCCACCAAAAGCGCCAACGGGTAATCCGCCACCGATTATCTTGCCTAAGCAGACGAGGTCGCCACGAACGTTAAAACGTTCCTGAGCACCGCCGTAGGCGACACGAAATCCTGTCATCACTTCGTCGACAATTAATACAATTCCCTCAGCGGTACAGAGGTCGCGCAGCCCTTGGAGGAAACCCGTCGCCGGTGGAACGCAGCCCATGTTGCCAGCGATCGGCTCAAGGATGATGCAGGCGATCTCATCTTTATTGAGGGCAACAATGGATTTTACGTCGACGAGGTCATTGTATGTCGCTGTAAGGGTATATTTCGCCACCTCTGCTGGAATTCCAGGAGAGGTCGGGACACCAAATGTTGCCGCGCCACTGCCAGCTTTAACAAGTAAAGAATCTGCATGGCCGTGGTAGCAACCGTTAAATTTAAGGATCTTATCTCGGCCCGTGCAGCCGCGAGCGAGACGGATTGCACTCATGGTTGCTTCAGTGCCAGAGGAAACCATGCGCACCTTTTCAATGTTTGGATACGCTTCGCAGACCAAGTTAGCGAGCTCAATCTCTTTATAGGTTGGTGCGCCAAATGATGCACCGCAACTGGCTGCATTTTGAATGGCCTCAACCACTTTTGGATGACAGTGACCCAAGATCATTGGGCCCCACGAGCCAACATAGTCGATATAGGATTGGTTGTCGGCATCGTAGATGCGCGAACCGGCTGATTTTTCGATGAAAAGTGGATTGCAACCAACGGACGTAAAGGCACGAACGGGGCTGTTAACTCCACCGGGGATAACCTGTTTAGCCTGAGAAAAATAGGTGTTAGACTGTTCGTGTTTCATCGGTTCTCCTTGAGCGAATATTGGTAATAGTGAATTGAAGTTGGTAGACTGTTTAGATGTGATCATCTAGCAGAACAATAAACGCTATCATGGTTCAAGTGTGATGTCAATCACTGCTAGGGTTGGATAACCCCCCTAGTTTTAGTAAGTTAGCTATGGAGTTAGTTATGATATTGGGTGTTACAGGTGGTATTGCGACGGGAAAGAGTACTGTCACTAAAATGTTAGCTGAAAAAGGTGCAATAGTGGTCAGTGCCGATGAGTTGTCGCGCCAGCTTGTTGTGCCGGGAAGCCCAGTATTGTTAAAGTTGGTGCAACGTTTTGGTGCCGAGATACTAAATGAAGGTGGGACGTTAAACCGACAGAAGTTGGCTGATATGGTTTTTAGTGATCCTGTTGCCAGAAAAGATTTAGAGAAGGTGATGCATCCAGCTATTGCCTTGTTGGCGCAACAACGTTTAGCTCAGGCAGTTGAAAAACAACAATCAACGGGTGGGTTAGTGGTGTATGAAGCACCGCTTCTTTATGAAGCGGGTGCTGAATCTCGAGTTGATAAGGTGTTGGCGGTGATTGTTGATTCAGTTGTTCAGCTTAAACGCTTGCAGCAGCGTGATCAATGTGATGCAACTACGGCCAAGAGACGAGTCGATTCTCAGATGTCACAACATGAAAAGGCACGACGTGCAGATTATGTGATAGATAATTCAAAAAGTATTTTGGAGTTACAGCATCAGATTGATGAAGTTTATCGGGGGTTGTGTCTAGCGGGCCGTCGGGCTTGATGAGCCGTAGCGAGAAATAGCTGGCTTGAGAATTGATGAAGTTTATCGGGGGTTGTGTCTAGCGGGCCGTCGGGCTTGATGAGCCGTAGCGAGAAATAGCTGGCTTGAGACCAGATTTTCGACCATTCGAGAGCGAATAGTGCGCCTATTTGTCGAAAATGTGAGGAGATATGCACCAATCAGACGATTTCGTAGTAGATTCTTGCTAAGCTCGACAGTCTCCTTTGGTTAGTGGTGAAGATTGTGGCGATAAAAAAGGCTTACGGTTATTCGTAAGCCTTTTTTATTCATGAAATTTTAAACTAGCTTACTGACGATAGCCTAAGCGCGTTGATAGGGTTGCCGCCGCTTCAATAACTAACGGGGTGAGATCTTTTTCCATCCGCTCGGTTGTGAAACGCATAGATGGTCCTGAAAGGCTAATTGCACCGACAATACGACGAGTATAATCACGAATCGGTGCAGCGATGCAGCGCACGCCGGGGTCCATTTCTTCGTTGTCGAGGGCATATCCCTGCTTAAGCACACCTGCGAGCTCCTCTTTGAGGACCGAACGCGTGGTGTGGGTGTTAGGGGTGAATTCTTCAAGTTTCTTTGGCAGCGAGGTGTCCAGCTCTTCCTCGGAAAGGTTGGCAAGGTGAACCTTGCCAGCTGCTGTACAGTAAGCGGGTAATCGTGAACCAACTCGTGAAACAACACGAACCGTCATGTCCGTTTCGACAACATCAAGGTAAACGACGTGGTTTTCTTTGAAAATCGCAACATAGGCCGTTTCATTACATTCCTGAACCAGTTGTTCTAGAGTGAGTTTTGCTTGGCGCAGCAACCCCATTTGTTTGATAAAGGTTTGACCGAGTTCCAGTGACTTTAGTCCAAGGCGGTAGTTTTCTGTTGCCTTGTTCTGCTCAATATAGCCACGAGATTCTAACGTAGCAAGCAATCTGAATACGTTATTTTTATGGAGTTTAAGCCGTTTGCTCAACTCGGTGACGCCGAGTTCATCGACATCGTTGTGGAATTGCTCTAACAAGTCCAAAGCATGCGATACGGCTTGAATGATGTATTCTGATTTGTCTTTTTTGGCGGGCATTTTATGTTCCCCGAATGCGTGTTACCGATAATTTAAATGAACGACTGTGGGCCTATGTATAGAATTGTTTTTCTCTTGTCAAGTGCGGATGGTAAATGTTGTAAATATTGCGAAATAAGCTGTAAGTAAAAAGTAAACACATGCCACTGCTTTGTTGAACCTTCATTTAAAAATGTTGCTTTTATCGGTTGTTAATTATTCGCACGTAGTCACCATGCGTGCTACCTATCGAATAACCCTTTATTGAAATATAGAATGTTGTTTTATAACTGTCAAGTCGTTAAGTGCGAATAACTGCTATAAAGTTATTTAAAGGTCGCGAACTGGGGGAATTAAGGCGTATACGGTTGATCGTGAAAATATAACAGTTAGTTTTTGTTATTAATTTGAGGCAGGAAGGTCCCCTTGTTTTATTGCATTGAGTTTTTCATTATTTCATGAAGTACCGTTGTTGCAAAACACCCTGCTGGCAGGGCAAAGCTAAGTTCAAGTGATGTCTCATTGTTCTTCTTGTGGCTGTGGCATCGAATCTGTTCAACAGGTACTCGTAGTGGACGGCGTTCGCCGCTCAATTTAAGTCCTGTCAGTTTGGTGAAGGCACTGCTGTCGAGATTCTCTTTATCGAGGATCGACTGCTCAATGACACCAGCATGGTCGGCGGCAATCATCGCCTTGTGCCCTGGCAGTAAACCTGAAGGGCTGATCTCAAGGCGATCCGCTCGAATTTGTTCGGTTTCGGGGTTTTCAACGCGGAAGCAAGCCCCCTTGTTGTGGATGTAGGCGATGTCACCGGGCCAAATGGTGTCGATGGAATCGAGGCGCATTGCAACCTGTGAGTCGAATAGATGTGATTGGTAGGCAGATAGATAGAGGCGCAATAGCTTTCGTGGTAGGGCTAGAACTGCTTGACGATGACCTTTGCCGCGCAGTAGGGTGTGCAGTAGGCGGCGCTCGTCACGAAAGCGTCCGGGTAAGGCGGCTAGTGCGCCTTCGGTGTCCCCTTGTGCGTAAGCTGTTGCGGCCATGTGCCAGCGGTCGTTGGAGATTTTATCAGGATCACCAATGATTAACTCCGCCGCGCGCCTGAAGTCTTCCTGAAGGATCGCTCGGCCAATGAGGTGGTTACTGGCCAGTGAGCCGTAGCGTTGCTCGCCAAAAAAATTGGGTACGCCAGTGTGCTCAAGAACGTGAATGATATCTAGGGCGCGTTGTTCGGCATCTTCTACCACGTTGTGAATACGGATGTGGAAGCGGTTGCCGCGCAGGTGGCCAAGGCGTAACTTGTTGGTGTGCTGACTACTGGTGAGGATAGTGATCCCTTCAAGGTCGAGTGTATCGATTTTTGTCTGTTCAACTTGAGGCAGTGAGATCCATTGGCGCGTGACCGCTTGGGCATCTTTTAGACCGGCGTAGCCGAGCTCTTTTTCTTTGATGCCGAGGGCGCAGGCGATCCGTTGCATCATGGCAAAAGTGCTCATCCCCTGTTTTTCAACACGTAGAAATAGATGTTCACCTGCGCCGCATGGTTCGTAAGCGGGAATCTCTTCGACGATGAAATCCTCAGGTGTGTCTTTAACGGTTCCTTGGGTTCCTGCAAATGCACGCGTTAGATAGGGTCTCATTATCCCTCCAGAGTGTGTCGGTTGCGAAAACCCATCTCAATTGCCGGGACTTTTTCTGTTGCAAGAACGAAATCAGCTTGGCGTTGCTGATGTTGAAAATGGATAGGTAGTTCTTGGTCTAAAAAACGACGCATATATTTTGATTGCGGATATTCAGCAAGTTCAAGAGTGTAGGGGGCTGCTAATTGATTGCTGTAACCGTCAATTGTTGAGAAAAATTCTGCGACCTGTTGAGCATAGTCGGCAACGTCGGTAATAAAGTAGAGATCGCCAGATGGTTTAATATAGTAAAGCAATTGCGTCAAAAAAGTGTGGTTGACCAAGCGTCGATTCAGGTGGCGCTTCTTCGGCCACGGATCGGGGCAATTGATATAAATTGCTGTCAACATGTCGGCAAAACCAAAATGGCTCAGCAGGTAGCGTGCTTCCATGCGTATTACGCGAACATTGGTTAGTCCACTTTCGTCAACACGGCGGCAGGTTTTGTAGCAACCCTTGTTGTAAATGTCGATAGCAAGAAAGTTGGTTGTAGGTTGCTGGGTTGCACGTTGAATAATAAAGTCACCAATGCCGCAACCGATCTCTAGTGCCAATGGTTGAACTGTTGGAAAGAGCAGGTTGAGGTCTTGACTTGCAGGGAGGGTTGCTGAGTCAATGAAGGTAGGTGAAAGGATTTGTATTGTGCGTTGTGTCATGATGTTAATTCCGTTTGAACAGTGGATCGGTTGGCATGCTCGAAAAGTAGTTATAATGGACTATGCTAGGACACTGTCGGACTTGGCGAATTGCACCGATCAGACCATTTCGCAGTAGATTCTTGCTAAGCTCGACAGTCACCTAGAATCAGGCGGGACAGTAACATGGACTTTTGCGAAAGGCAATGAGTTCGCATTGTCGCTTCTTTTCTGTAGCGTAAGTACTTAATTAGGTGTGGAGTGGTGACGTTGGCTGTGCGGATTTGAGGGTGTGAGGGTGTGTGAATATTTAGATGTTTAAATGGTGAAAAATCTTGAATTCGTTTGGTGTCATCGTTAATGTGGGGTGTTGTGAATTTAATAGATATTACGGTTTATTTTTATATTAAGGGAGGATCAATTTATGCTTATTGTAATGGATCATAGTGCTCAAGATTGTGATGTTGAACAAGTTAAGTTGGCCGTTTGTGAGATGGGTTTGCGGCCAGAGCCGATCCCTGGCAGTGAACGTACGGCGATTGGCGTTCTTGGCAATCAGGGCTATGTCGATGATGCAACCATTCGCAATCTGTCGGGGGTGCGCGAAGTGATTCATGTGAGCAAGCCCTATAAGTTGGTTTCACGTGATTTTCATCCGCAGCCGACCGTGGTTAAGGTGGGGGCGGTAAGTGTTGGCGACGGTCATGCACCTGTGATGATGGCGGGGCCGTGTTCGATTGAGAGCGAAATGCAGATGATGGCCAGTGCCGAAGCTGTAAAGCAAGCCGGAGCGCAGATTCTTCGCGGTGGAGCTTTTAAGCCGCGTACTGGACCGCACTCTTTTCAGGGGCTGGGTGTTGAAGGGCTGAAGTTGCTTCGCCAAGCAGGTGATGCGGTGCAGATGCCTGTTGTGACCGAGGTGATGCGTATTGGCCAGCTTGACGATGTTTGCCGCTATGCCGATCTGTTGCAGATTGGTGCGCGTAATATGCAAAACTTCGATCTGCTGAAAGAGGTCGGCAAGCTTAAATACCCCGTATTGTTAAAGCGTGGTATGAGCGCGACAATTGAGGAGTTTTTGGCTGCTGCTGAATATATTCTCGCCGAGGGCAACTCGCAGGTGATTTTGTGTGAGCGTGGCATTCGTACCTTTGAACGTGCCACCCGTAATACTCTTGATCTCAGCGTTATTCCCTTGGTGCGCCAGTTGAGTCACTTGCCAATTATTGTCGATCCTAGTCATGCAACTGGGGTGCGGTCGTTAGTGCCGGTGATGGCAAAGTCAGCGCTGGTTGCTGGCGCGCATGGTTTAATGGTTGAGGTGCATCACGACCCAGCGCGGGCGTTGTGTGATGGCGCGCAGAGTCTTGATGGAACTGATTTTAAGCAGTTGATGGCCGAGCTCGATGGTTTGCATCGTTATTTGGCTTCGGTCGCAGCGCAAGCAAATGTGTAGTTTGTAGCTCATTTAATGCGGCAATCTATTATCTAATCAATCTGCGCTATGCGTCGTTGATATCCTTGAAAATTAGGGTGGATCTGTGTCTCAAGTTGTTGTTGTTTCTGTTCTGGCGCCGCTACCTAAGCCGCTGCACTATTTAGTTCCCGAATCATTAGTTGATACTGTGCTGGTTGGATGTCGAGTTCGTGTCCCCCTTGGCAGACGTTTTGCTGTGGGGGTGGTGTTGGAGAATCTCGATATTGATGATGTTGCCAAACTGAAACCTGTCGCCGAAATTCTTGATAGCATGCCGCTTCTGCAGTTTGATCTGTTGACGTTTATTCGTCGTGCCAGTGCTTATTATGCTTTTCCTTTGGGGTTGGCACTCAAAACAGCATTGCCAGCCGGGTTGGGTTCATTGACCGCAGCCCCAAAGGTTAAGCACGTTCGTGTTTATTCCCGTACTTCAACTCAATTGACCGTGCGTGGCTCGGCGCAAAAACAAATTTTGCAATGGATTGAGGCCCGTGGGCCAATCTGTTTAGATGAGTTACGTCAACAATTTCCTACTCCTTATGTCGTGTTGCAACGCTTAGAAGCACTTGACTTGATCCGCTGTGAGCAGCAAGAGAGTCAGCGTGATCCGTTTGTTGGTATCGAGGCCGTTGCCGATCAAGATTGGTCTCTTAATGAGGAGCAGGCTGAGGCGGTTGAGCAGATCTCGCTTGCCGTAACTGATGACCAATTTAAACCGTTTTTGTTGCATGGCGTAACGGGTAGTGGCAAGACCGAAGTTTATTTGCAGTCGATCCGCACGGTGTTGGCTGGCGAAAAACAGGCGTTGGTGTTGGTGCCAGAGATTGCTCTAACTCCACAGCTTGTTGGACGTTTTCGCTCGCGTTTTGAGCAACAACATGTTCGTGTCGGTGTGCTTCATTCGGGGATGTCGGCCGCTGAGCGTTTCGATATGTGGCGCGCAATTGTTCGCAATGAGGTTGATATTGTCATTGGCGCGCGTTCGGCGGTGTTTGCTCCACTGGCACGATTAGGGATCATTGTTGTCGATGAGGAACATGACGATAGCTACAAGCAGAGCGAGGGCTTTCGTTATCAGGGGCGTGATCTGGCCCTTATGCGTGGGCAGATGGAGGGTGTTCCGGTGGTGTTGGGCAGTGCAACGCCTTCGTTGGGGAGCTGGCAGCGCTCGCAGCAGCAGTTGTTGAGTCCGTTGTCGTTAACGGAGCGCGTAGGTAAGCGACCGCTCCCTGAAGTTACCCTTGTCGATATGAAAAATGCCGAAGTGGAGGGTGGCCTGTCTGAGGAGTTGCGCGATGCTATCACTGCTACTCTGGAGCAGCAGCAGCAATGCTTGCTGTTGCTTAATCGCCGTGGTTACTCACCGTTTCTGCTTTGTGGTGATTGTGGTGCTAGTTATCGCTGTCCCAATTGTGAAATCACTTTGACCTGGCATCGAAAAGTTGGTCAGTTGCGCTGCCACTATTGCGATTACCATCAGCCGCCAGCTGATGAGTGTCCGCAGTGTGGTGGTGCGGCCATGGATCCTGAGGGGATGGGCACCGAGAGGTTGGCAGAGGAGTTGCAATTGCTGTATCCCGAGGCGCGAATTGAGCGGATGGATCGTGATACCACCTCGGCAAAAAATGCTCAACAAGTTCTCGTTGGGCGGATGGAACAACGTGATGTTGATATTTTGGTCGGCACCCAGATGATTGCCAAAGGGCATGATTTTGCTGGCGTAACTCTTGTCGGTGTTGTTGATACCGATGCCGCATTGAACTTTCCCGATTTCCGTTCTGCAGAGCGTAGTTTTTCATTGTTGGCTCAAGTTGCTGGCCGCGCAGGACGTGCTGAGCTGCCTGGGCGGGTGGTGGTTCAGACCTACTCTGTTGATAATCCCGTGTTGCAGTGTGCGATCGATCACGATTATCTCCGTTTTGCTAAGCAGGAGTTGCCATTGCGTCAGCTGTTGTTTTATCCCCCTTTTGGCTATTTGGTTAACTTGGTTCTGTCTGGTCTCGATCGTTATGAAGTTGAGCGTGCGGCTGAGCTGTTGGTTGGTGCGTTAGGGTTGCAGGCGAAGATCTGTGGCGATATCGAAGTGTTGGGGCCTGCCCCGTGTCCGTTGTTTCGCTTGCGTAATCGCTATCGGATGCAGATTCTCCTTAAGGCTCAACAGCGTACAGCGTTGCGGCGTTTGCTTTTGTATGCGCCGCAATGGAAAAGTGATCTCGGCGTGCGGCTAACTCTAGTGGTTGATGTTGATCCTGTTGATATGATGTGAGTCCCTACTCAGTGAGTGTGTGATGTTCTCTGTTGAGTACTTACTGCTGTGGTTTGGGTGAGGTGTTGCCTTTTTTTGCTGGTGTTGATTTGTTGTGGTAATCGAAAAAAGTATTTAAACAACAGGGCGTTGGCGTATAAGATTGTCGATGGTGGCGTTTTTGGCATGTTTTGTGCTCCCTTGTGGTGCTTTCGTTTCTATGTCTAATTAGTTCGTTGCAGTTGGTTGCAATGAAGGAGTTTTTTGCTGACATATAAATCATCTATTTGAAATAGTTAAAAGGAGAGTCTCATGTCACCTGTTATTGATGAAAAAGTTGCCCCTATTTATCAAGAAGTCCTAAATCGTAACCCTGGCGAGGTGGAGTTCCATCAAGCAGTACTTGAAGTGCTGGAGTCTCTTGGTCCCGTTTTGGTTAAGTACCCTGAGTTTGCTCATCAGAAAATTATCCAACGCATTTGTGAGCCAGAGCGCCAAATCATTTTCCGTGTGCCCTGGGTAGATGATCAAAACCAGGTACAGATCAATCGTGGTTTCCGTGTTGAGTTCAATAGTGCCTTAGGTCCTTATAAAGGTGGTCTGCGTTTTCACCCTTCTGTTTATCTTGGTATTGTTAAATTCCTCGGTTTTGAGCAGGTTTTTAAGAATGCTTTGACTGGCCTACCTATCGGTGGCGGTAAGGGTGGTTCTGATTTTGATCCTAAAGGTCGTTCAGACGGCGAAGTGATGCGTTTTTGCCAAAGCTTTATGACTGAACTTTATCGTCACATTGGCGAGCATACCGACGTACCTGCTGGCGACATCGGTGTTGGTGGTCGTGAAATCGGTTATCTCTTTGGTCAATACAAGCGTATTACCAACCGTTGGGAAGCTGGCGTGCTGACTGGCAAAGGTTTGTCTTGGGGTGGTTCTTTGGTTCGTACTGAGGCAACGGGTTATGGTGCAGTATTCTTCGTTGACGAGATGCTTAAGGTTCGTAACGACAGCTTCGAAGGTAAAAAATGTGTTGTTTCAGGTTCAGGTAACGTTTCAATTTACACCACTGAGAAGATCGTTCAGCTCGGTGGTAAAGTGGTTGCGAGTTCTGACTCAAACGGTTACATCTATCATGAAAATGGTATCGATCTTGATCTTGTTAAGCAGCTTAAAGAGATCGAGCGTCGTCGTATCAGTGATTATGTCAATTATCACAAAGATGCCAAGTATGTTGCTGGTGGTAATATTTGGGAGATCCCTTGCGACGTGGCTATGCCATCTGCGACCCAAAATGAGATCAACGGTAAAGATGCTAAGATGTTGGTTGAGAATGGTTGTATCGCCGTTGGTGAGGGTGCAAACATGCCAACAACACCTGAAGGTGTTAAAATCTTCTTGGACGCTAATATCGCATACGGCCCAGGTAAAGCAGCGAATGCTGGTGGTGTAGCAACCTCAGCTCTTGAGATGCAACAAAATGCGAGCCGCGATTCTTGGACTTTCGATTACACCGAAGAGCGTCTGCAGAGAATCATGAAAAATATTCATCAGTCTTGCTACGAAACTGCTGAAGAGTTTGGTACTCCTGGTAACTATGTTAACGGTGCAAACTGCGCTGGTTTTATTAAGGTTGCTAAGGCAATGGTGGCAATGGGTATTATTTAAGACCTGTTGGCTGCAATGTGAATACAAAAAAGCCCGGTTTTGCCGGGCTTTTTTGTGTCTTGAAGATGTGTGCTTGTTTAGTCGTCGTGCTTGTAGAGGCAGATCAGTTTTTGGCTGATGATGTCAGACATCAACTGCAGCGGTTGCTCAAGTTTGATCACTTTCACTACCCGTTTATATTTGGAATACGAGGGTAAGATCCCTTCGAGACTGTTTCGTTGCTGGTCGAGCCACTCTTTATCAAAATGGATCCCTTTCTTTTCTGGAAACAGGGCTAAATAAAAGATATCCGTTTCGACTAAATCTTGAAAAAAGTGCGAGCCAAACGATAGTTCGGGCATTAGTCCGCCGGTTGTGAATGCCACTTCACATAAGGCGGTGATGTTGCTGATTTCGGCAAAGCTAATCGGTACGCCCAGTTCTGGTGTCGATGTCCCCCAACGGCCTGGGCCCATGAGTAGTGTTTGGTTGTCTTGGCGGTCGCAGACCCGTCTATTGATGCGGCCAATGAGTCTGGCAATGTCATGTTTTGCGCTGGTTGAAAGCTTGACGTACTCTTTTGGTTCAACCCATATCAGCCAATTGAGTTTATGCGAGACGTTACCGCCCATAAAGTTGCTCTTGGTTGAAAGAAATAACTCAGAGTTGTTGATATTTTTAGGCAGGTTGACTCGTTTGTCATGGCCTTGGGTTTGCAGTGGTCGACATTGAACAATATTGATTTTTGGCTGTCCATCAACCATGTTAACGGTGAATTCAATATCAATGGGGTAGTCGTAAGCCTTCTCGAGGGTCTTTAATATTTGCTGCATCATGGTACTAAAGGGTGTTTCAGACAGCAGCTTGTCAAAGTTTAGCAGCCAGGCATCCTGTCTGTTGTTGCTGCTGCTGCGTTTCTCCATGAGTTGCATGGTTTCGTAATCACGAACGGCATATTTCTCCATCGGAATATCGTCAATCTCACGATTGAGTTGTAGCAGTGATATTGTTTGGAGTTCATTGTCAGTGATATTGAGTAGGTCGACATCACGTTGAGCAAAACGACGTGCATCATCAAAGCCAGCGTAAGGTTTTTTCAGTGGGTAGTCCAGGGCGACAATGCGCGGATAATCTCCCTCGACCCGATCGACAGCTCGTGTTCCCATGCCGAGCACCAATCGCAACATCCCCGCCGTTGGATCCATCTCCTTGTCCCAAACAAAAGTGTTGTGTGAAACGCCAACACCAGCGAGTTCAGGGAAGTAGTATTTACCACGGTAGGAACCTGATACGCGCATAATGAGTAGCGCCATCTGCTCCTCTTTTTTATCCAATCCGCGCTGTTTACGATAGATAAGCGCATCTCCACTCATGGCACTGGCAAAAACCCGTCGTATGGCGTGCTCAAGTTGTTCATAGCGTTGCTCCGGCGAGCCTTGATTGACACAGAAAAAGCTGTCGTACTTGCCGGCAAAAGCGTTGCCGAAACTATCCTCTAAGAGACTACTTGAGCGGATGATGATGGGGTATTGGCCATAGTAGTCGAGCATTTTCTTTAATTCAGTTTTGGTGTCTTCTGAAAATTCACCATGCAACAGTTTGTCGTGCAGTTCAGCACCGCAGCGATAGTAGCCCTCATCTGTTTTTTGCTCCATGAACAGTTTCCACCAACCGTTATGGATCAGGTAGGAGAAGTAGACATCTGAGCCAACATAAAATGAATCATGGTGTTCGAGGTTTTTATCCCAATTGCGTTGTTCATCGTGTTGGAGAATTTTACGCGCCAGCAACATGCCGACGGATTTACCGCCGATATAACCGGTGCCAATAATGCGTGATTTTATTTTTAATAGACCTTCGAGGCTAAAATATTTTTGCGCTAATTGAAGCACACGTGGCTCGCGACCGATGATATGGCGGCACAACTCGCGAACCATTTCATCTTTTTCAGCATCGCTTGGGTTGTTTTCAAGTAACGTTTCAGCACGCATAAACAGGTGATGCCAATGGTCAAGGTGGCGGCTCGGCGTAGATACGCGCCGTTTGCGCAACATATCGGTGGCTTCACAGCTGTTGGTTACCGGAACAAAGTGATCGTTGTGGCGAATGTGAGGTAAAAACATGGTCGGTGAATGGCGTTGCCAAACCTTGATCGGTTGGAATTGAAGTTGCCCCTCTTCATAGGGGATATTGAGTAATAGTTGGGTTGTTTTTAAGATTTTGGCTACTGATTTGAGCGATAAGCTGGTGATGCGAAAAAAATTACCGAGCATGCGGTCCGTTGCCCATGCCGATAGGATGTCTGTTAAACAATCGAACACATAAAAAGTTCCGACACCTTCATCGGTAATGATCTGGTGAACTCGGGTGGCAAAGGCTTCAAAGCCGCAATAGGCATCTAGTTCATAGATAGTGATGCCGTCACGTTCAGATAGCAGTGGTTCATGTTGACCGAAGCGCATATAGACGACATCTTTATTGTTTTTTAAGGCTTCATCGACAAATGGCGTGACAAAATGTTGATAATCCTCAATGCGGTCAACTTTCCATACCACATTGTCGCCAATACGTAGTCCGTCAAGAATGTTGTCAATGTCGGGAAAGCCGGTGCTGACTCGTTGATCGTTGGGCATCGTGAACTCCTTAAATGTATTGAATATCAGCGTGAATTTTAGCCCAAATTATAACATGGCAATTTGTGCGTGAAAACAAAACAGCTGTTTTTTACAGCTTTTTTGTCGAGAAAAGCGTTTAGAGTTTTTTGTTGAGTATTTGTGACGATTATTTCAATTTCAGTTGGTCCTGACAGGTTTCGATGGTGGCGACCTTGAACAATACTACAATGATCTCAGCGAGATTTTAGATCGTAGTGAAGTCAAGACTAATGAAGTTTGTCAACGTATTAATGCTGTTGAGGGTGCTGTTGAAATCAACGTATTAATGCTGTTGAGGGTGCTGTTGAAACGTTGTTAAAGTGAACAACAACTTTGTGATACTCAGCGGGCGCTATTGCTATCGATAAAATTCAGTTGGTGATCAATTTTTAAGCGCGATCTGTTTTGGTGAACGGTGTTGTGTAAGTGAACAAGCGAGGGGGATAGGGGCTGGTGAGTGCCAGTTTGTTAGCTGAAGTTACACTCATAATTTAGTCGTGTTTTTGTAAAGGAACTTTTATGCCAAATTTTACCAAGATAGGGTCTGTCGGTGTCGGTCAACAGCTGAAGTTTGTTCTTGTGCTGCTCAGCGTGGCGTATTGTTGCACTGCGACCGTGGGTTGTACTCCTCAGCCTATTTTGTCTCCAGTTGAACCGATCATTGAGGTCATTGAGCCGCCAGTTGAAGTGGTTAAAAAGTCAGCGTTTCAACGTGTTGAGTGGCTGGATCTGCCCGGTTGGCTCGCAGACGATCCGCGCCACTCCCTGGCTGCTTTTCGAGCCAGCTGTGTTGCGTTGAAATATCGTTCAGATTGGCAGAGCGTTTGTCGTGTTGCCGACAATGTTGGTGATAATAAGCGCGCTGCGCGCAATTTTTTTCAGCATCACTTTGCTCCATGGCAAGTTTTCAATGATGATGGTGGTAATGATGGGTTAATTACTGGCTATTATGTCCCCGACCTGGAGGGTCGTCGCCAGGCCAGTGATGAATATTGCTATCCTATTTATGGTAAACCTGATGATCTGCTGGCAATTGATGTTTCTGCTGTTTATCCTGAACTTGGTCACTATCGTTTGCGTGGTAGGCTCGAAGGGAATCGGATTGTACCCTATTGGAGTCGCGATGAAATTGATGGGCTAAAACAACCTCTGCTTGGCAGTGAACTGTTTTGGCTGCGCGATCCTGTCGCCTTGTATTTTCTTCAAATACAGGGTTCTGGTCGCATTAATCTCGATGATGGTTCTCAGGTGATGATCAATTATGCCGATCAGAATGGTCACCCGTATCGCTCCATTGGCAAGTTGCTGTTAGAGCGCGGTGAGCCGACTCCAGATATTAATCAATGGTGGCGCAAACATCCACGGCAGTTACAGCAATTGCTCAGTGAAAACCCGAGCTATGTTTTTTTTCGTTCACTAGAGATGGATACCCATATGCCGTCAGGTGCCCTCGGTGTTGCGCTTACCGCGCAGCGCAGCATTGCTGTTGATCCGCGCTTTATTCCTCTTGGTGCACCCGTATTTTTGTCCGCCACGTGGCCGAATAGTAGTAAGCCATTGCAACGGTTGATGGTTGCGCAAGATACGGGAGGAGCAATAAAGGGTCGCGGTCGAGTGGATCTATTTTGGGGCGTTGGTGATGCTGCTGGACGTTACGCCAAACAGATGAAGCAGCGGGGCCAGCTGTGGTTGCTGCTGCCAAACGGTATGACACCCGCGAGTCTTTAGCGGATGATGATTAAATAAAAAGCGCCAGCCACTGTTGTAGTGGCTGGCGCTTTTTTATTGCAACAATAACTGAAACGAGGATCTATACTTCACCGATCTTCATAACGATCTTACCGAAGTGCTGATCCTCTTCCATCATTTGATGTGCTTGAACAACCTCATCAATAGTGAACACCTTTTCGATGATCGGCACGATGCTACGATCGGCAAATTTAGGTAGAGCGCGCTGGGTAAACTCAGCGATGATGTCACCCTTTTCGGCGACAGGGCGTGAGCGCAGAACTGAACCGATAATCTGCTGACGTTTAACCATCATCAAGGCCAGATTAAGCTCCGCTTTAATGCCGCTGATGATACCGATAATGACCAGCTTGCCTTTGTAGCCGAGTGACTTCATGTTCGGTCCGAGATATTTAGCGCCAACGTGGTCAAGAATTACATCAACCCCTTTTTTGCTAGTAAACTCTTTGATAGCTCCAGAGAAGTCTGGAGTTTGGGTGTAGTCAATGACCAGATCAGCACCGAGAGCTTTAACTCGCTCAATTTTTGCTGGGTTAGCTGTGATCACCATTTTAGCACTGGGAGTGAGTGCTTTAGACAATTGGATGGCTGCGGTATTAACACCACCGCCGCCGCCGTGGAAGATTGCTGTTTGACCATCTTCAAGGCCGCCAATCATAAAGACGTTGAGGAATGCGGTGATATAACTTTCGCATACGCAAGCACCCTCTTCAAAGCTCATGCTTTCGGGCAATGGCATAACATGGGTGTCGTAAGCTACCGCATATTCAGCGTAACCGCCGCCACCAACCAGAGCGATAACACGGTCGCCAACGCTCCAACCTTTGGCATCGCTACCGAGTTCCTCAATAACGCCAGAAACTTCAAGGCCGAGAATTTCAGAGTCGCCAGCTGGGGCAGGGTAGTTGCCGGCACGCTGAACGAGGTCAGGGCGGTTGATGCTGGTCGCCACAACTTTGATGAGAACTTCATTGGCCTTCGGAGAAGGCTTGTCGATTTCGCCGACTTTTAATACGTCAACACCGCCAAATTCATCAAGTAATACCGCTTTCATCTGTGTTTCTCCTTTAGAATTACATAAAATATAATAGTAGCTAAAATAGAACGCTGTGTGAATTTTCGAATTATCGCTGTTCGTTGCCGTTGATGCAATAAAAAAGAGTCTATTTTTTTATGTGGGATGGCGGTGAAAGCAGTAGCCCTGTCCACGTACGGTGGTAAAATGTAGCGGTTGCGATGGGTTGGGTTCAAAATATTTGCGCAGCCGAACGATGAAATTGTCGAGGGTGCGAGTTTCGGTGTCGGGGTCAATCTCCCATACCGATTGGAGCAAAAACGCGCGTGAAAGCGTTTCCCCTTCGTGACTAAAAAATACCCGCAGCATTTTTATCTCTAATTCGGTGAGCTGAATAGGCAGCTGCGCACCGGTAACTTCACCTGTTTTGAGGTTGATGGTGTAAGGGCCAAAATCGTAATGGTCTTTTTCGCTCAAAACAGGGCGATACCAACTTGAGCGGCGCAACATGCCGGCAACGCGCAGCAATAACTCATCCAAGACAAAAGGTTTGGCAATGTAATCATCTGCGCCATTTTCTAATCCTTTGATGCGATCTTGATCACGGTTCATGGCAGTCAGCATTAAAATTGGTAGTTGTGAATCGATGGTGCGAATGTGGCGGCACAGCTCAAGGCCATCCATTTTGCCCGGCAGCATACGATCGAGAATCGCCAGTGAGAACTGGTAGTGCTCAAGGCGCGCTAATGCAACTTCGGCAGTAACGGTATGGATCACCTGATAGCCCTCTTGTTGGAGGTTGAAAATTAAACCTTGGGCGATGTGCTGCTCATCTTCAACAAGGAGAATGGCTGGACTGTCCTCAGTCATGATTATTGCTCCATAATTTGAGGTAAGGTGATGTAAAACGTAGTGCCTTGATTGATGCCATTGCTGTGCAAAGTGATCTGTCCTTTGTGGCGTTTTACTAGAGCGCGAACGATAAACAAGCCGAGTCCTGAACCTTTGATGTGGCTATCAGCGCGCTGTGGCCGGTAAAAGAGTCGGAACACCTTGTGGCGATCGCTGGCCGCAATTCCGCAGCCGTTATCGCGAATGTAAAGTTGGCAATAACCGCGCGATGCTGTGAGCTCGATATCAATTTTAACGGGTGGATTAGAATAGAGAACCGCATTCTCAAGCAGGTTGCGTAAAATCATGTCGAAGGTGTCGGGTTCGATTTTTGCGTGAATATCGGCCACGATCTTGGTGGTAAGCTCAATTGTGTTGTCTTGAGTGTTGCGCCAGCGATAGAGGTAGTCGGTTAAAAACTGTGACAGATCATGAGGGCGCAGCGCTAAGCGCCAGCGACTTTGCTCCAGTCGGTTAGCGGTGAGCATTTTATTGATTAAATTGTTAAGCCGATCGGTGTCGGCCAACATGGTGTCAATAAAGGTGTCGAGTTGTTCTGCTTCAGGATGGTGACGGCGGATAGTTTCGAGGTGCAGTCGAACCGAGGCAACGGGTGATTTGAGCTCGTGAGTGACTTGTGACACAAAATTTTTCTGCTCGCGGTTTAGTGCCAATTGGCGACGCCAGTAGATAAAAATAACATAAACTCCCGCTAAAATAACGGCGAGTAGGAGCAAGCCCTCACTGAGGATTACCCAGTCGATCCCTGGTTGCAAAAGTTTTGGGCTATACTTTTCGGCAATGTCACGTAGGCGGCGGTGGCTACCGAGGAACCAATCGATCCAAAACACCACCACCACCACCCAGGCAAACTGGATAGCGATAAATGCAAGGAGCGGATTGATGGCGCGACGCTGAAACTTCATAAGAACTGTGTACACTGTTCGGCGAACGAAAACAAGTTACAACTGCTATTTTAGTGCGCTGAAAGTAAAGCCAAATTCGGAATTGTTACACAACTATTACATTAAAATTGAGGTGGTTCTGGTAGCATGCACAACTTAAGTGACCAACTATGTAGCTGCTAATTCAATTGATTCATAAGGAAGCAATTTCATGCCTTTAACAATAGGAAAACATTCCGTTGCTCATCCCCTTATTCAAGGTGGTATGGGTGTGCGTATTTCAGCCGCTAAGCTTGCCGGTGCGGTGGCGAAGAACGGTGGTATTGGATTGATTGCCACTGCGGGACTGGTTCTTAATAGTGAATGCCGCGAGGGCAATACCTACTTTGAAGGTGATTTATTGGCCTTGAAAGAGGAATTGCGCAAGGCATACGAAATTGCACCTGATGGTGTGATTGGTACCAACTGCATGGTGGCTGTGACTAATTACGATGATGTTGTTCGTGCGAGTTGTGAGGGGGGGGCAAAAATCCTCGTTACTGGAGCGGGTTTGCCGCTAAACTTGCCCGGCTTGACCGTCGATTATCCCGATGTGGCGCTGGTGCCGATTGTTTCATCCGTTCGGGCGGCAGAACTTATTGCGCGCAAATGGCACAAGTCATACAACCGTTTACCTGATGCTGTGGTGGTTGAAGATCCTGATACTGCTGGGGGCCATCTTGGTGAAAAGATGGAGAATATTGGCACCGGTGATTACGATCAGTACGCCACGGTTCGCGGCGTTAAAGAGTACTTTCGTGAAACGTGGCAACTAGATATCCCGATTATCGCCGCTGGCGGTGTGTGGGATCGCGCCGATTTAGAATATGCGTTAGCATCAGGTGCCGATGCGGTTCAGATGGCCAGTCGTTTTGTTTGCACCGAGGAGTGTGATGCCGATGATGCCTTTAAACAGGCATATCTCGATTGTGCTCAAGAGGATATCGGCCTAATCATGAGTCCTGCTGGGTTACCTGGCCGTGCGATTAAGGGTAATATTGAACAAATTCGCGCTTTTGATGTTGATAACAATCGAAGTTGTGCTTCAGGTTGCTTGAAAAAATGCAGTTATCGTAAAGATAAGGAACGTTTCTGTATTGTCCATGCCCTTGATCGCGCCCAGCGCGGTGACCGTGAAACAGGTTTGATCTTCCAGGTTTGATCTTCTGTGGTACTAACGCTTGGAAAGCGAAAAATATTACAACGGTTGCAGCAATCTTTGCCGAGTTGTTTGACTAGAAAGAACGCAACAGCTGTCACATTATAAAAACAGCGGTTCTGGCATAATTGTCGGAACCGCTGTTTTTGTTTGAGAAAAGTGACCCGTAGGCTCTTCTGTTGTCGAAGAGCCTTCAATGAAAGGGGAGATATGAAAACGAATATTACACTTATAGGAATGCCGGGTGCCGGTAAGAGTACCATCGGTATCATTTTAGCCAAACATATGTCGCTGGGTTTTGTTGATACCGATATCCTGATTCAGATCAACCGTCAGCAACCGCTGCAAAAAATTTTAGATGAAACGGGTTATCTTAATTTACGCCAGATCGAAGAGGAGGAGATTTTACGCCTCAATATTGATCACCAAGTAATTGCCACAGGTGGTAGCGCAGTCTACAGTGATAAGGCGATGAACCATTTGAAATCTATCTCTACGGTGGTGTTTCTCGATGTCACATTTGATGAGATTTGTCGCCGTATCCATAACTTTGATACCCGTGGAATTGCCTGCGCTGAAAACCAGACATTTGAAGATCTGTTCGCAGAACGATTGCATCGGCGCTATGCGGACATTACCATTGATGGCAGCCACGCCCATCAGGAGCAGATCGCAGAATCAATTGCACACCTTGTCAGCGCGGACAATCTGGGTTAAACTGCGATGTTGCGATAGCCTGTATGCCACGGCACGTTTTAATATAGTACGTTGTATTTAATCCGTTAGGAGAACTACCGCATGGCTGATCAACAAGAGAAATATATCCCTAAGTGGATCGCTTGGGAAAGTACACGTCGCTGTAATTTGAGTTGCGTACACTGCCGCTGTTCCTCCGATTTGGACGCTGATAAAGGCGATTTTTCCACTGAAGAAGCCTATAAGATGATCGATGATATCTGCGAGGTGTCGAAGCCCGTTATGGTGTTGTCTGGCGGCGAGCCCCTGATGCGGCCTGATCTGTTTGATATTGCCCGTTATGGCACCTCAAAAGGGTTGCGCATGTGTATCGCCACCAATGGTATATTGGTCACCGATGAGGTGTGCGCTGAGATGATCGATGCCGATATCAAGATGGTATCGTTATCCCTCGATGGTTCTACTGCTGAAATCCATGATGATTTCCGTCAGTGTCCCGGAGCCTTTGAAGGGGTGAAACGTGCGGCAGCAACGTTAGCTCGCAACGGCATCAAGTTTTTGATCAACTCCTCCTTCACTAAAAGAAACCAACACGATATTGCCAACACCTTTCGGGTGGCCAAAGAGCTCGGAGCCACCGCATGGTACATGTTTATGATAGTCCCCACCGGCCGTGGTGAAGAGATCATGGATGAGCTGGTATCCAAAGATGATTACGAAGAGATCCTAACGTGGCACTATGAGCAGGAAAAAAATGAAGATGAGCTGTTGATGCGGCCAACCTGTGCGCCACACTACTACCGCATTGTGCCGCAGATGGCCAAAGCTGAAGGGATCGAATTTGAACGCCGCAGCCTCACCTTTTCAACCGGTGGCGGCAAAGGCTGTATTGCCGCACAAAGTATCTGTTTAATTGATTGTTTTGGTAATCTCAAGCCTTGCTCATATTTCCATTCATCGGTAGGTAATATCAAGCAAGTTCCGTTTAAGGATTTGTGGTTTAACTCCAAAGTCTTTAATGACTTGCGTGATTTTAAAAAATACAAAGGTAAGTGCGGCGAGTGTGAATTTATCAACGTCTGTGGCGGTTGTCGTGCCCGTGCCGATGCGGTGTATGGTGACTACATGGCCGAAGAGCCGTTCTGTAACTACATCCCGCGTAAGACCCGGTTGCGGCTGGAAAAAGAAGCGGCTGAAAATAGCGCAAAATAGAATTCCAGAGATAAATAAATCAACTTAACGATAAAGGAATTGATCACTATGTCAGAATACAATTTCATCAAAGCCTGTTGGGGCCAACCTGTTGACCGTGTCCCTGTATGGCTTATGCGTCAAGCTGGCCGTTATTTACCACAATACCGTGCTGTTCGCGCACGTGGTGAAGGGACGTTTCTCGATCTATGCAAAGATCCTGAGCGCGCCGCAGAGGTAACCATTCAGCCCATCGATATTCTCGATGCCGATGCCGCGATTTTGTTTTCCGATATTTTGACCCCTATCGAGCCAATGGGGATGGCCCTTGATTTTGTCCCCGGCCCTGTTTTTGCTAACCCTATTCGTACTCAAGCTGATGTTGATGCGTTGATTGTTCCTGAAAATATGGCTGAAGCGGTTTCTTATGTTCCTGCCATTATTAAGCGTTTGCGTACAGCCTTTGAGGACCGTGTTCCCCTTATTGGTTTTGGTGGCGCACCGTTTACCTTAGCGTGCTACATGGTTGAAGGTCAGGGCAGTAAAGACTTTGCTTCACTCAAGAAGATGATGTACACCGATCCGAGCCTCTACCATGCGTTGATGGAAAAGATCACCGAGATGAGTCTGCGTTATCTCAATATGCAAATTGAGGCGGGCGCGCAAACCATTCTTGAATCGTAAAGATGTACCGATCATCTACTTTGTTAAAAATTCAGGCACCATGCTTGAATTGGTTAAAGAGGCGGGTAGTGACGTGATCGGCCTTGATTGGCATATCGATCTCGGCAAAGCGCGCGATATTCTCGGCGATGATGTTGCGGTTCAAGGTAATCTTGATCCCTCAGTGTTGTTCGCACCCCACGAGTATATCGAAATTCTCGGCGATGATGTTGCGGTTCAAGGTAATCTTGATCCCTCAGTGTTGTTCGCACCCCACGAGTATATCGAAAAAGAGGTTCAGCGGATTCTCGATGTGAACGCTGATCGGCCGGGTCTTATCTTCAACCTCGGCCACGGTATTACCCCTTCTGTTCCACCTGCAAATGCAATTTTTATGGTCGATGCCGTTCATCGCTTGAGCCAGAAGTAGG